>JAZQWX010000034.1:0-3635 GCA_045632565.1 Eubacteriales bacterium | reverse complement strand
GCACGCGCTCCTCGCAATAGTCGGGGTAAATATCGTATACGTCGGGGGAAAGAATCAGGCAATTTGCCCCCTCGCGGCGGCAGGCCTGCATGGCGCGGGCCAGGTTGTAGCCGTGATCCTCACTCGTACAAAAATCCTCATAATACAGCGTTTTGCTCATGGTTTACTCTTCGTCACGTACGATGTAGCCCGCCTGCTCCATCCAGACGAGGATGTGCGAGGCAAAGCCGTGATTACAGCTGGCATAGGTAGAAACGTGCTCCCACAGCGTGCCCGTCTTGTCGGCCATGTAAGTGAAGTAGTCGAGAATGTCCGAGAGGGTTTTCTCCACCTCACCTGCACGCATGAGCAGCTCCATACGCAGGTAGTTGCCGATAAAGGCGTTGGCGGGGGCGACCTCGGGATACGCGCCCGTCTTTTGGCGGTCAAAGCCGAATTCGTCCCGCAGACGGATCCACAGGGCAGGGTAGGAGGCAGGGGTAGCCACGCCCGAGAAGAAGGCGTAGTACTGACAGGCCTCGGTATATTCGCCCGAAAGCACAAGCGCGCCGTCGCGGTAGACCATGTTGTCGCAGAAGAAGCCGTTTTTGGTGTAGGACAGGCGGCGGATGCTCTCGCGCAGGGCGGCTGCCTCACGGGAAAGATCGTCCATGCCGTAGAGCCGTGCCAGCGCATCCTTCATCATGGCGTACATCATGTTCGTGGGGAAGTTCAGATCCTGCACGAGATCATTGGCGTGCGACCACTCGACGAACACCCAGCCGGGCAGCTTTTCCAAGAGGCCGTCGGCGTTTTCGTACTGACGGAACCAAGAGAGCAGCTCCATCAT
Organism: Eubacteriales bacterium; assembly: GCA_045632565.1. Classification (GTDB taxonomy): domain Bacteria; phylum Bacillota; class Clostridia; order Oscillospirales; family CAG-272; genus UBA1740. The sequence continues at coordinate 2,806 of JAZQWX010000034.1, read as the reverse complement.
GCGGGGCTTGGCCGCATCGATCATCTCACGGTCGCCCGTGCGGCCGAGGTATTCCTCCAGCTCCAGCACGAAAAACATCGCCCAGTTCGGGATGTAGTGATTACCGTCCGAGAAATCGGCGGGGTAGCACATGGGCAGCATGCCCTTCGGAATGGGATCGTCAAATTTTTCGGGCAAAAGGAAGTTTTCAAGGAACGCACGCTCCACGCGGGAAGCACCCGTCAGGGTCTTTTCCACACGGCCGGTGAAGAAGCTGTCGCACAGCCAGCCCGCGCGCTCGCGCGAGGGACAGTCCATGTAAATGTCAGCGGCGTTGGCGATAAAGGTTTCCTTGGCCGCCTCAAAGAGCTTGGCGTAGCGCTCGTCACCCGTGGTCAGACGGGCGGTGATCAGGCGGGCGGGATAGCCGATCTTGAACATCTTCAGCCGCTTGACCGCGGCAGAGCCACCCACGGCCACGATGCGCAGCGAGCGCATGGAATAGGGCTCGGTGGTGTGGATATGGTACTTGCCCGCCGCCAGCTTATAATAGAGGATGTTGCTGGTGTCGATGCGGAAACGGATAAATTCACCGTTATCATCGAAAAACTCCTCGAAGAGCACGTACAGCTCACAGCCGCCGGGTGTTTCTACGTCAAAATCGAGAATACCCGTATAGTTACAGCCAAGATCCACGTCGGCGTAGCTGTTCGGCACAAGCTCCAGCGCCTGCACGGGGCGGCAGAAGAAGGAGGCGGTGCGGGAAAAGTCCATGCGGCCGACCTCGATCCAGCTCCTTACCTCCAGCTCGTCCTCGGGGAAGCCATCCAACTTGCCCTCGGCAGGCATGGTGATGGCGCGGTCGGTGAAATATTCGTCCTTGTCGGAATAGGAAACCGTGCCCTCCGCGATCTCACCCTTGGGCAGCACCACGGGATAATCGCCGTAGGGCTGGGTGCGGACGAGGAACTGTTTGTCCTCGGCACGGGCAAGCTTCACGCGCTCGCCGCCCTTGCCGTATTCATAGGAAAAGGCCGAGGAATCCAGACGGTAGTGCTCGACAAACGGACGCTGATAGGAATAGCGTTGCACCTTTTCAATGCGCTCCTTCACAAGGAAGGCCGAAAAACCGCCCTCGCCCGTTTCGTCCGTGTAGGCGACTACGCGATCACCGTCGGTCAGCTCCGCGCAAAGGAAGGAGGGCTGGCGCAGGTAGGCAAAGGAGCGTGCATAATAGCCCGCCACACGGATGGAGAGGGTATTTTCACCGGCCGTCAGGTACTTGGTCAGGGCGATCTGATCCACACGGTAGTAGCCGTGCGCGCAGCGCGCAGGGCCGTGGGCGATAAACTGCCCGTTGATGCTGACCACGAAGGAGCAAGAGCCCGAAAGCGACAGAACGGGGTTGTTCAGGTCGGGGGACAGCGGCACGGTAAAGCAGATATGGCGGTTCATGCGGGTATCGGTGCCCTCTTCCCAAACGGGAACGGCACGGCGGAAGGTGTAGGCTGCAGATTTCATAGTGTTCCTTCTCTTTCGAGTAATGATTACCTCTATTATAATCAATTTCCGCACAAAAGTAAAGGGGTTTTTGAAAAATGGAAAAGCATGGGCGTTTTGCACAAAAAGGCTCGGTACACTTTGGGTAAGTTGCCCTTTTTGCGCCGATTTCCCGAAAAGGGTTTACAAAAGTGGAGGACTCCGTTATAATGAGATTGGAAAAGAACAATTTTCGTCTATTCCGCCAAAAAACTGTAAAAATCCAGAAGGAGAACTGACATATGCGTGAAGCCATGCTGAAAAACCGTGAGTTTGACGATCTTGCGGTCACCACGGACGGCGCGATCCTCGAAAACCTGCTGATCAAAGGAAATTTGACTGTTTCGGCCAAGGACGTTTTGGTGCTGACCTGCCGCGTTCGCGGCTCGCTTGTGCTGTCGGGCGAGGGAATTGAGGTGCGCGACAGCGAGGTCGTGGGAGATATCACCGCCCGCGACGCGAAAAACAGCCTATTGGCAAGAAATACCGTATCGGGCAGCATCCTGCTTGAAAACGTATACAACCTCTCGGTAGTCCGCAACACCGCGTGCGCGGTGAACGCCAAAAGCAGCAAAAACGTGTACGTTTGCCACAATGAGCTGGCAGAGCGTCTTTCGGCTGACGGCGTGAACTACCTCTTGGCTGACGGCAATATCTATCCGGCAAACGGCTCGTCCCACGCGGCCGTGCTTTCGGGCTGCGACAACCTCAACGGTGACACCGTGACCGACGTGGACGAGCGTCTTTCTTGCGGCGCGAACGAAAAGATCCTGCCGCACGTCAACCGTGAGCTGTTCGTGGGCATGGAACGCCGCGCGGGCGTGTGCCTCTCGGACGGTAGCCTGCTGCCCCTGTACACCTACATGATGCGAGAGGCTACGCGTGAGAATGAGGTGTTCGTCTGCCCCGGTGTGTATGCGGTCGAGGAAGCGCTTTCGCTTGGCGCGGAGCATCAGGATACCGCCTTCTACGCCTACGGCGTGTACGCCGAGGGCGTGAAATACGAGGATAAGAACTACGATAAGGGACACCTTCGCATCAAAAATACCGAGAATATCGCGGTCTACGGCATCACGGTGGGCTACGCGCAGCAGTCCTGCGGTCAGGCCTACGTGTTGGAAAAGCAGGGTGACGGACGCCTCTTGCTCGTTTCTGGTGCGGGCATGTGGCAGGAGTTTGCGGGCTCGGGCTCGTGCTTCATGAATGCCATGGGCATCGGCGTGCAGAAGGCCGGCACGTTCTACGCGCAGGGCGACTTCTCGCTCAAGACCATTGAGAAAAACGAGGA
>JAZQWX010000033.1:0-2074 GCA_045632565.1 Eubacteriales bacterium | reverse complement strand
ACATCTTACTTATTACCTTCCAAAATCGACATTTTTAAGTGAATAGTGAATAGTGAATAGGTAATAAGTAATAAGTAAAATCGACATTCCTCTTTCGAAGAATGTCGATTTTGGTGACCCGTACGGGAATCGAACCCATGTTACAGCCGTGAAAGGGCCGTGTCTTAACCGCTTGACCAACGGGCCAAAACGAGCCTGCCGATTGGCAAGCTCGTGGTAGCGGAGGCAGGATTTGAACCAGCGACCTGTCGGGTATGAACCGAATGCTCTAGCCAACTGAGCTACTCCGCCATATGCTCTGAACAAGCTTTTATATTCTATCACATGCCACTCAATTTGTCAACAGTTTTTTGAAATTTTCTTTCTTTTTTTATTTTTCGTGCTTCTTTGTTAAAATTTTTGCAAATTTCACCCCCACGCCTATTGACTTATTTGCTTCTTTCCTATATAATGGTATATTATAAATCCAAACATTTTTTGAAAGGGTTACCCGCATGGGTAATTGGTTCACACTTATGGATAGAATTTATAACTTCTCCGCCGGTCCTTCCATGATGCCGGTGCCGGTTCTCCGCCGTGCCGCCGAGGAAATGCTCAACTATAAGGGCTCCGGTATGTCCGTGATGGAGATGAGCCACCGCTCCCCCGTTTACGAACAGATCATCGAAGAGGCCGAGGCTGTTCTGCGCCGACTCATGAACATTCCCGAAAATTACAAGGTCCTGTTCCTGCAGGGTGGCGCATCCACGCAGTTTGCCGCCGTTCCGCTGAACCTGCTCACCGGCAGCGGCCGTGCCGACTACCTGATCTCCGGCCAGTTCTCGAAGAAGGCCTACACTGAGGCACAGAAGTACGGTGACGTTGCCATCGCCGCTTCCTCTGCCGGTGCAAACTTCTCCTTCGTTCCGAAGCTGGATAAGTCCGCCATCCGCCCGGATGCCGACTACGTGCACATCTGCTTCAACAACACCATCTACGGCACGAAGTTCCCCTACATTCCCGACACGGGCAACGTGCCGCTGGTTGCCGATATGTCCTCCTGCATCCTGTCCGAGCCTGTGGACGTTCCCCGCTTTGGCATGATCTATGCAGGTGCACAGAAGAACATCGGCCAGGCAGGTCTGACCATCGTGATCGTGCGTGAGGATCTCATCGGTCGCGCCAAGCCCATCACCCCCACCATGCTGGATTACAAGGTCATGGCCGACAACGGCTCGATGTACAACACGCCCCCCTGCTACGCCATCTACATCGCCAAGCTGGTATTTGAGTGGATCGAGAGCCTTGGCGGTCTGGAAGTCATGAAGAAGATGAACGAGGAAAAGGCAGCCCTGCTGTACGATTACCTCGACAATCAGGATTACTACACTGCACCCGTTGAGCCCGAGAGCCGCTCCATGATGAACGTAACCTTCATCACGGGCAGCAAGGAGCTGGATGCGAAGTTCGTTGCCGAGTCTACCGCGGCAGGCCTTGCCAACCTGAAGGGTCACCGCAGCGTGGGCGGCATGCGTGCTTCCATCTACAACGCCATGCCCCGCGAGGGCGTGGAGGCGCTGATCGCCTTTATGAAGAAATTTGCCGAAGAAAATCCGAAGGAGAACGGTTGATCTTATGAAAAAGCAGATTAAAATGATGAACAAGATCGCCGCCTGCGGTACGGACGCTTTTGCCCGAAACGCATACGACGTAGATACGGACCTCGAGAACCCCGACGGTATTCTGGTGCGTTCCGCTTCCCTGCATGAAATGGAGTTCAACCCCAACCTGCGTGCCATCGCACGTGCAGGCGCGGGTGTCAACAATATTCCCCTTGACCGTTGCTCCGAGAACGGCGTGGTGGTGTTCAACACCCCCGGTGCGAACGCCAACGGTGTAAAGGAGCTGGCGGTCGCCGCTCTGATCCTTTCCTCTCGTAACGTGGTGGGCGGCATCGAGTGGGTCAACACCCTCAAGGGCACGCCCGACATCGCCAAGGCGGTGGAAAAGGGCAAGGCTGCCTTCGTTGGTCACGAGCTGACCGGCAAGACGCTGGGCGTGATCGGTCTGGGTGCGATCGGCGGTCTGGTTGCCA
>JAZQWX010000032.1:0-7243 GCA_045632565.1 Eubacteriales bacterium | reverse complement strand
CGTTTCGGTACGCGTAGATACCTTCGGCACGGCTTGCGATGCCGAAGCGGACATCGCACGCGAGGTGGAAAAGCTGGTCGATCTCCGCCCTGCCGCCATTATCAATCGCTTTGGCCTGCGCCGCCCGATCTACTCCCCCCTTGCTGCTTACGGTCATATGGGGCGCGAGGAGCTTGCCGTCGGCTGGGAGGCCACCGACCTCGTTCCTGCGCTGAAGGCCGCCCTGCTGTAAGCCAAATTCCGCCTCTTTGCATAGGATAACAGCAAAGGGGTGTGATGAAATGCTTTTTTTAGAAATTCTTGAAATTTTGGTGTGTATTTTGGCCGTGTACGGCCTGTATGCGATCCTTTGTCGCATGATCGGTCACGGCTGCTATCACGGTGATCTTTCCGTCGCCGTGCATTATACGGCGGGGGAAGAGCGCGATGCGGTTCTTCGCGCCGTTATCCTGACCGAAGCGCAGAACGGTCCGATGCACGCACCTGTCCTATTACTTGAAGCACAACCAACTGCCGAGGAAATGACGGCATTACACGAATGCGGCTGCCATCTGTACAGCCGCATTTTGTGACTAAAAATACAAAAAGGAGGGTTAGACGATGGCAGATCCAATCAAAGAGTGCGTCAGCGGCGTGGTGGAAACCGTCGTCTACCACAATGAGCGTAACGATTACGCCGTCATCGAGCTAACGGGTGATGACGACAGCATGATCACTGCCACCGGCATCCTCCCTTACGTATCAGAGGGGGAAGAGGTCATTCTGTACGGCCGCTGGGTCACCCACGCCTCCTATGGCAGGCAGTTTTCGGTCGAAACCTTTGAAAAGCGTCTGCCCTCGGAGGTGCACGCCATTTTGCGCTATCTCGCCTCGGGGGCGGTGCGCGGCATCGGGCCGTCAACCGCCGCCAAGATCGTGTCCCGCTTTGGGGAAGAGAGCTTTGACGTTATTGAGCATCACCCGGAATGGCTTTCGGATATTCCCGGCATCTCTGTCAAAAAGGCAGGCGCTATCGCCGAATCCTTCCGTGAGCAAACCGGTGTGCGCGCTGTGATGATGTTCTGCCGCGACTTTCTTGGCGCCGGCCCCGCCACGCGCGTGTATAAACGCTTTGGTGCCGGCGCGGTTGGTCTGATCCGCGAAAACCCCTATCGCCTGTGCGACGGCACGCTCGGCATCGGTTTTGAAAAAGCGGATGAGATCGCCGCCTCGATCGGCTTGGATAAAAACGCGCCCTGCCGACTGCAAAGCGGCCTTGCCTACGTTCTGCAATATAACGCCATCGCAAACGGGCACGCGTGCTTGCCGCAGGACAAGCTGATCGCAAGCGCGGCCGCTATGCTGGCCGTGGAAGAAAATACCGTGGCCACAGCCCTTGCCGACGCCCTTTCCTGCGGCGCACTTGCCTCGCTTGCCGTGCGTGAGGATGACGAGAACGTGCGCTATATCTTCACCACGGAATCCGACTCTGCCGAAGATTATGTGTCGAAAAAGCTCGTTCTCTTGGATCGCTTTTGCCCCACCTACTCGCATGAGGACGTGGATCGCCTGATCGGCATGGTGGAGGCGGAGCAGGGGATCACGTATGCCGAGCTCCAGCGCCGTGCCATTCACGCCGCCATGACGGGTGGTGTCCTTGTCGTAACGGGCGGCCCCGGAACGGGTAAAACCACCGTGGTCAAGGCGCTTTTGCGTATCTTCTCGCATCTCGGCTGTCGCGTGGCACTTGCCGCCCCCACAGGGCGCGCCGCCAAACGCATGTCAGAGGCGGCAGGCCACGAGGCGCGTACCATCCACCGCATGCTGGAAATGGAGCGTACCGAGGATGGGGGAGAGCTGCGTTTCAATCGCAACGCAAGCAATCCGCTTGATGAAAACGTCATCATTATCGATGAAGCCTCTATGCTGGATCTGCCGCTTGCGGCAGGCCTTTTGCGCGCCGTGCAGAACGGCACGCGTCTTGTCTTTATGGGCGACGTTGACCAGCTTCCCTCCGTCGGCATGGGCAACGTGCTGGGGGATCTCCTTGCATCCGAGGTGTTTTCCACCGTCAGACTCTCGGAGGTGTTCCGTCAGTCCGAGCAAAGCTTGATCGTTACCAATGCCCACCGCATCAACCGCGGTGACATGCCTCTTCTTGATGAAAAGGATGCGGATTTCTTCTTTGTCGAACGAAACGCGGAGGAGGGCATTGCGGGTACGGTTGCCGACCTGATCGACAAGCGCTTGCCCCGCGCCTACGGGGAAGCAATGCGTGAGAAAATTCAGGTGATCACGCCTTCCCGTAAAGGACGCGCGGGCACAGAGGTGCTCAATCCGCTTCTGCAACAGCGTATCAATCCCCCTGAAGAGGGGAAGACAGAGATCCGCTTCCGTGATGCCACCTTCCGTGAGGGGGATCGCGTGATGCAGATCCGCAATAACTACGATATTGAATGGGAAAAGAACGGCAAGCAGGGCTCCGGTGTGTTCAATGGGGATATCGGCAGGATCGAGCGCATCGATAAACGAAACGAAGTTCTGTATATCCGCTACGATGACCGCGTGGCAACCTACGATTTCTCGCTCCTTGAGGAGTTGGAGCATGCGTACGCCATTACCGTGCACAAAAGTCAGGGCAGTGAATATCCCGTGGTGATCCTGCCGCTTTTTGCCTGTGCGCCTCCCTTGCTCACGCGAAACCTCATCTACACCGCCGTCACCCGTGCAAGAGAAATGGTGATCCTTGTCGGCCGTCGGGAGATCGCCGCCCGCATGGTAGAGAACAACCGTCACGATATGCGCTACACCTGCCTTTGCTATCGCATAGGACAGGCCGAACGGGAATACGATTATGAAATTTGATCTGCCAAGCTTTATTGCGCGACTTTTCTTCGTTCCGAGGTGCTTGGTATGCAACACGCGTCTGCCTCTTTCGCATCCTGACGGCGTCTTGTGTCCCATTTGCCGCCTGCGGTATGAAAACGAAAAAACGGTCACCTGTCCCACCTGTGCCGCCCTTCTCGGGGATTGCCTTTGCCTGCCGCCGGGCATGCCCAAAAGCGCCGCACACAAAATGGTCAAGCTGGTGCGTTACTGCCCCGGCGCAGAGGATGCCTCGGCACAGCTGATCTTTGCCTTGAAGCATAACGCCACGGTCGATCTGCTCAACTTTTTTGCCTCGGAACTCGCGCTCCGACTCGCCGCGGTCGTCACCGATCCCCAAAGTACTGTCATCACCTATCCGCCGCGCGGCCGCAAAGGGCTTCGCCGTGACGGCTATGATCACGCCGCCCTTCTCGCACGGACGCTTGCCAAAAGGCTTGGTGCTTCATCCTGTGCCGCTTTTTCGCGGCACTACGCAGGTCAGCAGAAAAAGCTCTCCCGCACCGCCCGTCTTGCTGCCGCACGTTCGGGCTACTCGCTCAAAAAGAACGTCTTGCTTTCGGGCAAGCACGTCATCGTTGTGGATGATATCTGTACCACGGGGGCTACGCTCACCGCCCTGGCCAAGCTCGCAAGAAGGGCAGGCGCGAAAAGCATTTCTTTTGCCGTGATCGCCATGACAAATGACACCTATACCCCCACCACCGCCTGTCATAAGAAAATGTAAAAAGCGGTTGATTTTTTGAAAATCCTGTTGTATAATAAGTATAATATATTGTAGAAATCTATCTTTTCGGAGGGAGAACAATGCATAAGGAAATTGGAATAGACCTTGGCAGTACCTTGTTGCTTGTCAGTACCGCCGAGGAAGGGATCATCGCTCGTGAGCCGTCGCTTGTCGCCATCGGTCGGGATAATCGCCTGTATTCGATCGGCCGCGAAGCGGAGGAGGATGCCGCAGATCCGAGCAAGAACTTGCGCTTACTTCGTCCCCTGCGTGGCGGTATCGTGGCAGACCAGGATATGACGCGCAATATGCTCGCTTACGCCATCCACTTGACCTGCGGCTCGCTGATCATCAAGCCGCGCGTGCTCATCGGCGTCCCCTTTGACACCACCGAGGAGCAGGAAACCCTGCTTGAATGGACGGCCGTTCATGCGGGCGCACGCGAAACCTTTGTGGTATACAGCCCCGTGGCCGCCCTTGCCGGCCTTGGTATTTCGCCGGAAAATGCCGTCCTGCTAGCCGATATCGGCGCAGGCCGTACCAGCATTATGCTGACGGGTGGCGGCAAGATCCTTTATAAAAATACCGTCGCCGTGGGCGGTGACGCCTTTGATGCGGCGATTGCCGATTACCTGCTTGCACGCTACCGCATGAAGGTCAACTCCCGTTCTGCGGAAGCCATTAAGATCCGTATCGGTACGGTGTGGATCAACCGAGAGGACAGACGCCTGGATATCAAGGGCAAGCACGTCGATACGGGCGAGCAAATGACCGTCCGCATCTCCTCGCGTGAGATGTTTGACGCGCTTGAAGAGCCCACCGCGTGCCTTGTGGCCGCTATCTGTGAGGCTATTAAAAATATCCCCTCCGCCTATGTGGGAGAGGTCTTCCACCGCGGCATCCTGCTCTGCGGCGGTGCCAGCACGCTTGACGGGTTAGACAAAATGATCTCCGGCGTGACCGGTGTGAATGCCCGCGTGGTAGACAAGCCGGAGGAGGTTGTGGCCATCGGTCTTGGCAAGATTCTCGCCGACCTGCCCACAACCATGAAAAACGCCAAGATCAATATATCCCAGCGCTGTCTGCGCTCGGAATTTTAAGGGAGGCCGCCCGTGAAAGTGAGTAGCTTGTGGGTGCGCGTTCTCTGTATCCTGCTTGCCGCCCTGATGATCGGCGGCGTGCTCTATTATGCGATTGCCGCGCTTCTTTTGTAATGAGGTGAAATCATGAACCAGGAAAACTATACGTTACTTTGCGATTATTATGAGCTTACCATGGCCAACGGCTATTTTGAGCTTGGCCGTAAGGACGAGATCGCCTATTTTGACGTCTTCTTCCGTACCATTCCGGACGGCGGCGGCTTTGCCATCTTTGCGGGCCTTGAGCAGCTTGTCAGCTATGTCCGTAATCTGCGCTTTACCGAAGAGGATATTCGTTTTTTGCGTACAAAAGGCACGTTCTCCGAACAGTTCCTTGACTATCTGCGCAGCTTCCGCTTCAGCGGTGATATCTACGCTATGCGTGAGGGCACGCCCATCTTCCCGGGTGAGCCGATCATGACCGTGCGCGCCCCTATTATCGAGGCGCAGATCATTGAAACCTTTGTGCTCCTAACTGTGAACCTGCAATCCCTGATTGCCACCAAGGCAAACCGTATCGTGCGCGCCGCGCAAGGTCGTGCGGTGGCTGAATTCGGTTCACGCCGCGCACAGGGCGCACAGGGCGCGATCCTTGGCGCACGTGCCGCTTTTATCGGCGGCTGTGGCAGCACCGCCTGCACCATCAGCGACAGAGAGTTCCATATCCCCGCATCGGGCACTATGGCGCATTCTTGGGTGCAGATGTTTGAGGGAGAATACGAAGCCTTTACCGCATACTGCAAGCTTTATCCGAACAACGCCACGCTGCTGGTCGATACCTACAACGTGCTGGAAAGCGGCATTCCCAATGCCATTCGTGTCTTCCGTGAGCAGGGAATTACGCGCGGTGGCATCCGTATCGACTCGGGTGATATCGCGTACCTCTCCAAAAAAGCCAGAAAAATGTTGGACGAGGCAGGTCTGCCCGAATGTCGCATCATTGCCAGCAACTCGCTGGATGAATTTATTATCCGTGACCTGATCTCGCAGGGCGCCAAGGTAGATGCATTCGGTGTCGGGGAGCGACTCATCACCGCCAAAAGTGACCCCGTCTTTGGTTGCGTTTATAAGCTTGCCGCCATCGAGGATGCCGACGGCAACATCATCCCGAAGATCAAGGTCAGCGAAAATAACGAAAAGATCACCAACCCCTCCTACAAAAAGCCCTACCGTATTATTGATAAAAAAACCGGTCAGGCCCTTGCCGATTATCTGACGCTTGCCGATGAGGTGGTGGACGAAACTCAGCCCCTTGAGCTGTTTGACCCCGTCAGCACCTGGAAGAAAAAGACTGTCACCGACTATACCGCCCGTCCGCTTCACGAGCCCATCTTCCTTTCGGGCGAGTGTGTGTATGAATTGCCGGATATCGACACCATCAAGCAGTATTGCGCGCGCGAGGTTGCCTCTCTTTGGGATGAGGTCACGCGCTTTGAAAATCCCCACCGCTATTACGTAGACCTGTCGGTGGAGCTTTGGAATCTTAAACGCCGCATGCTGGAAAACGCCGGCAAGAGCAAATAAGGAGAAGTATGATGAAAAAGATCTGCCTTCTGCTATCTCTCGTTTTTCTGCTTTCCCTTTGCCTTTCTTCCTGCGACGGACTCGTTCCCTCGGTGGATGACGACTTCTATTTCGATGGGGACATCACCCCCGATACCAGTCGCCGCCCCGACGATACTGAGATTCCCGACGCAGAGCCGGATGCGGGAATCGGGGAAAACACCCCCTCTGACCTGCCGTATCTTCCTGTCTGAAATACAAGCTTTTTTGTCCGAAATGCTATGTTCAAAAGCTTTTAAGATGATATAATAGTATCATCATAAAAGAAAGAGGTAAGCCTATGGAACTGACAAACTATTCCTTGTTTGCGTCTGACCTTCGCAATTACGGTATTCGCCACGCTGCCGCGCATTCGGTCGCGCTTGGTTTTTCTGCGGTCGAGTTCATTGATATGTGGAATTCCAAAGATCCCATACCGAATTGGTTGGACGTAGAAGAAACAAACCGCGTGCTGAAGGATCACGACCTGCACGTCGCCTGCTATTCTATGGGCGTTCCGCTACAGGACGAGCCGCAGGAGGAAAATCTTGCCAAGGTCCTTCGTGAGGTTGATCTTGCCGCCAAGCTCGGCTCTCCCTAGTTCCATCACACCGTTACCATGTACTCGGTCGGCAAGCGCGAAATGATTCCGATCGAAGATATGCTTGCCATTGTTCTGCCCTCGCTCAAAACCATCGCCAAGCGTTGCGCGGAGTACGGCATCACCACGCTTTACGAGCCGCAGGGCGCGTATTTCAACGGTATTGCAGGCCTTGATCTGTTGCCCAACACCATGCGCGCCGAGGGATGTGACAACGTCGGTTTCTGCGCCGATATCGGCAACTGCCGTGAAATGGACGAGGCCGCTGCGGACGTGTTTGCCCACTTTAAAAACGATATCCGCCACGTCCACCTCAAGGATTACATCCTGACAAAAGAAGTGCCCACGGGTGTTCACTATTACACCTCG
>JAZQWX010000031.1:0-13645 GCA_045632565.1 Eubacteriales bacterium | reverse complement strand
AAGGGGGAAATTTTGGTGTAAATCGCCGCCAACGCCCGCTTGCAGTATGAAATACAGCGACGGGGCGTTGTCAATCGATTTCCCCTCAAAATTTCCCACCTTAAAACCGGCCGGGCGGGCGGTGATTTCTGCCGCAGATTATCTCATGCAAATGGCATATATGTCCGTCTACACAAAAAGAGAGGCGTGGCCTCTCTTTTTGTATGCTTATTCTTGGAAATCATATCCGTTTTGATAGGCGATATATTTTTCAAGGATATAGGAACGCATATTCGGATACTTATCCCACAAAATCATCAGGGCGTCCGTCTCACTGTATCGGCCATCCTCGCCCTCACCGATCATGTCCGCGTACTCCTTATCGATACGCATGGGGGAAACCTCCATGCCGGCGGTGCTCTCCCCCTGCTTCAAAAGGGCAGAGAACGTGTCCGACTCGATTTTGCGCTCTGTCTGTTCGGCCTTTGAAACCGATTCGAGCAGCTCTTTGCCGAGGGTGAGGTCGGTGTTTGCCGCTTTTTGCGCGGTATCCACGTTGCCCTGCATGGTGTCAAAGAGGGTATTCATATCCCCGCCCGAGGCCTCCACGATCTGCAACAGGCGGTCAAGATACGCGTCGTAATAGTCGCGCGCGGCGGCATCCCCTTTGTCCGCATACTCCTTTTTGGCACGGGCGGCCATGGCCACGCTGTAGCTGTCACCGTTGCCGCCGTTCTCGCCCGCCATGCTTGCCGCCGTATCCTCGGCGGCGTTATCAGCGCCCAGCAGGTAGCTGTAAAGCAGCTCCTTTACGCCGGGGGCGTTACGGTAATCGTAGGTCTTTGCCATGTCGAAAAGCTCGTCATACCGTGTGTCCTGCTTTTCGGCAAAGTCAGCCATGGTATCAAAAAGCCACTCGCTGTTTTGATTGGCCTTGCTTCGCTCCGCTTCGCCGGCCTCCAGACGTTCGTTGGCTTCCTCTCGCATCGTGGCGCGGGTTTCTGCCGCTTCCGTTTTAGTGTCGCTTGGCAGGGTATAGCGTTCGTCTTGCTCCCCGCCGCCCAGCCCCGCATCCTCCGGCACGTAGGTGGGCGCGGCAAGCACCTTCTCGGGGGTGCGATCCTCCTTCATAGCTGCCAAGGGATGCTCTTTTTCGCGTTCTTCCTTGCGCTTTTCTTCGGCAAAGGGATCAAGATCCTTTTGCCACGGTTTTCGATTTGCGATGTTCATAGTTCTCCTTTCATGTCCCGTCCGTGGCGGTTTCTGCCGTCACGAGATCCAAGGACGTTATGCTGATTTTTCCGTTCCCCTCAAAAAGGAGCGAGGCGGCGCTGTCTGCCACTGCGGGAATGGGGATGCTTTGCCGCAGCGTGCGCCCCTCCCCCACAATAGTGGTAAGCGGCAGAACCCGCCCGTCAGAAAGACAGCAGGAGATCGAGAGGCTTGCCTCCTCCTCCAGCTTGGCCGTCACCCGCACGCGCAAAAGCCGCGCAGGTGCGGAAAGGTCGGGGATCAGCTCCGACGTTTTGACCGAAAAACGGTATGCCGTGGTTTCCCGCGTGGTGTAAAAATCTCCCTGACTGTCAAGGAACAGGCATTCGCCCGCACCGTCGCTTGCCATGGCCCGGATCGGGAATGACGTAAAGGGGTACAGCTCGCTCCACGCGCCGGTGTCAGTGGCGTACACAAAGACCTTGTGGCAGAGGGGCACGTACAGATAATACATACCGCACCCCGCCGCGCCCAGCGCGCCGAAGAGGTCGGTCACGCCAAGCGGCGCGCCGATCTCGCGCACCTCCGAGCCGTCATAGCGGTATACTCGGTTAAAGTCGCAGAAGAAGAGGGAGGTGCCCACCTGCGCCACCGTGCGCGCGTCGAACGTACCAACCGAAAGCAGCTCGTTCAAGCGGAACGGGCTTTTGTTGCCCCTGATGACGTAGCAGGAATACGTTTTGAAGGCCAGCAGCATGCCCGAAAAGGGCAGGATCGCGGTAAAATGCCCCGCGCTCTGCTTATCGCCCGACTGCGAGGTGGTCACCCACGCGTGGGATGCACTGATAGCCTCCGCCGTGTCATACGTCCAGGTATGCACGTTGTTATAATTGGAGGCGTACGCGCGGTCCTCTCCCACGCCGAACAAACGGGACAGATACGCACAGGCGTGCGTAAGAGGGGGGAACGTGCCATCCTGCGAGATGGGAAGCAGCTCGCCGTTAGGCTGATCGGGACGCAGATAATACCCGTCCGGCAGGATCAGCACCATGGGAAAGCTCTCCTCGATGTCCAGGGGATCGCTTGGGTTGCTGTAATGGGTAAAGGGCAGGATCGTGCGGGGCCTGCCCGTGTGATCGGGGTGCAGAGAATAGGTAGAGTACCCAATGTCGCGAAAAACCCACAGCGTGTCCATGCCGCTTTTTTCGGTGACGGCGTAGACCACGCCGTCCAGCACCTGCAAGGAGATCACGCGTCCTGTCACCGAGGGCAAGGACATGCGCGTGGGCATTGGCAGGGGCGCGATAGCAGGCAAGGCGCGGGGATCAGCTCCCGCGGCTTCGGTCAGCACCCCCTGCCGCACGCCCTCGCGGCGGTCAAGGGTGCGCCAGCCCGTCTGCCGCCAAGCAGATACGGGAGCGCGCCTTGGAAGATACGCCTCAGGCAGTAGGGTCTTCACGGCGGCCTGCCCCCCTTCCCGCGCGCAGCATATGCTCCGCCATATGGCGCTCAAACGCCTCGCAAAGCGCAGGCTCTTTCTCACGCAGACAGGAGAAGCGCGCCTGAAGCAGATACTTTTTATGCGCCTCGACGTGCAGCTCGTGATCGTCAAACAGCCCGATCTTGGGCAGAATGCCAAGCGTCAGCGCCGCATTTTCACGGTCGGCCGCCGCAATTTGCAGCTCGTCACAGCTCATCGGCCCGTCCTTGCCCTCACCCTGGAGCAGGCGGCGCGCATAGCTTTGCACCGAGCGCGGCAGGCGTCCCTTTTCATCATTGTACAGCCCCATTTGCAGGGCGGTGATGAAGTTTTGCTTTTGTACCTCGGGGCTAACGATCAGCTCGTTCTCGGAGGAAAGCACCACGTCCCCCGAATTCAGATCGTCACGGCAGAAGACGAGAACCCCGGAGGCCTCGTTCTCACCGCAGATGGTCATGGCGCGGAAGCCGCTGATATAGCGGCGGAAGATCGAAAGCCACGTGAGCGCGGCCTGCCGCACGCAAAGGCGCAGGTTCTCGCCCGTCAGGGCCAGGCGCGCGTTGTCGATCTCGCGCAGATTGGCGATCGCCGTGCCGGAGGTCACGCCGGAGGGCGTGCGACCCATGACCGTGAGCTGGGAAACGCCCGCCACGTATTCCATCTCCGCGCAAAGACGCTCGCATTCAAAGCGGATCTCGGCGGGAATGGGCGCGGGGGAAAGCGGCTCGGGCTTGCCGCGGTCGGCGTTGTATTCGAGGATCTCACCGGGCGGAAGTCCCTCGGCCGCAAAGGCCTCGATATCGGGGATCGAGCCCTCGGGCACCAGCATGGGGTTGGCCGCCACCGCGCGGATATAATCGTGGATCTTGTTTTTCACGCCGTTGTAGGCGCGCTGCAGGGGAATGAGGTCGAGAATGGGGGAGCGACCGAAGAACTGCGAGGGCATATCGCGGCTACGCAGCATGACGAGGGGAATCTCATCGTAGGGCAGGTCGCTGTACCATAGCACCTGATCCTCGGTGGCCAAGATATACAGCCCCTTCGGATGGCGCTTGCTCGGCTTCTCCAGATAGGTCAGCACCGTGGCCGTGTCCCCCTCGCGTGCGCCGGAGAAGGAGAGGGAAGAGCCAAAGCTACCCCACATGCCGCCGCAGGCGGTGGGGGAAAGCGCGTACACGTCGGTGTCCCCGCCCGCCACGCGCACGCCAAAACTGTCCTCGATCTCGGCGGTGGAAAGCACGTCGGCGAGCAGGAAGTTCTCCTGCTCCTTCACCGTGGACTTGCAAAGCGACTCGGGGAAGACCGCAAAGGGGGACAGCACGCGGTAGCCAACGGAGGCCTCCTCGCTGCCCTCCTCCTCCTTCCAATAGGAAAGCAGAAAGGACGTGCCGTACAGCTCGGCCTCGGTGATCATTTCGTTCTTTTTCTCGGCAAAGCCACCCTCCTCCTGCGCATAGGCAAGAAGTCTGGTGGCAATGGCACTTTTTTCACTGTCCTCGGCGTCTGCGGTGCGCGGACGGACGGAAAGGGCATAGGACAAACGCCGCAGAGCGGACAGGCGTGTGTCCATGAGGGGGGCGATGCGGTTGTAGACCCCCTGCTCCTCATAATCGCGCAGGGGCAAAATGGGGGTCAGCTCCCCGCTTTCGGGGTGCACGTCACAATGCTGGTTGCCCGTGTAAAAGGCGGCGCAAAGCGCCCAGGCGCGCTCCAGCGGCAGGCGTTCGTCACGGCGGCGGCGATATTCGGCAAACAGCCGCTTCGCCACGTCCTTGCCGTAAAGCGGGTGGCCGTCCTCATCGCGCTCCAGCACCGGGCCATCTCCCTCGCGCTCGGCGCGGTTCTTCGCGCCGCCGCGTCCAAACAGCCGTGATAAATGCTGTAATACGTTCATGCGTTATCCTCCTCAGAGAGGCAGGCCTTCAGGGCATTTACCGCGTCCTCGATCCAAGAGGCGACCGTCTTCTCGGAAAAGAGAAATTGCAAAGCGGACGGCATCGCGGCATACAAGCGGCCAAGCACGGCCGAGAACTTGATCTCTCCCGTGCCGCCGCCGAAGATGGCCTCTGCCTCTGCCACAAAGCCGAGTAGGATCTTTTTTGCGCGGTCGGAAAGACCGTTTCGGAAGCAGAACAGAAGCCCCGCCGAAATGCCGCAAAACAGAAGTACAAAAATCAGGGTGGATACGGTTTGGCTCATAGGATAATCCTCCTTTTAAAATAATTCTTTGTTGATTTCATCCAGGCGGTGATGCGCCTGCCGCACCGATTCGCGCAGGGCGGCAAGCTCCGCCTCACCTTTGGCAAAGCGTCTTTCGTGTGCGTCCAGCCGTTCCTCACACCGCAGCGTCCGCCCCGAAAGGTCATCCAGCAGCGTGTTGAGCCGTGACAGAAGACCGTTGAGGCGGATAAGAGGGGTGATCAGAGAAATAAAGGCCGCGATCACGCCGCAAAGGACGCCGATCTGTTCAAAGCTCATGCGTTACCTCCCGTATGGGGCGGCGCGTGCCGCCCCATACGATCTGTGATTACTGCGCGCAGTTCTTGAAGCGCACGCAACCGCCCGGATTTTCGCAGATCAGGTTGCCATAGGAGGCAAGCAGAGCGCGGTAGATCGAGCTGTTTGCCTGCAGCGAGAAGATGCTGCCCTGATGAGAGAGGAATTCCCACGGGGTCTGCTGGAGCACGAAGCTCTTGGTATCCACGCCCCAAACCTCGTCGGCGGGAACCATGCTCTCGTTCACGATGACGACCTCGCGGTCACCAACCAGGATCGAGTAGCCGGTCGCGCCACCCGCAAACTTGCGCTTGTCAACGAGGTGGGTGGTGTGGTTGTCCATGTATTCCTGATACTTCTCAAACGCGTCGTCGCCCATCATCAGAAGGTCGATCTTCGCACCGCGCAGCTTGGCCGCCTGACGGATACCGCGGTAGAAGAACAGATCCGTTACAGGGCCGTCTGCAAAGAGCACGATAGGATTGAGATAGGGATGAAGATTACGGTTGACGCCGTAGAGATCGGTGCCGGTATTCATCACCTTAAGCAGGCCCGTGATCTCGCGGTTGTAGCTGCCCTGTACGACCAAAAAGCCGTCGGTGAGCGCGGTCGGATCGATCAGATCGCCATCCACGTAGATAAGCTTGCCCACGTAATCGATGTGGTTGATGCGTGCGCGGTGCATTTCCTTTCCGCTCGAGATAAAGTCAACGGTCAGACCTGCGATCAGCTTGCTCGTGTCTTCTACGGAAATCTCATTGGTGGGCTCAACGCCGTGGATGTAGAAGTCGGTCAGCTTGCCGCTGCCGTCACCGAACAGAGCGCGGGAAAGGTTCCACTTCGCGGCGGCGTAAGAGCCCTTGATCTCTGCATCCAGCGCGTTGATCATGGCACTCGTGTTGGAAGCGCCCAGCGTCACCGTCTTGTGCGAAATGCCGATGTCCACGTACATATCCACGGCCTTGACCTCAAAGTCAATGTAACGCTGCTCGCCGGCCTTCGGGGTGTTCAGTCCGTCCGAGCCAAAGCCGAAGCCGCCGTTGATGCCAATGGGGGCGGCCAAACGCACGGTGTTGTTCGTCAGGGGCTCTTTGCGGATCATTTCAAGGAAGGGCGAGGGCTCGATGTTGATGAGGTTTGCCAGCGCGGGCTGGTATTTATCCTTCAGGATTCCTTCGATATTGGTTAAAATCTGCGACATATTGATTTCTCCTTTTCTTATTTACGAATTTTGAAATAGTGCTTGGCGGCCTCGCCTGCTTCGGCAAGGTCGAGCGGTGTTTTCGGCAAGCGCGCCGGCATGCGCTGTGTGTGTGTGCCACCTGCGGTGGGGGGCTGTGCCGCACGGGCGGCTGCCTTATCCCGCGCGTGGCGCTCGGCAAGAGCGCGGAGCAGGGCAGGATCGGAGAGCACGGCGGTGAGCTTTTCCTCGGGCGAGGGATCAGAGAGGCGCATGCCGCGGTCCAGATACAGGGCGGCAGAAAGCCTCTCACGCGGCGGCAGGGCACGCAGCCACGGAATTTTGTCGATCAGCGCGTGCATGGCGTCGCGTCGCTCGGTGATGCCCGCAAAGGCCGGCTCGCTCTCCATTTCGGAAAAGAGGGCCTCCTCTTCCTCCGCCGCCGCACGGGCGCGGTGCTCCCGCGCCGCCTCGGCAAGCGAAGAGAGCAGCATGCCTACGGTCGCGCGATCCTCTTCGGAGAGCGCGGCAAGAAAGGCACGCCACGCCGCCGCCAAGGGAAGGGTGGTGGGGGCTTGTTCTTCGGCAGGAGCGGCTTCCGCTTCGGTGATCTCCGTGGCGGCTTCCGCTTTTTCGTGTTTATCCATATTTTCTTCCTTTCTGTCAGATAACGGCATACAGCTTGCCGTTTCGGTCGATGGCCAGGGTACGCATCTCGCTTGTCCTCGCCTCGGCGTTTTGGTACAGGGTGGGGGCGACTGCCCGATCGATCGACAGGGCGGCCGTGCCCGCGTTCAGCGCCTCGATCAGCGCGTCGGCATTGATCTGCGCGGGCTTGTCCGCCGTCAAAAGCAGGGACAGCCCCTTTGACAGGGTACTGATCCGCTCGGCTACGGCGGGCATGTTCTCTTCCTCTAAATTATAGAGGATGTCCTCTAAATGCCGACGGAGGGAGCGCACGCTGCTACGCAGGTGGGATAGCTCCTTTTGCAGATGGGCAAGCTCGGTTTCCTCGTGCATGGGATCAGCCTCCCCTCACACGGGCGCAGTAGGCCGCAAAGGCGGGCAGGGTGGCGTTGTATTCGCCAAGCCACTTGGCCGACAGCGTGTCCTCGTTTGCCAGCTTGCAGATCTCGCCGCGCAGCTTGGCGCGGACAAGGGATACGTACTCCTCCGGTAGGGGGAGCATGCGCCCCTCGTCCCCCTCGGAATAGGGGCGCGGCCGATGCAGATAGAAAACCTGCAACGAATAGCCCGAAAAAGAGGGCGAGAGGGAGATCCTTCCGTTTCTCACGGTGTAAAATTCGCCGTCGCTGTTCGAAACCAAGCTAAAGCGGTGGGGCGGCAGATATTGCAGCTGGTGTCCGCTGTGGCAGACGCGCAGCACGTCCTCCTCCCGCACGCTGCCGCTGTCGGCGGCAAGCGGCAAAGAGGAGAGGGTGATATCCCCGCTGACCGACTTGCCGGCAACCTCCCGCACCTCGTAAACCACCTCGCTGTACAGGCGGCCGAGCGTTTCGTTCAGCACGCGGCGGTAGGTCGTGCGGGGAAGATTGCCGTACAGCTTCAGCTCCTCGACGGTTTCATCCAGCAGGGTCTTGGCGTTGGTGTTGCAGATGAACATGCCCCTCACCTCCCCACGTGGCGTGCGCCGCGTGCGGCGCGCCGCCACAGCGTGCGATAGGTGTGCTCCGCCTCTTCAAGGAACATGCGGCGGTCGGCTTCGCTCTTCGTCTTGGCCGCGATCACGCCCTGCAGCAGCGCGCCGCTGTACAGGTCGTCTATGCCGCATTCCTCCTCAAGCGAGGCGGGGGATTTGATCTCCGCATCCCCCGCGCGGCAAAGCAGGGAGGTCGGATAACGGGAAAGCAGGGTGCGAACCGCTCCCGAAAGATGCAAAAGAAATTCGTTTTGCTCCATGGGGCACAGCTCGCACGCCACAAGGAACAATTGTTTGGTGGTCATCAGTTAAACCTTCCTTTTCTGTTTTTTGAGCCGTGCCGCAAAAGCGCGGCGGCGGGGCATTTTGGGGGCTTGTCCGCCTCTGTGCGAGAGGGGGTGACCCCCGCGCGCAGAAAATAGCGCAGGGCATCCGGCAGGTGGGTCAGCTCATGCGGCACGGTGGCACAGTCACCGGGGTCAAGCCTGTCGTGCTGCAGGGCACCCAGGCAACGGATGAGCTGCGGGCAGGTCGAAAAGATCTGCAGCCGCGGCTTTGTACTGCCGTCCCCCCGCTGCCGCGGGGCAAGGTATTCCTTGACCTGCATCCAGCCCTGCACGCGGTTGGCATCCGCCCGAAACAGGCGCACGCCCGCCGCCTCAAACATATCCCACATGCTGCGTCCCGTGTCCTTTTGACGGTTTTTTAAGTCGGGGGGCGCAAAGGTCGCCACGATCGGCTCGGCCGAGGCGGCCTTGATCCGCTCGGCCGCCTCGGTCACGATCAAATTCGGCTCGTGCAGCTCGCGGATGACGGTCACGTCCCCCTCCTCGTCCACCGCAAACCACAGGCAGGCCAGCATGTCAAGGCCGTAGTCAAAGGCACGGTAGATCTTGTGGTGCGGGGGGATCGCATGCGGCTCGATCACGTGCAGGGCGCGGCGGAACTCCGAAAAGAACTGCCCCGCCTGCAGATCCCAGTCGCCCTCCAGCCACGCGCGTCGCATGTCTGCGGGCAAGGCCTCCAGGCGTGCAAGATACGAGGGGTCTTTTTCCAGCAGCGGACGGTTGTCCTGTACCGAGGCGCGGATGAAGCGATAGTCACGCGGGTCCTCTCCCGCCCGAAAATCGCGGTCAATGAACAGCCGCTTGACCCAGGCGTGCCCCACGCCGCCCGGATTGCAGGTCAGATAAAAACGGTGGGGAAAGCTGTTCGTGCCGCGCAGGCAGGCAGACAGGCAATCAAACTGATAGGCCGTAAAGTGCGTGGCCTCGTCCATGAAGATCATGTCGTATTCCTGCCCCTGATAGCGGTCGGCGTCCGCGTCGGTATCGCAGTAGCCGAATTTGATGAGAGAGCCGTTTGCAAAGGAGATCGACTTGTCCGTGTCGCGGTACTCCGCCACGTCCCGCAACGTGCGCCGCAGGAGCTTGATATGGTTTTCATACAGCTCGGGATAGGTGCGGCGCAGGATCAGAATGCGGATGCCCGGATATCGCAGGGCGGAAAGCGCGGCCTTCATCCGCACGGCGTAGGACTTGCCGCCGCCGCGGCTGCCGCCGTAAGCAACAAAGCGTTCCCTCGCGCAAAGGAACTCCTTTTGCTTGTCAAAGGGAGGGGAAAAGGAAAGCCGCTTCATTCGGCAAACTCCCGTGCATCCCCCAGATCCACGAAGATCAAGGAATCCCCCTCGCCCTCCTCCTCGGGGGCGGTGTAGCCAAGCATGCGGTTTGCGACCTCGATCGCCTTCGTGGCAGCGTTGGCGGCCGTGGGGTTGAACTTCACCTCGACAAGGGCGCCGTCCTCGTCACGGACCTCGGTGCGCGCGCCCTCCAGCGCCGCCTCCACGATCCGTTTCAACCCGCATAGCGCCATGCGCCTGCTCCATATCTTTTCCAGCTTGCTACCTTCGGTTTTCCCTGCCTTCGCGGTGGGGGAAGGTCGTTCGTTCACCGTTTCGGTGGATTTCCTTTCGCGGCCGTGCGGCCGCACGGCGGAGCTCTCGCCGTCTTGTTTCTTTCTTGGCACGTCGGCCACCTCCCTTTCTGCGGTTGAGATGCGCGTTTTCTCAACCACGGCTATAAGATACCATGGCAAATTCGGAAATTTCGGACACGGAAAACTTTTTTGAAAAAATTTTTGCATAAAAAAAAGAACATCGGAAATCCGATGTTCCTTGGTATTATAACGAGTTGCTGTTCAAAAAATAAGAAAGATGCAGGCACGCGCTCTCCGCTTCTGCGATGCCGTACAGGCGATATACATGCGTTTCGGTATGCAGGCAAAGCACCGACACGCGCCGCTGACGCAGGAAAAAACCCACGCGCGCTTCTTCTACCGTTACTCGCGTGACCGCCGAGAAAGGAAGATCAAAGGAAACGGGCCTCTCCTGCGGGGAAAGCCCCATACAGCGGCCGACAAAATGCCCCTCGTATACCCGCACGGCATTGTGCATCAGCACCTCGCTGATAAAGCGCCGTTGCCTGCGCGAAAGCAAAAAGAAAAGAAAGGCAATCAGAAAAAAGAACAGCCCCGCCATCAGACAGGCGGTGGGGGTAGGATCGCGCGCCTCGACCAAGGTACGGACGTTGCCGCCCGAGGCGACCAGGGCAAGAATCAAAAAGAAGAGGGATACACCGAAAAGAGCGCCGGAGAGAATAAAAAGAACGCGAACGTCTGTATATAAGCGGTATTCCGACACCGTTCGGAACAGAATAGGTTGATTCGTTTTGGATGGGGTGTGCATAGTTCCTCCGAAGTTGACATTTGGTGAATGTCATTTTTGATGATATTATAGCATATAATCAAGATAATGACAAGTACTAAATGTCAAAAAGGGGAAAATATGTTTATAAACAAGGCAAAGGACGGAGCAAACAATATTGCGGGCAAGAATATTGCGCGCGCACGCACGGAGCTGCACATTTCCCAAAGAGAGCTTGCCGACCGCATGCAGCTGGTGGGCATTGACATTGACAAAAACGGCATCCAGCGCCTCGAATGCGGCAAACGGTTTATCACGGATATTGAGATCGTGGCGTTTGCACGCTTGCTTGGCAAAAGCTATGAGGAGCTTTTGCGCAATGAGTAAAAAGAACGGCTATGCGCTCGCATAGCCGTTCTTTTTTACTGGTTGTCGACGATGTCGCTGAATTTCTTCATTTCCTCGTCGCTCCACGTGGGTTTTCTTTCGCGAGGCGGGCGGCCCATATATTGGTCGTAGTAATCCTCTACCTTGTTCTTGTACCATTGCGTATCCTCTACACCCGAACGGGAGCTGCCGACCGAGGAGGAAGAGGAAGAGGAAGAGGATGGAACGGACTGCGCGATATAGGGTGGCTCCTTGATGAACAGCGTGCCAAATACCACGAAGGCTTGTCCTGCCAAAAGCAGTGCGCCGATGAACAGGATATAGGCAAAGATGCCGCCCTGCGCCTCGCCGCGGTCAACGGCCTCGCCCACCCAGTTGTCATTGATAAACGTGCCGGCAAGGCACACGATCCAGATCAGCACCGCGCGCACAAAGGCAAGGATCTTGGCGTGATCGCGCGCGTCACCGCTGTGCCTTGTCGCAAAGCAGGTAAGAAGCCCGAACGCGACGCCGATCGGCAGGGAAATGGCCAAAAGATATATGGCAAACGCCCCGTGGAACGTGTCGGGTGTGATCATGCTGCGTCCGAGGGTAAAGAGAATGACCAGATCGGCCGCAAGGCTTAAAAGAAACAGAATAACGGTGGGGATGATGGCGCGTGTATACCGTGCTTTGGTTGAAAATCTCGACATGAGGTCTTCCTCCTTATTGACTATTAACGATATCCCAATGCTTTTTGTATTCTTCTTCCTCTTGCTTGCGGCGCTCCTCTTCCGGATCGGGATAGCTGCGGCCGGAAAAAGAAGCCGACTTTACCGAGGGGCGACTGTCCCTTGTCGGCATCGCGTCAAGGATCTTGCTTGACAGGAAAAAGGCTGCGCCCTGGGCAAACAGTCCCACGATCAGCGCCCAACCGAACACGCCGCCTGCCGTGGTGGCGGAATCCATGGGATCGTTGCCGATCCAGCCACGGTTGACGAACGTCGCTACCATGCCCATGATCCATACAAGCACCGCGCGCGCAAAGACAAAGCTCATGGTTTTGTCATTGGCTTTGTAGCTGTTGCGCGTTAGGCATGCCAAGATCACGGCGAGCAAAAGCCCCACGGGCAACGAGATAAGAAATGCATACGCGCCGAACGCCCCACGGAACGTGTCCACGGTGACCAGCGAGCGGCCGAGGACAAACAGCAGGACCGCGTCGATGGCCATCGAAAGGATCGCGCTGATCCAAAGACCGACAAGCGCCTTTTTGTAGCGCGTTTCTTTTGAAAATCTCGACATGGAAAGATCCTCCTTGTGATGGTTTTTACGCCTTGATCTTGACCACGATCTTTTTCACAGGGGCGATCTTGCCGGCGGGGGCAAGGCCCGGATTGTGGATATCGTGGGGGAAGACGATGGCAAAATCACCGTCCGTGAGATAGCAGGGGGTAGCGGGGGCAGTAGCGGCCAGCATGTACTTGTCCTTGTCGGGGTTGTAGGCGACCTTTTCCTCGGTGCGGGAGAGGTCGATGACCTCGATCACCTCTTCGCCCTGCCAAACGAATTGCAGGTCGATGTAATTCTTGTGTCCCTCAAACAGCGTGCCCTCGACAGGCTTCGAATCGTAGGCCTGTACCATGGCAAACAGCTCGCGGCCGTCCAGCTCGTATTTGCCGACGGAGAGATCCTCGGCCATCGCCTTTTTGATAAAATCAAAGGCGGCCTTCATCTTGGGGTGGGTGGCGTAGTAGAGCTCTGCATGTGAAAGATTGTCTAAAATCATAAAAACCTCCCGCGCCTGTGGCGCTTTTTATTTTGATATCGGATTACTTCAGCCGCGCGCACAGCGTGCGGTAAAAAATTTGGGCTATTTGCGCGTACCCTTCCCGCGTGGGATGCAGGGCGTTGGTGCCCACCCACTCTGTCCTCTCGGAGGCGGCGTGCACGGGTATTTCGGATCGCGGGTAATTGTGGTCGGTGTCAAACTGCGCGGCAAGATCGATCGCCGTGACACGGCCGCGATAGGCGCGCTCGGTCGCCACGGCGGTGTGGCGGGTGGTCAGGCGGCGGATGATACCGCATTTTTCGGCCTCGTGCCAAGCCACGCCGTAGTTGTGGCCGAGCCCGTCACGGTCGGGAACACCGCAGCCCGAGAGCGTCACGTGGCAGTCGGGGAAATCGTGGAAGAGGGCGGAAAGGAACGCACGCACGCGTGCCTTGTAGTAACGCTCGCTCTCGTCGGTGCTGTTCGCACCAAGCAGCACCAGCACCTCGTCAATATGGGAAACACCCTGCCGCGCGGCGTAGGCGCGGAAGTTAAGCCTTCCGTCGGCCACCGAGTAAAAGGGATTGGCGTCCGCCTCGCACGCATGGTGGTAGATCATGTCAGCGTGATGAACGCCGCCAAGAACGTGGGTCAGTTTGCCCGAGGGGGGAAGCGTGCCGCCGCCCGATTGGTAGATCAGCTTGGCGCGCGTGGGGGTAACGCTCTCCAGCTTCCAGACCGTGCCGCCCTCGTCCTGCCAGCTGCTGTGCTGGTCGCAGGCCTCCTCCTTATCGGAG
>JAZQWX010000030.1:0-17855 GCA_045632565.1 Eubacteriales bacterium | reverse complement strand
ATGCCGCCCGCACCTACGAGCTGTGGGATGACGTGGTGGCGGGGGAAGAGAAGCACCTTTACCCCTATCGCGACACAGCCGACTGTCAGCTGGACACGTTCCACGCCTATGAGGTGGGCGTGTTGCGCGGCTTTGCCGAGCCGCTTTTATCCGCGCCCGGTGCACCGCAAACGCCGTATATCGAACACATCCGCGCAGGAATTGCCCATTTTCCCGTGCTGGACGGCTCGCTGGTACCGCACACCTCGCTTTTGCGGGAATTTATCGCATAATACGGCGACGCGCGCGCATACTAGGGTAACAGGAGCTATCCGAACCCACCGCGGAGCCTGTATTTTCGGCTCTTTTCGGATAGCTCCTGTTACCCTAAAAAAGGTAGGTACAGCTATGAAGCGCGCCGCGGGTGTCCTGCTTCCCGCATTTTCCTTGCCGGGCGATTATTCGGTCGGCTCGTTCGGGCGGGAAGCTAAAAATTTCATCGATTTTTTATATGAGGGCGGCTTCACGTGGTGGCAGGTGCTGCCCTTTTGTCTGCCCGGCGAGGGGGATTCCCCCTATAAATCCTATTCCGCGTTCAGCTATAATTACGCGTTTGTGGATCTGCCCGCGCTGCACGAATGGGGGCTTCTGACCCGAGAGGAGCTTGCTGCTGCGCGCGGCCGCAGCCCCTACGTGTGCGAATACGAGCGCATGGGAGAGGAGCGTTTTTCTCTCCTTTCGACGGCAGCCGCCCGCTTCGGAGATCGCGCCGCCGTGTACGAATTTCTCGAAAAGAACCCTGCCACCGAGCAGTTTTGTCGGTTCATGGCCCTGCGCCGTGCCAACGACCTGCGCCCGTGGCGGGAATTTACCGCCGATCGCTTTGACGAGCAGTACTACTACGCGTGGGGCTTTACGCAATACGCCTTTTGCCGTCAGTTTGAGGAGCTGCGCCATTACGCCGCGGCGCGCGGCGTGCACATCATGGGCGATATTCCCATTTACGTGGATTACGAAAGTGCGGACGTCTACGAAAACCGCCACCTGTTCCTTCTGCGGCAGGACAGTACGCCCGCCGCCGTGGCGGGCGTGCCGCCCGATTACTTTTGCCGTGACGGGCAGCTGTGGGGCAATCCCCTTTACGATTGGGAGGGGATGCAGGCGGAGGGCTACGCCTGGTGGCGCGGCCGCCTGCGGCATTCGCTCTCGCTCTTTGACGGCGTTCGCATTGATCATTTTCGCGCCTTCGCCTCCTATTTCAGCATTCCCGCCGGTGCGGAAAGTGCCAAGGAGGGGAGCTGGAAGGTCGGCCCGGGTGAGGAGCTGATAGATGCCCTGCGGCAGGAGGCGGGCGACGCCCTGATCGTGGCCGAGGATCTTGGCGGCGAGTCGGCCGACGTGCACGCGCTATTGGAATACAGCGCCTTTCCCGGCATGCGCGTGCTGCAATTTGCCTTTCTCGGCGATGCGGAAAGCACGCACCTGCCGCACAGATATCCGCACAATTCGGTTTCCTATACGGGCACGCATGATAATGACACCCTGCTCGGTTACCTCTTCTCGCTTTCCGAGGAGCGCCGCCGCCACGTCTTCCGCTACTGCGGTTACGAGGGCGCGGACATGCAAAGCGGATTTTCGGCCGTGCTCCGCGCAATGTACGCCTCGCACGCGGGGCTGTTTATTATGCCCGTTCAGGACCTTTTGCGGTTTGGCGGGGACACGCGGATCAACCGCCCCGGCACGGCTACGGGAAATTGGCGCTACCGCCTTACGGCCGATCAGCTGGCAGGCCTTGACCCCACGCCCTTCCGCGCGATGGCTAATCTATACGGAAGATAAAAAAGATCGGTGCACCTTTTTGGTGCACCGATCTTTTTTGTTACCGACCCATCGGGATAGGGGGCATTTCGATATCCGTGCTGCCGCCCCAAATGCCGCCGCCGAAGATGCCGCCGGAGCCTTCATTGTCCGAGTCCATCAGAATATCGTCGGGCGTGTATTGGTAGGAAGCAGAGGGGGCAGAGTACTCCTGCCGCGCATTCATGGGAATGGGAGGCAACTCAATTGCGCCGTCGCCGTCGCCGCCGGGTACGCCGGGCAGGTTACCGGAGAGCATCAAAATGTCCCGCGCTTCGCCGCAGAGGGAAAGGGTCGGTGCGGTGTAACGGTTATCCATGAAAAAACCTCTTTTCCGTTCTTGCTTCTCTTGAGCAAAAAATTATTTTTCGGCTCATTATACCATATTTTTTGCGATTTGTCAACTGCCGCGGAAAGATATGCGCCTGTTTTTTCAAAAAAAGCCTTGGTTTTGTGCAAACTGAACAAAAAAGAAGCTTGATTTTTGGCAGTCGCTTTTGTTGCAGATGATCAATATTTTATTGACAAAAAGAAATATTTGTGATATTATATATACGTGTAAAAGTCTGTGTTACTTGCACAAACAAACAACCATTGAAAGGAAAACAACATGAAACAGCGTATTTTGAGTTTCGTTTTGGCAGTTTGCATGATCGCCGTAGCCATTCCGGTTATTGCGCTTCCCGCAGTGGCTGCCAGCCGCGAGGGCTTTGAGACCTCCATGGAAGTTGGCGGTCCCAACTGGCCTGTTGCTGTTACTGATGACGGCACCAACTACTATCCGGAGTACCATGGCGGATGGACGGTTGGTAAGTATGAGTACGGCAAATACTATGAGTTTAACGAGGTAAAGAAAGAGGGCACCAAGCCGATCTACCTGACCTACGACGGTTACATGTGGAACGCAAACGGTCCCTTCCTGTACATGAGCGACGGTCGCGGCACGCTGCTGGGCGCATCCCCCAACGAGTGGGAAGCAGGTACCGGCCCCGGTGCATACTACGCTGAGAAGAACAACTCGGGTAATGCTGCCAACGGTCAGGCATTCGTGTACACCTACACCGCTCCTTACGAGGGCATCATCGATATCGGTATCACCTCTATGGTTATCTCCAATATCGGTCAGGGCTCTACCGAGCCTAACACGCTCAAGGATCCCGAATTCTACAAGGCTTACTTCTCCATCTACATCAACGATGTGATGGTATGGCCTACCGCCGGCGGTGACGTTACGAACCCCGAGGACTGGGCTGTATATCCGAAGCTGGATGCAGACGGTGAGAAGATCACCGAGGTTGACGATGAGTCGCTCAAGAACATCAAGATCAACGTTGGTGATACCATTCGCTTCGCTTCCGCACGTGTAAACTGCCGTCTGGCGAAGTACACCCCCGTTGTTACTTATCACGACGGTTACAACATCGCTCCCGAAACCAGAACCGAGGACTTTGGCTTCCAGGATAAGACCTGGCCCAAGGCTCGTAACACCAACGGTGTGTCCGAGCTGAAGCAGAAGGATGCGAACTGGATCTTCGGTCAGTTTGATGCTACCGCCAATTCCTTCGTTTCTTTCCTGAACCAGAAGCGTGAGGCTTCCGAGGTTTGGGCTTGTACCGGTAACGACCCCGACATCCTGGGTAACAACGGTATTCTGATCGCCTCTGCTGCAGAGGAATTCATCGGCGCTTTCATGGTTGGTAACAAGGAAACCAATCTCAAGCCCGCATATCAGTATCAGGCTGTGGCTACCGGTGCCGTAGAGTTCGGCTTTGCCGGTGAGATCTTCCTGGTTGATGAGAACGGCATGGCTGCAAAGAACGCTTCCGCAAAGGTTGCCGTTTATAAGAACAACGCGCTGGTTGGCAATCTGGTGATCTCCACCGATGCAAACGGCGTGGCAACAGTTACCTCCACGAGCCTGACCGCTAACCTTGTTAAGAATGATAAGGTTGTGTTCGCAGCCGTTGAGGTTACCGGCGGTGCTGTGCAGGTTGCTGCAAGCCCGAAGGTACAGTACACCGCGATCACGTCCTTCATCGGCGCCGCTACGACCGATAAGTACGTTCTCGCTATGGATGCTGCATCCATCATCGTAGGCGACAAGATCGCCCTCAGCTTCAATGCATTCGGTACGCGCGACGTATATCAGGATGCTGATGAAGTGAAGCTCCGCATCTGGGACAACACCGTTGTTGGCGAGAAGACCAAGGACAACGCCGTAGCAGAGATCGCCATGGACGTTGAGGTTCTCGGCAACTACGCATACACCTGTATCTACGAGGAGTTCGCTCCCAAGCAGATGACCGATTCCATCACCGTTCAGGCAGTTATGTTTGTAGACGGTGCAGAAACGATCGTTTCTGCTGTACAGGAGGTCAGCCTGGCAGGCGTAGCTTACGAGCAGTATGAGAAGGCTGTTGCCGCAAGAGAAGACAATCAGGCGAAGCTGATGGTTGCCGTTCTGAACTACGGTGCTGCCGCTCAGAAGTACTTCGGCTACAACCTGGATAACCTGGCCAACAAGAACCTGCCCGCAGAGCTGCAGACCATCGTAAAGCAACCTGACGGCGTTTACAAGGCAGAGATCATGGACTCCGTAAACCCCGACGTTTCCAACTACACCTACTCCGAGATCACCGCTGCTTCTCTCGTATTTGAGAGCACCATCGGTATCCGCGTATACGTAGACGTAGCACCCAGCGAAGCTGATAAGCCCATCTCCATGCGTCAGGGTCTGACTGCTGACGATCTGGCAGGTAAGGGTGAGGAAGTTGACGGCGCTTACGCTTTCACGCTCTCCGGTATCGGCCTCAAGGATCTGAAGACCACCCAGTACTTCCAGGTAGTCGTTCAGTACACCCGTAAGGTTGGTAACAAGGAGATCCCCGTATACTATTCCGGTAACATCTTCACTTACAGCGTAGAGGCTTACGTTGCAAGAATGGCATACGAAACCGATAAGCCTGAGCTCTCCGATCTGTTGCATGCGCTCATGAACCTGAGCGATGCCGCTGCAGCTCTGTAAGCATAAGGAGGAACGAACATGAAGAAATATATCTCTCCTGACGTAGAGCTTCTTGCGCTCTATGCAAAAGATGCAATCATGGCTTCCGGCGAGAAGGGTCCGAACGAATCCGACCTCGACGAATTCATGAACGATCTCACGATCGAGAACGTAGAAACCATCTAAAAACCAAAGGGGGCTTGCAAAAGCCCCCTTTTCGTTATGCAAAAGCAGCCGCACTCAAGGAGTGCGGCTGCTTTTTCTATCATCAGATCTCGGCTTCAAAAAACGCCTCGATCTCTTTGCGTGTTTTCGGCGTACTGCCTTGCAGCAGCTCGTCGTTTCCGCCGCCGCGCAGGGCAAGCCCCTCGCGGAACAGGGGAAGCTTGGCCTTCAGAGGCATCTCGCTTGCGGCGATCATGATGCGATACTCTCCCTCTTCGCCGTACACCACCGCGCACACACCACGCGCGCGGGTAGCACCGATCAAAGCCACACGCCGAAGGGCGTTTGCGTCACTCTCGGTTGAAAAGTACAAAAGATTTCCCGAAGCATTTTCGGAAAGGGAACGGATCTCCGCCTCGGTCAAGGCACGGAGATAGGCGGCGGCCGCCATTTTACGCTCGCCAAGCTCGGCCAAAAGACGCTCTACGCCAGGGGCGCATTCATCCTGCGGCACGGAGAGCAGACGGGAAATGGCAGTGTTTCGGCTGTAACGCGCGCGGTAATCGGCAAGCGCGCGCATGCCGCAGGCCGCATGGATGCGTACACCGCCCTTGTAATGGATAAAGTCCAGCATTTTGAGAAGCCCGATCTCGCCCGTGCGTGCCACGTGCGGCGCACAGCAGGCGCACAGGTCCACATCCCCGATCTCTACCAAGCGCACGCGGCCCGAAAGCCCGTCCTTGGCGCGGAAGGAAAGGGAAGAAAGCTCCGTCTTGCTCGGATAATACGCCCTGACGGGAAGATTGGCAAAAATAGCGCGGTTTGCCTCATCCTCGACCTCGTCAAGCTGCTCGCGGGTCAGGGGGCCGTCAAAGTCCATGGTCATGTCCTCGCCGCTTAAATGAAAGCCCACGTTGTGATATCCAAAGCGGCGGAACAAAATGCCGGATACGATATGCTCACCGCTGTGGTTCTGCATGCGGTCAAAGCGTGCGGCAAAATCCAGCACGCCCTGCACGGTGGCCCCCACGGTCAGGGGCGCGTCGGTCTTGTGGAAAATGACGCCGTCTTTTTCCTGCACGTCCAGCACGCGTGCCCCGCCAAGGGTGCCCGTGTCGGCATACTGCCCTTCCTCTTCGGGGAAAAAGGCAGTCGCATCCAGCGCCACGGCGTAGCCGCCATCCTCTGCTTCACAAGCGAGAACGGTTGCGGAAAATTCGCGGAGATAAGCATCCTCATCAAACAATCGTCTTGTCATCGTGCACCTCACAGCGGTAGAATTGCGGCAAGCCCCGAAAGATCAAAGAGCAGACCGAACAAAACACCGATGCCAACCAGCGCCGCAAGGATCAGGAGGTTTTCCTTAAGGTGGCGATTGGCGCGGAAAAGAACGAGAATGCCGACGCCCGAGCCTACGAGAAGCCCCGACAGCATGCTGCCAAGCGACAAAGCGCCCCCAAGATACAGCTCGCACAGCACCACCGAGGCGGCGCAGTTGGGAACAAGCCCGATCAGCGCGGCAAATAGGTGAGAAAGGAAGGGGATTTTCAGGGGCAGGGTTGCAAGACGCTCCTCGCCAATCAGCTCCAGCCCCACGTGCAGCGCAAAGGAAACGATGAAAATGAAGAGAAGAACGCGCGCCGCATGTAACAGGGCCGCCAGCGGCAGGCTCTTGCCCTCACAGTGACACCCCTCCTGCTCGCAAAGCTCCTCTACCTCGGCATGGCTTGGCTCACGGCGAATGAGAAGATCGCACACAAAGCCGCACAAAACGGCCACCGCCGCCTTCAGAAGAACCAAAATCAGCACCGCGGGTATGGGCATTTTGCCCGCCACCAGCACAGGGATCATTTCATCCGAGGTGGACAAAAAGACCGCGATCAGCGTGCCAAGCGACACGACGCGCCCCGCATACAGGCCGGCCGCCGCCGCCGAAAAGCCGCATTGGGGCAGAATACCCAGTGCGCCGCCCAAAAGCGGCCCGACCTTGCCCGAACGGCGGATCAGGTCATAGGTGCGTTCCCCAGCCTTGTGCTCCAGCAGCTCCATCAGCAGGTAAGAAATATAGAGAAGAGGAAAGATCTGCAAGCACTCCTTACCGGTATGCAGTAGCCCGTGCCAGAGAATGTGAAAAAACTCGGATGGATCCATCAATGTGCTCCTTTTTGACACGCGCCGCAACGGCCGTATAGCAGAGTACGGCTGTCGTCCAGCGCAAATTCGTTGCTCTCACGCAGGGCATTCTCAAACAAGGCGGATTGCTCGCGCCCCAAGTGGATCACCTTGCCGCACAAAAGACATTCAAGATGCAGGTGGTGGGTACAGTCCTCCCGCGTCAGATAACGGTAGGTATAGCCCCGCCCGCCCTCCTTGGCGTAGCGACGGACAGCTCCCTCCTCGCACAGCGCGGCTACCTGGCGGTAGACCGTGCTCTTGCCAACACCGCGCGCCCCCATCTCCTCGGCAAGCTCCGAGAGCGTAAAGGCGCGCTCCGCATGTGCGGAAAGGTAAGCGAGCAGCTCGGCTTTTTGTTCGGTTCGGTAACCCATACAAACGACCTCTTTTTGACGTAATACGCGAATTATTATACCGCAACTTGCCCTGCCTGTCAAGAGAAAATGAAAATAATTCTCAATTTTGGCGCAAAAAAAGAGGGAACTTGCGTTCCCTCTTATGTTATTTCTCATACACCTTGCGGGAAAGAATGTACACCTCGGGCAGATTGCGATAACGCTCGGCATAGTCAAGACCGTAGCCTATCACAAACTCGTCGGGAATGGTGAAGCCGCAATAGGTCACGTCGACCTTTGCAAGGCGGCGCTCGGGCTTATCCATCAGGGTGCAGATGTGCAGGGATGCGGGATCGCGGGTCTTAAGCAGCTCGCAAAGGTGCGAGAGCGTTGTGCCCGTGTCGATCAGATCCTCCACGATCACCACGTGCCGATCCACGATCGGGCGGCCAAGATCCTTGATGATCTTGACGTAACCCGAGGTCGTGTCACCGTCGCCGTAGCTGGAAACGGCCATAAAGTCGATCTCGGCAGGGACGGTCAGCTCCTTGAGAAGATCGGTGAAGAAGAACACGCTACCCTTGAGAATGCAGATAAAGAGCGGATTTTTGTCCGCATAATCGGCATCCAGACGGGCGGCCAGCTCCTTGATGCGGGCGGCAATCTGCTCACGGCTGATCAGAACGCTGTCAAAATCAGAATGCATCTCGCGTCCTCCTTACAGACCGATGCGGTTCACGGTGCGGTAAAGCGACTCAATATAGGCAAGACGGCGGGCGCATGCGGCCTGCATCTCGTTGATCTGCTCCTTCGAGAAGGCGTCGAGGTCGCCGTCCTTCAGGGTCTTCTTGTACATACGGTCAAGGATCAGGGCATACTGGATGTTGATGGCCGAGATCTCGTTGTTGACGTTGCAGATGACCTCGTCGGAACGGCCTGCCATCAGCTCGTCCACGGCAAACTCGCCCATGCGGGAGGCGAGCAGACGGTCACGCAGGGTAGGCATACCGCCGCGCAGAACGTGCGCCAGACGTGCAAAGCGGGACTCTACGCCGGTTTCCTTCTCAATGCGGCGGGTCAGGCTTTCACCAAAATCACCGCCAAGACCCTCGGCAACCAGAATGATAAAGTTACGCTTGCCGAGCGCGCGGGAGGCCTTGATCTTCTCGATCAGTGCATCGGTGTCCGGCTTGATCTCCGGTACGAAAGCGGCCGTTGCGCCAACGGCAATGCCGACCTGCAGGGCAACGTCGCCCGCATCACGGCCCATGACCTCTACTACGTTGCAGCGTGCGTGGGATTCGCAGGTGTCACGCAGACGGTCGATCATGGCAATGGCGGTATTCATAGCCGTATCAAAGCCGATGGTGTAGTCGGTGGCAGTAATATCGTTGTCAATGGTAGCGGGCAGACCGATGCAGGGAATGCCGCGCTTGGAAAGGTCGGTCGCACCGCGGAAGGTACCGTCACCACCGATGGCTACGATACCGTCAATGTTGTGGCGGCGGCAGGTTTCAATAGCGGCCTGCATGCCCTCTTCGGTCTTGAACTGGGGTGCGCGGGCGGAATACAGCATCGTACCGCCGTGGTTGACGATGTTGGATACGTCACGTGCGCCAAAGGGGCGTACGTCACCGAAAATGAGTCCCTCGTAGCCCGAGTAGATGCCCATTACCTCCACACCGTAGCCGATAGCCGTGCGGGCAACCGCGCGAACGGCCGCATTCATGCCGGGCGCGTCGCCGCCCGAGGTCAAAACGCCGATTTTTCGAAAGCTCTTCATATTGCTAATCTCCTCCTGTTAGGACAGTATTTCCAATAAAATATCCAGCATCGCGTCCACCGCACCGCGGCGAACCTCCTCCCGCGTGCCGGGAATGGTCAGCTCGCGCACAAACAGCTCCTTTGCCGCGCGGCAGAGGCCGACGTATACGCGCCCGACCGGAATTTCGGGCGTTCCGCCCCCGGGGCCGGCCAGCCCCGTTACCGAGATGCCGATATCGCTGCGCGTCAGACGGCAAACACCCTGTGCCATGGCACGCGCCACGGGCGCGGAAACTGCCGTATGCGCTTCAATCAGCTCGTGGGGGACGGCAAGCACGTGCTCCTTGATCTCGTTCACGTAGGATACGACGCCGCCAAGGAATACGGTGCTGGCGCCCGGTGCGTCTACCACCGCTGCTGAAAAAAGACCGCCCGTGCAGGATTCTGCCGCCGAAAGCGTCAGACCCCTTTGGCGAAGCATCTCGACAACTCGCGCAGATTTTGTACAATTTTTCACGGTACATCCTCCGCCGAATTTACTCATCTTCATTATTATACAACAAATCAGATGCTTTTACAATATCCTGCAAAAAAATTCTTTCTCTTTTCTTTTTCCAAATTTGGCCCTCGGTGATTGACACGAGGGGGTATTGTATAGTATAATAGATAAAACAGCGTTGAAAAGGGGAAAGAGCATGAGCGAGGGAACGAATAGACCGATGCGGCTGTGGCTTACCTCCGCCAAGGGCGGTGTGGGCGTCAGCTTTGCGGCGGCCAATCTGGCTCTCTCACTTTCACGTCGCGGCAAGCGCGTGCTGCTGATAGACGGCAGCCCCATGTGCCGCTGTCTGGATACGGTCTTTTCCTGTGCGCCCGACGTGGTGTATGATATTTCGGACGTAGCCGCTCACCGCATAGAGGCAGAAAAAGCCTTGCTTTGTCCCGTGGCGGACGGGCCGCTGCTGTTGCCCGGCGCGTTTTCGGGAAAGGATGCTGTCGTAGGGGCGGCACTTGTTGCGCTCCTTGACGAAATTTCTGCCACCTTGGCGCTCGATTTTGTGATCGTGGACGCGCCTGCAACGGCCGATACGCTTGCGGCCGCGCCCGCCTTTGACCGCGTGCTGGTCTTGACCGACCCAAGCCCCGCCGCGCTGCGCGCCGCGGAAACGGTAAGCGTGAGCCTCTCTGAGGTGGGCGCACCGTCCGGCGCACTGCTGATCAACCGTTTTTCACTTCGCCATCCCCGTGAAAGTGGGCAGGAAAAGGCGATTTTGATGGTGGACGAGAGCAAGCTGTCGCTTCTTGGCATTCTCCCCATCGTTGGTGAGCTGTCCGAAACTGCCCACCGCTACGTGGGCAAGTACCCGCTTCTTGCGGGAAAAGCCTTCCGTCTTGAGCCGGCAACCGTTGCGTTCGACAACCTGGCGGCGCGGCTTCTCGGCGAGGACGTTCCCCTGCTTTCGGGTATCCGCGCGGTACGCTCGTATCGGCGGAAGCTGCTGTATTGATAGAAAGGAAGGATCGATTATGGAAATTGCCATTATTGCAGAAGATACCAAGAAAGAGCTGATGACGCAGTTCTGTATCGCCTATTGCGGCATTCTTGGTCGCCATAACCTTTGCGCTACCGAAATTACCGGACGGTATATTGCCGAGGCCACGGGCCTTTCGATCGACTCGCTTTTGCCCGGCGACATCGGAGGCCTTGAGCAGATCCTTTCACGCATTACCTATAACGAGATCGATATGCTGCTTTACTTCCGCGACAGCGTGGGGGATGACGACGAGCCGAAGGCCGAAACCGCACGCATGATCCTGCGGGAGTGTGACATTCAGAACGTGCCCGTTGCCACCAACATTGCCACCGCCGAGGTGCTGGTCCTGGCCCTTGAAAACGGCAGTCTGGATTGGCGTGAGATCGTGAACCCGCGCTCGGAGTATAACCGCCGTCGCCGTGGGCAGAATGGCTGATACAGGAAAGATCCTACTGATTGGCAGCCACCGCCTTTTGCGGTGGCTGCCCTTTTTGGAGAATGATGATGCAAAACGAACAGACGTATCCCGTTACCGTTTCCATCCTGACCCGCCGCTTTGACGAGCACGGCAGGGGAGAGCGGGACAGCTATACCTATCGCGGCCGCGTGACGGAGGGGGAGCGGTATACGCTTACCTATGCCACAGGAGAGGGAAGCGAGGCGCAGAATACGGCTCTGTCCTTTTCCTTTGCCGCGCCCACGCAAGTGGAGCTTGTCCAAAGCGGCGCCGTGAAGAGCCGCCTCCTTTTTGACAAGGGTAAGGAATTTTCCACCCTTTACCGCGTGGCGGGGGTGGGAGAGATCGATTTGACGCTCACAACGCGCGCCCTGGAAAACAGGGAAGAGGAGAATGGGCGGCGCATCCATCTGGACTACGACTTAACGGTAGGCGGCGTGCGTAGCCGCACCGTGATGACCGTGACG
Source organism: Eubacteriales bacterium (assembly GCA_045632565.1). GTDB lineage: Bacteria > Bacillota > Clostridia > Oscillospirales > CAG-272 > UBA1740. The sequence continues at coordinate 6,117 of JAZQWX010000030.1, read as the reverse complement.
GTCAAAAAATAAAAAACGAAGGGGGAATGAGCATGACGGTAGAAGAGCTGAAGCAACAGATCAAGCAGGGAAGTCTGTCGGGCGTGTACCTGTTTTGCGGCGAGGAAGCCTTTTTGCGGCGTCACTATCTTGGCGAGCTGCGTGCGGCCGTGCTGACAGACCCTGCGTTTGATGCCTTTAACCGCATCGTGATGGAGGGGGAGGAGATCGACTTTGCCCGCCTCACGGAGGCCATTTCCGCGCCGCCCATGATGGCGGAGAAAAAGCTGGTGGAATGGCATCTGGCGGATTTTTCAAGCCTCAAGGAAAGCCTGCTTCGCCGCCTGACGGAGCTGTGTGAGGAGGCGAAGGGATACCCCGAAACGGTCACCGTTTTCGTGGTGGACGCCGATTGCCTTGACGTGGGGAATCTGCCAAAGCGCCCCTCCAAGGCCTATACGGAGCTTTCCAAGATCATGTCGGTGGTTTGTTTTGAACGGTCAAACGAAACCGCGCTGGCCTCCTGGATCGCGCGGCACTTTGCACATGAGGGGGTCAACGCCTCCCGCGCGGTGATGGAAGCTCTGCTCGCCCAAAGCGGCACGTCCATGGACGCCCTTGCGGGCGAGATCGCCAAGCTGGTTTCCTACGTGAAGCAGAATGGCCGCGATACCGTGACGGAACAGGACGTGGAGCTGGTTGCCTCCCGCGCGGGCGAGAGCGACGCGTTCGGTCTGACCAACGCGATCTTGGAGGGTAACGCCTCCCGCGCCTACGCCTGCCTGCAGGATATGAAGGGGCGCAAGGTCGAGCCGACCCTTGCCATCGCCTCGGTGGCGCGAACCTATGCGGATCTTCTGACCGTCCGCTCCTTTGCGGAGGCGGGTCTTTCACAAAAGGAGATCGGGGCGCGCCTGCGGATGCATGAATATAAGGTGGGGCTGTACTTGCGTGCCGCCAAAAAGAGAAGCCCGGGACAGCTGGAGGAGGCGCTTGCCTTTTGCAGTCGCGCGGATACCGCGTCCAAGACCGGTCTCGGTATCGGCGGATATCTGGCCCTTGAATACCTGATCGCAAGAACCCTGTAATACTCTTGAAAGGAGAGCCCCATGTCGGAGCGTGTCGTTATTCTGTCAAACGAGCCTGCCTTTGCCCAGATGCTCCGCCTGGAGCTGGAGGATGCGGGCTATACCGTTTCGGTGCTGCGGCGCGACTCGCGTCTGGCGGCGGCGGGGGTCTACCTCGTCGATCGTGATGCATTTCCCGACGTCGTGCCCCCCGCCTCGCGCGTGGTCGGATACGGCCGCGTGACGCGAAAGGAGGCGTGCTTTCTCTCTCGCCCCTTTCTGTTGTCTGCTCTTTTGCCCGCCGTGCGGGGAGAGGAGGAGATCACAGGCACGCTGAAGCTGCAGGGGGATGGTGTCCTGATACTGCCAAACGGCACCCGTGTGTTGCTTTCCCCCAAGGAATACGCCCTGCTTGCCTGTCTTGTGCGCGCCGACGGTGCGCCTGTTCCCCGCGCAAAATTGCTCCGCGAGGTGTGGGGAGAGGGGCAGAGCGAGGGGGTCGTCACCGTGTATTTGCATTACCTGCGAAAGAAATTGGAGCGCGATGGCAAAAAAATGCTGTACGCCGTGCGCGGCAGCGGCTATGCCCTAAGATGGGAGGATAAAGGATGATCCGTTTGCTGACAGGTGACTTCGGTAGCGGAAAAAGCACGGCAATTGCCGAGATGATCCGCCGCGACGTAGAGGCGGGGAAGCGCACCTATCTGCTCGTGCCCGAGCAGGGAACGCTGTTCTCGGAGCAGCAGATGGCTGATCTTTTGCCCCCCTCCGCTCCGCTGTGCTTTGAGGTCACCAATTTTTCAAGACTTGCCAATACCGTCTTCCGTCAGGAGGGCGGGCTGTCCTATCATTACGCCACCTCCGACGTGCGAACGCTGATCATGTGGCGCACCATGGGCGAGCTTTTACCGCTGCTTCATGAAAAGGGAGGCGAGCAGGAGATCGGCCGCGTGCGGAAAATGGCCGCCGCGATGGAGGAGCTTTCGGCGCTTTCTCTTTCCCCGGCCGCCTTGGAGCACGCTGCCAAAAAGCTGCCTGCGGGCGAACGCTTGCGTGAAAAATTAGAAGATCTTTCGCTCCTTTCGACCGTCTACCACGGTCTGCTCCGCGAACAGTATGACGACGCGGCCGAGGATCTCGACCGCCTTGCCAAGCTGCTTGCCGAAACCCGTTTTCTGGAGGGGGCGCACGTCTACGTGGACGGCTTTATCAGCTTTACCGAGCAGCAATGGCGCATTTTGCGCGCCGCCGCATCCACCGCGGATCTGACGGTCACGCTGACCCTGCCACAGAAGCGGCAGCATGACCTGACCTTTGAAGAAACCCGTGACACCTTCCTCCGCCTGCAACAGATGGCAAAGGATGCGGAAGTGTCCCTTGTGCGCGAGGACCTTGGGGAGAATAAGCGCACAGCCTCCCCCCTTCTGCGCGAGCTGCTCCCCTGCCTGTTTGGGCGTGAAAAGGACAAAAAAGAGGGGGGCGTGTGTTGCAAAACGCAAAATACGCAGGATCTGCGGACGGTCACAGCCCCCGATCCGTTCCACGCCGCAACCTTTATTGCTTCGGATATCGCTCGCCGCGTGAAGGAGGAGGGCGCGCGCTACCGTGATTTTGCCATCATGGCGCGATCCGCCGATGCCTACACGGGCATTCTGGACGTTTGCCTGCAGGATGCGGCGATCCCCTTCTTTATGGCAAAAAAGACGGACATCAATTCCTTTGCCGCCGTCAAGCTTCTTTACACCGCTTATGCCGTTTGTACGGGCGGCTGGCGGCGTGAGGACGTGATCTCTTACCTCAAATGCGGCATGTCCGGGATCGCGGAAGAGGATATCGACCTCTTTGAGATCTACGTGGCACGCTGGAATCTGTACGGCCATCGCTTTACGGATGAGCATGGCTGGAATATGAACCCCGACGGCTATACCGACCGCCTGACCCCGCGCGGAGAAGAGGTGCTTCGCCGCGTAGAGGGCGTGCGCCGCCGCTTGGTGGAGCAGCTTGCGCCCCTTTCCGATCAGCCCGCGCGCACCAGCGTGACGGAGCATTGCCGAGCCCTCTATGAATTTATGTGTCGGCTGGACGTGGAAAATCAGCTCGCTACGCGCAGAGAGGCAGCCCGTGTGTTGCAAAACACCGAGGAAGCCGATCATTTTTCCCGCCTGTTCGGGGTGATTTGCGACGCCCTTGATCGCCTTGCCGAAACGCTTGGCAGCACCGAGGTGCGCGCCGAGCAATTTTTGGAGCTTTTGCGTCTTGTTTTGTCGGAGCAGGAGCTTTCCCGTATTCCGTCCTCCGTGGATCAGGTCACCGTCGGCTCGGCCGACCTGCTCCGCACCGCGGGCGCACGCCACGTATACCTGCTTGGCGTGAACGAGGGGGAATTTCCCGCCACGGCCAAGGCCGGCGGCGTGTTCAGCGAGGGGGATCGCCGCGTGCTTTCGGAGCTTGGCCTCGCGGTAGAGCCGAACCTCGCGCGCTTTGCCGCGCGGGAGCTGTTCTGCTTTGCCCGCGCCTTTGCCACCGCGCGGGAGAGCGTGACCCTGATTGCGGCGGATGCCACCCTGTCGGGCAGTCCGCAGAAGCCCGCCCCCGTCTTCTCTCGCGTTCGGGAGCTGACGGCACTTCCGCTTCTTCGCGTGGCAGAGCTGCCCGCTATCGATCAGCTTTGGCGCAAGGAGGCCGCGGTCGATCGCCTTGGTATTTTGCGCGGCACCGCCGAGGGCGAGGCGCTGTACCGCCTGCTGGCGGAGGATCCGCGCTACGCCGCCGCTACGCGGCGCATCGATCAGCCGATCAGCGATCCGGATTGTCGCCTTTCGTCCGAAACGGCAGAGGGGCTGTACGGCAAGCGGGTCTCGCTTACGCAGTCCCGCATGGATACTTACGTGCAATGTCCGTTTTCCTATTTCTGCAAGTACGTTCTGCGCTTGGATGCCGCCCGCCAAATTGAATTTCGGTCGGCCGACGTGGGCAACCTGTTGCACGCCGTTCTGGAGCAGTTCTTTTTGCGCGTGAAGCAAAGCGGACGGGCGCTTGGGGATATGGAGGCTGCCGAGGTGGCCGAGATGGCTGACGAGATCATCCGCCTGCACGTCGAGCGCGTCTGCCCCGAGAGCGTGCGAAGCACGCCACGCTTTTTGCATCTGTTGTCGCTGCTTCGCCGCGCGGCGTTGCCGGTGCTGCTTGAAATGGTGGAGGAATTTTCGCAAAGCGAATTCGTTCCCACCTTCTTTGAGATGGCTCTTTCAGACGGTGAGGATACGCCTGAGGCCTTGCCGATCACCCTGCCGGGTGGGACCCGTGTGTCGCTATACGGCCGCATTGACCGCGTGGATACTTATCAGAAGGACGGCAAAACCTATCTGCGCGTCATTGACTACAAATCGGGCAACAAGACCTTTTCCATGGAGGACATCGAGCGCGGCTTGAATACGCAGCTCCTTGTCTATCTGATCTCGCTTTGGAAGAGTCAAAACCCCGCGTTCCTTTCCCGCTTGTGTCGGGAGGGGGAGGAGCTATTGCCTGCCGGCGTGCTGTATACGGGCGCGCGGATCGCGGATACGACCTGTGATACCCCCGCCGAGGCGGAGGAATTTGTCGGTCAGCTTGGCCGCGCCCTCAAGCGCAGCGGCCTGCTTCTTGACGATTCCGACGTTCTGCGCGCGATGGACAAAGAGCTTTCCGGCCGTTATATCCCCGTCAAGCTTGATAAAAACGGAGAGATGACGGGGGCATCCCGCAAATCGCTTGCGTCGCTGGAGCGCATGGGTGAGCTGGTCGGGGAGCTGCATGACGTGATCTGCCGTATCGCGCAGGAGCTGCGCGAGGGCGAGGCCGCCGCGCGGCCGAGAGACGGCGGAAAGCCGAACCGCGCGTGCGAATTTTGCGATATGCGCGCCGTTTGCCGCTCGGCGGAGCAATAAAGAAAAAGGCCATGTCATCGACATGGCCTTTTTCGGATAATTGTGAACGAAAAAACGGAAAAATCGGCATTATACACAAAAAAAAGCAAATAGAATTGTAAGTTTTGTCGATTGACCGAGCAGGAAATTTCGTATATAATATATATACATTTCTTAATTGTGCAAGCCGCCTGCTTGGCGGCAAAAGGAGAAACACTATGAAACGTTTGCTTGCTATTGTGCTGCTCGCATGCACGCTGTTTACGCTGTGCGCCTGCCCGGGCGGCGATCCCACCCCCACGCCTACCCCTCCCGGCGGTGAAACTCCCGGCGGCGAAGAGGGAAACAAATGCCCCACCTGCGGTCAGGATCCCTGCGTCTGCCCGCCTCCTCCGGTAAAGCCCGTGTACGCGCAGACCTATCCCTACACGGATGACCAGGGTGTTCTGCACATTCGCTATCAGGATACGTACAATTTCGGCAAGGATATCCAGGGTATTGAGGTCGTGGAGATCACCTCTACCGTGACCGGTACGACCGAAGAGGATCCCAATCTGCTTGTCAAGCAGAAGGACGGACAGTCCGTGTATGCCGACGGTTGCGGCAAGGCGATCGTGGAGTTCCGCGGCAGCCTGACCGTGACGATTCAGGTTGACCCCTCGCCCATCAACATGCTGTTTGTGACCGGTCAGTCCAACGCCTCGGGCGATCCCCAGAGCAACCTCAAGCCCGGCTTTTATGAGCATTACTCCAACGACTACATCCGCGTTCCCGAAACCATGGCTTACCTGACCTGGACCGGCCAGCAGGTATCCGTGGACGTAGAGCAGGATAAAAAGGACTACGCCGAGGCGTTCAACAGCAAATACGGCTCTCTGTGGCCCAGTAATCCTCCCAACAAGATCACGTTCGTACCCTATCGCGAATACGTGCCCACGACCCTTGACTGGGAGACTGCCAGCAACCAAAGCGGCCCCCAGCCCCAGCAGTTCTCTATCCCGAAGGGACAAACCACCTTCTCGCTCTGCGGTTGGAATGCGGCCCTTGCTTACGAGTGGGTGAAGCAGACCGGCGAGCGCGTGTGGATCGTCAACTGCTCCCAAGGCGGTATGGAGATCCAGCAGTTCCAGCCGAACGCAAGCGGCAAGGGAACGAATGAGTACTAT
>JAZQWX010000029.1:0-2920 GCA_045632565.1 Eubacteriales bacterium | reverse complement strand
GTGAAGCCCTGCTTGGGAGCATCGGCGGTGAGGTTTGCATAAACGGCAAACAGGCTGGCGGGGGTTACGTCCTTGGAGCCAAGACCGTAACGGCCGCCGTATACGGGAATGGAACGGCCAACGCGAGCAAGGGCGGTTACGACGTCGAGGTACAGAGGCTCACCAAGAGAGCCGGGCTCCTTGGTTCTGTCAAGAACAGCGATCTTCTTAACGGAAGCGGGAATTGCCTCGGAGAGCTTCTCGGCAACGAAGGGACGGTACAGGCGAACCTTCACCAGACCTACCTTCTCGCCTGCGGCGTTCAGGTAATCTACGACCTCTTCTGCGGCGTCGCAGACCGAGCCCATGGCTACGATCACGCGGTCAGCATCGGGAGCGCCGTAGTAGTTGAACAGCTTGTAGTTCGTGCCGATCTTGGCATTGACCTTGTCCATGTACTCTTCCACGATTGCGGGGAATGCATCGTAGAACTTGTTGCAGGACTCGCGGTGCTGGAAGAAGATATCACCGTTCTCGGCAGAGCCGCGCAGAACGGGATGCTCGGGGTTGATGGAGCGTGCGCGGAAGGCGGCAACGGCGTCCATGTCGACCATTTCAGCCAGGTCAGCGGTGTCCCAAGCCTCGATCTTCTGGATCTCGTGAGAGGTACGGAAGCCGTCGAAGAAGTTCAGGACGGGAACGCGGCCCTTGATGGTTGCGAGGTGTGCAACGGCACCCAGGTCCATGATCTCCTGTGCATTGGTTTCAGCCATCATGGCAAAGCCGGTCTGACGGCAAGCGTATACGTCGGAGTGGTCACCGAAGATGTTGAGCGCGTGGGAGGCTACGCAACGTGCGGATACGTGGATCACGCAGGGCAGCAGCTCGCCGGCGATCTTGTACATGTTCGGGATCATCAGAAGCAGACCCTGCGATGCGGTGTAGGTGGTGGTCAGGGCACCGGCGGCCAGAGAGCCGTGAACGGCACCTGCAGCACCTGCCTCAGACTGCATTTCAACCACCTTGACGTTGTCGCCAAAGATGTTCTTTGCGGGTTCGCCGAACAGATTTTTGTCAGCCGCGGACCAAGAGTCGGTCACCTCTGCCATAGGGCTGGAAGGGGTGATCGGGTAGATGGCAGCCACTTCGGTAAACGCATAGGATACGTGTGCCGCAGAGGTGTTACCATCAACGGAAATTTTTCTTCTTCCCATTTTTTTGTCCTCCATATATAATTTTTTATTTTTTGAAAACGGATCAAAAACCGTTTACGCGGTTTTCCACCCTACATTATAACACACGTTTTCCGAAAAGGCAAGGTGTTTTATTGTTTTTATGTATGAATTTGTTGGATTTTTCACAATTTTTTGTAATACGGCTTGACAGACGGGCGGGTGTGCGGTAGAATAATATGAACGAATGACAAAAAACGCCGCACGGCGAAGGAGAATATTATGCTGAACGGAAAAAAGGTGGTCTTTTCGGGCGTACAGCCCTCGGGCAACCTGACGATTGGAAACTATCTCGGCGCGATCAAGAATTTTTCGGCCTTTTCGGAGGAATACCATTGCTTCTACTGCGTGGTCGACCTGCACGCCATTACTGTGCGCCAAGTGCCCGCCGAGCTGCGCCGCCGCACCTACGAAACGCTGGCCCTGTACATCGCGGCAGGCCTTGATCCGCAAAAGAATACGCTGTTCGTGCAGTCGCACGTGCCCGCCCACGCGGAGCTTTCCTGGATGCTGAGCTGCTTTACCATGTTTGGTGAGCTCTCCCGCATGACGCAGTTCAAGGACAAGAGCCAGAAGCATGCCGACAACATCAACGCGGGCCTGTTTACCTACCCCGTGCTGATGGCCTCGGATATTCTTTTGTACCAGACCGACCTTGTGCCCGTTGGCATCGACCAGAAGCAGCATCTGGAGCTTGCGCGCGATATCGCAGGCCGCTTTAACGGTCTGTACAGCGACACCTTCACCGTGCCCGAGGGCTACATTGCCAAAACGGGTATGAAGATCATGTCGCTTGCCGAGCCGACGGCCAAAATGTCCAAATCCGATCCCAATCCGAACGCGGTGGTCTACATTCTGGACGGAAAGGACGACATTCTGCGTAAATTCAAGCGCGCGGTGACCGACTCGGGCAGCGAGGTGCGCTACGCCGAGGGCAAGGACGGCATCAACAACCTCATGACCATCTACCGCACCTTCACGGGCAAGGAGTTTGATGAGATCGAGCGTGAATTTGAAGGACGCGGCTACGGCGACTTCAAAATGGCCGTTGGCGAGGCATGCGCCGATGCGCTTGCTCCCGTGCAGGCAGAGTATAACCGCCTGATTGCCGACAAGGCGTATCTGGAAGCCGTGATGCGCGAGGGCGCGCAGCAGGCCGCCTACTGTGCGCGCAAAACGCTTTCCAAGGTACAGCGCAAGCTGGGCTTTGTAGGGCTGTAATTTCCGTATATGAAGCAAAAAAGCACCCGATGAGGGTGCTTTTTTCGTGGATGTCGTAAATTTTATTTCTTATGGCGGTCAAGCGGCTCGGGCACGGAGATCAGCCCCGCCAGATAATCCAGAGAAACGTTATAAAAACGGGCAATATCAACGGCAAGAGAAAGCGGAATATCCTGTTCTCCCCTTTCATAACGAGCGTACGTGGTGGTATATAAGCCCATTTTCTCCGCAAATTCCTTTTGCGTAATATCCCTATCCTCTCGGACATCCTTCAATCTTGGAAATTTCATGGCATTTCCTTTCTGCGGTTTTTAAAAAATTTTATCATAAAAACACAAAAATGTGTTGACAAGAACACGATTTTGTGTTACGAAATGAACCATGTTTGCCTATGCATTTTCTCTCGGCATGCGTCCGTCAGTGGTATGCTTGGCAGGAAAATAACGACCCACCCCCTCACTTCGCAGAGTTCCCCCATCGGGAGAGCC
>JAZQWX010000028.1:0-10258 GCA_045632565.1 Eubacteriales bacterium | reverse complement strand
GACCTTGTGCTGGCCCTGTTCGATGAAGTCCTTGAACGGCGTGACGCCGTAGGACTGGCCGTCGATCTCGGTTCTGCCGACGAAGGTGGTGCTGACGGGCTCGGACTGTGCCAGACCGCAAATGCCCTCCACGGCGTGAATGGCGTAGTTGAACTCGTCAACGCCGACGGTGATGGAGGCGTGCAGCAGCTTGCCCTTTTCCTCTGCGGGCATATTGACGAATTCCACGACCTCGGGGCAGTAACGGACGGAGGACGAGCCGACGATCTTTGCACCGGCAGCCTGCAGCTCCATCAGCTTTTTGCAATCGGCAAGACAGCCGACGATGGGCTTGTCGATGAAAACGGGCTTGCCCGCGTTGATGAAGGCCATGGCGTAGCCGAGGTGCTTATCCCAGTTACAGCCCTGCACGAAGCCGATGTCGGCGTATTCCACGAGCTCCTCGATGGACTTGCAGACCTTGTCCACGCCTGCCTGCTCCACGAATGCATTTACCTCATCCTCACCGCGGAAGCCCTCGTTATATACGGCCGCATAGCGCATGCGGTTGCCCTGCGCCAGGTAGCGCGAGAACATCTTCGGGTGTGAAACGTCGATGTTTACCAAACCGATTTTAACCATGATAATACTCCCTCATGTATCATATTTTTCAGTACTTTGGCGGCAAGACGGAAAGCACTTCCCTTACCGCAATTTTATTCTAACACAACCGAGCCAAAAATGCTTTACATAAAATTGTTTTTTTCGTTTTCCGCAAAACACGGCTTCCCAAACCGCAATCGGCTGTTTTTTCTCGCAAACTATGCATTTCGCGCTTGCTGTTTTCCATGCTCCGCCTCTTGGATACACAGATTTTCACGGCTTTCGATTTTGTCAAAAATTGTGTTTTTCCCTTTTCTTTATCCGCCGCCGAGCGACTTGACTTTTGCGTGACCGCATACGCAGGAACACCCCTCATCCTCTCCAAAGAAGCGCCAAAGGGCGGCGCTGTTTTCAAAAAATGACTTTTGTGCAAAATTGACTCTTTTCTATAAAGAAATTGTTGACAAAAGTAAACTTTCATGATAAAATGGGAATACTTACTATTATTAACGCGCGCGTAAAGGAGCTTGTGATGCAAGGAAACATGAGTCCGTCAGAACAAAACGAGCTCGCCTACCAAACGGCACGCCGCGCCTATTTTCGCGTGGGACTCGGTCTGCTGCTCTTTATGTGTCTTCCCACGCTCCTTGCATACGGTATTTTTCTGCTGCTTTCGCGGTTTGCTCCTGCCGTGCTTGATCTTCCGTATTTGACCTGGATCGCGCAGGTGATTTTGATGTATGGGATCGCCTTTCCCATTTCTTTTCTCGTTATGGGCAGGCCGCAGCATTCCTTGCATCCGCGCAACGGCGAAAGGCTGCCCGTGCTTCTGTTGTTGACGGTTTTTTGTCTGATGTTCACCGCGGCGCACGTGGGAACGGTCATCAGCAATATCCTGATGGTGTTTTCCCGCCTGCTGCTCGGCTCGTTTCCCGACAACCCCGTGGCCGAGATAATAAGCGGCACACCGCCCCTCATTGTTTTTGCGGTGGTGTCGGTGCTCGGGCCGATTGTGGAAGAGCTTTTGTTGCGCTATACGGTCATGGAGCGGCTGCTGCCGTTTGGTGAAAAAAGCGCGATCGTGTTTTCTGCCGTGGCCTTTGGACTTTTGCACGAAAACTTTTATCAGCTTTTTTACTCCGTCGGCCTTGGACTTTTGCTTGGCTACCTGTACGCGCGCACGCGCAAGGTCCTGTACTCCATTCTTCTGCACGCAGCCTTTAATTTTCTCGGCACGGTCGTTCCCTTATTCTTTGCACCGCTTCTTGAGCGGATCACCGAGGAAAGCCTATCGCTCCCCTTCCTCGTGGCAAATGCCGTACCGCTGACGGGCCTGCTCGTTTACCTTGTCCTGCGGCTTTTGTTGCCGGTGGCGGGCGTGGTGCTGGTATCCGTCTTTTGCAAGCGCATTCATTTCTCGCCTGCCACGCTTCCCCTTGACGCCGGGGCACACGCACGTGCTTCTCTGGCAAACGCGGGGGTCATTCTGTTCATTTTGGTCGCCTGCCTTGCGCTGGCGCTCTCACTCATCCCCTGATACTAATTGAAAGGAAACCATATGGAATATCCAAGCACAAGGGACGCGCTTTTGCATGCGGCGAAGGCGTTGTCCGAGAAAAACGCAGCCTCCACCAGCCCGATACGCCCCGCATTCGGCGCGCGTATCATTCGGTTTATGAATTTGACGCGTGCGGCTATGTACCCCACGGTCTTTGCAGGAGATACGGGCGTTTGCGAGGCGCAGGCTCTTGCCGCCGCGGCAGAGGAGCTTGCTTCCTTGCTGTCCGAAACGGTAGAGGACCGATCCCTGCATGAGAATATCCTGACACAGTTCTTCTCACGGATTCCCACCGTAAGAGAAATACTGGATACCGACGTACAGGCCGCCTACGAGGGCGACCCCGCCGCGCGATGCGCGGAGGAGATCATGCTGGCTTACCCCGCCTTTGAGGCGATCAGCATCTACCGTCTGGCTCACGAGCTTTACGTGCTGGGTGTGCCGCTGATCCCCCGTATGATGACCGAGCACGCACACAAGAGCACGGGGGTGGACATTCACCCGGGTGCTACGATCGGACGCTATTTCTTCATCGACCATGCGACCGGCGTGGTGGTTGGTGAAACCTGCACGATCGGCGATCACGTCAAGCTGTATCAGGGCGTGACGCTGGGTGCCAAAAGCTTTGAGCTGGATGAGAACGGCAACCCCGTCAAGGGTATCAAGCGGCATCCCGACATCGGCAATCACGTGGTCATCTATGCCAATGCCACCATCCTCGGCGGCAACACCGTGATCGGTGACCATTCCACCATCGGCGGTAACGTCTGGCTCACGCACTCGGTCGAGTCGGGCAGTACCGTATATTACCGTGGGCAATAAGCCTGCTATCCATATAAGAGAAACCAAAAAAAGGAGAAAGCACATGCGTAAAAGAATTCTATCCCTTATTCTGGCAGTGACCATGATCTTGCTCGCCATTCCTGCCACGGTGTTCCCCGTGCTCGCGGCAGAAGAGGAAGAGAAGGATCTCATCGTCCTGTCCTCCACGACCTTTGCTCCCAATCAGCCGGGCACGTGGCCCATCTTTGACAGTTATGTCAATAAAGAAATGAACACAGGCGACCACGTGGGCGTTACCTACCAGGGCGGCTGGCAGATCGGTTATAAGTACATCGGCGGCGATTCCGCGAACTTTAAAGCTTATGACAAGCTGTACAAGGCCTCCGGCGAGCTTGGCGAGAGCGGCCATATGATCCTGTCCTCCGACTCAGGCTACTGGACGCAGTGGGGCGGTATGTACGTAGAGGGCTTCCCCTATATGCTGTTCTCCGGCGCGACCTATAACGAAACCTCCGGATACGATCAGGTTTCGGCGGTTGCCAACCCCACCGTCCGCTATACGATCCAAGAAACGGGCACGGTCCGTATCAACGTAAACGAACTGTACTTTAACGCGGATCACGCGACCTACTTTACCGTTTATCACAACGGTGTGCGTGTGCATGATCCCATTGAAGCACAAAAATCGAGAAACCGCATTGAAGGCGGCAGGTTTGTAGGCAAGACTGCTGACAACGCGGCCGATGCTTTTGAGACCTTGATCCTGGACGTGAAAAAGGGCGATTCGATCGACTTTGTTTCCGAGATCAACACGGAATTCAACGCAAGCAATATTGCCAAATTCGGTCTTAACAAATTCGACAAGACCGAATACAACTTCTCCAAGCGCGGTCCTTACGATTTTGAGTTCAAAATCGATTATCTTGTCGAAAAGACCTCTTACAAAACCCGTTTTGCTCCCGACGCTCCGGGCACGTTCCCCGTCTTCGGCAATTACAGTGCCTCCGCTATGAAGCCGGGTGAGTACGTGAACGTTTCCTACCCCGGCGCATGGCAGATCGGTTACCGTGACCCCGCGGGTGCTGCCAACAACTTCCATGTCTATGACAAGCTGTACAAGGCAAGCGGTGCGGTTGGCGAAACGGGGCAGATGATCCTGTCTGCGGGCAACTCCTTCCGGTCTGATTTTGGCGGTATGTATATCACCGGTTCACCCAACCTGATGTTCTCGGGTATGACCTATTCCGAGGATTACACCTCCGTTACCGAACACAAGGCAGATCCCGTGATCCGTTACACGGCGGAATATACGGGAACGGCGCTGATCCGCGTGAACGAGCTGTTTTTCTATGCGGATAATGCCGCTTACTTTGAAATTCTGCACAACGGCGAGCCGCTGATCGATCCCTATCTCGCGGCCACCGCACAGAACCGCGTGAAGGACGGCGCGTACACCGCTTCCGGTGCAGCCAACGTGGGCGGAGATTTCGCTACCCTGTTGGTAGACCTGAAGGAAGGCGATACCATCGACTTCATTTCGCGCGGCAACGACGCCTTCAACGGCGCAGCCACGGAGGCTCTTGGCCTTACGAAGTTCGACAAGACCGAGTACGATTACTCGAAGCGCGGTATCCTGGATTTTGATTTTGAGATCGAGTACCGTTCCGTCAAGGACGGCTCTTCCTCGCAGTCGCTGACCATGCAAGCCCCCGGCATCCTGCCCGAGCCGCTGTTCGTTTGGTATGATGCAGACGGAAACGTACTGGAAAGCGGCGACGTCCGCAAAGCCTTTGACAGCATCCCCGAGTTTACGGATGAGGATATCATCTTCTCTACGATCGGGTCCCTCTTTGATTGGCTCTACAAAACGGGCGGCAGCTACGCCAAGATCAATCCCGTTCTGATCGAGAACGGCACGATCTCCGCGACCGCTGATTACGCTTCCGTTCTTTCGGCTTATAAGACGTATCTATCCTCCTTCCCCGCCCTCTCCATGGCAAGTGACTTCAAGTTTGGTGCGGGCACGGCATCCAATCTGACCACCTTTGACCGTCTCTGCTTCTTTGCCGGCTCGAACCCGTTTGGGGTGGGGCAGAAAGGCAACCTGCTGAACGATCTGGTGGATTACGTCTACAACGGCAATTTCTTTGCCACCCAGGCGCAGTTTACCGCCGCGCTGGATGCGTTTATTGCTGCGGCCGCGGCTGTAAAGCCGAGCGGCACGAATGCCGGTGATCTTCGCCTCAGTTACACAGATCTCCCCGACGGCATGACCTTTGCCCCGCAGGGTGTTGCCGCTATCCAAAACGGCGCATCCCTGATACAGAACAACAGTTACCTGTATTTTGCTCCCGATGCAAACGGCGGCACGGCCTCGTTTGTCTATACCGTCCCCACAGGCTATGACCGCCCGCTCTTCTCCTTCACCGTGAACGACGTTCGCTTTGACGGAGAGGAAGCCCCCTTCCATTACGCCATTGCCATCAACGGCAAGGTGGTATGGCCGGCAGGTGCTACGGCAGATTCCGCCAAGGATGACTGCAACAGCAACACGGGCTGGGCGCTGTACACCACAAAGGAAAGCTTCCAAAACACACTCTCCGCTCTGCATTTTGAAATTAACAGCGGCGACGTGATCGAGCTTCGCATCGCGCGCGCCTACCGTGGCGGTGAGGCGCTGGGTGCTGTGGCAGTAGGCATGGACCTGACCGCCATCACCGAGAATTACCACGATGTATGCGCCCTTGACGTCGTCCGTTCGGGCAAGCATCTCTACCGCGGCCTGTACGAGTTTGGCAGCAGCGTTACGCTGGCCGATCTCGAGTTGCCCGCTTCCTTTGGCGCAAACGGCGTCTACATCAACAACGAAGCGGTAGCCGAGGATCTGCCAAAATCCCTGTCGATGTACCGCAACTATCGCATCACCGACAAAGTGCTGGAGACCTCTGCTTCTCTGTCAATTGCGTCCTCCTTTGCGATCAATATCTACGTAAAGGCGATCGACGACGCAACGGCGGCAGGCATCGTGGTAGACGGCAAAAAGATCGAGGGTATTCTGCAGAGCAGCAACGTATACAAGTGCAGCATCCCTGTTGCCCCCAAGGATCTACCCGCAACCACCATCTCCTACAGCGCGTATCAGACCGCAAACGGTCAGGATATGATCAATGCCGATCCGATCGAGCTGAACGCATTTGAGCTGCTTTCCGCATACGAGGCATCTACCGATGAAACCACGCGCCTTCTGGCAAAAACCATCCGTTACTACAGCCTGGCTGCGCGCGATTACTTTATCAACGGACGCGTAACCCTTTCTGAAGAGGCAAGAAACGGCCTGCTGGAAAGAGATGACGCGATCCTTTCCATGGTAGAGGCTTACCAGGCAGGAAATGCCTTCCGGCCGTACCCCGCAGGCGTAAACGTCAATGACTTCTCCTTCCGCTTCACGGGTGCAACCCTGAAGCTGGATGACAACCTGGCATTTGCTTTCCGCGTTGGCCGCACAAACGGTGCGCTGTACGGCGAGCCTAACCTGACCATGCAGGTCAAGGACGAGAACGGCGATCTCCGCTATCTCGGCACACCGGAATTCCTGTTTGATGCCGAGGGCAAGGAAATGCTCTACTTTGTTTCCAATCTGCCCGCTGCCGAATACGGCAAGGAATTCTCCTTTACGCTGGTCGATGAGAACGGTGCGGCACAGAGTGCTACCCTGACCTACAGCGTGCACGCCTATATCGCCCGTATCTTCGGTTCGCTGAATGACAGCGCTGCTCTGACGTATCTGCTCCGCGGCATTTATGCCATCGGAGAGGCTACCACGGCTTATCTGAAGGTACATTCGTACAACTACGATCCCGATTTCGTTTACGAGATCGGTGACGGCGGTGACTCCTTGCCGACAAACAGCCCTGTTCTGAAAGAGGTGATTTACAACACCAATGATGCCACCGTCATCTCCGCCGCAGATTTCCTGTCCACCACTCTCGTGTCGGGCAAGGTTTACCGTGTAAGCGGTGACACTCTCACCCTTTCGGGCAAGAACGGCACCGCCTTTAACGCAAACGGCGCGATCCTTGTCGCCGCAGGCGGCCTGATCATTGACGGCTGCGATAATCTGACCGTATCCAACCTGGCGGTAGCAGGTCCTGTGATCATCCGCAATTCGACGAACGTGATCCTTGAAAACTGCCAATTCCTCGCCCCCTCCGATACCGCAGTGACGGTCGAAGGAACGGCTGACCGCGTGGTCATCAATTCCTGCCGCATCATCGGACAAACGGCCCTTGTCAATGCAGGAAACGAGCTCACGCTCATGAATTCCTACGTGGGCTTCTCGGAGAACGGTGTCATGGATACCGCCGAATCCGGCACGACGGTTCAGAACTGCCGTTTGGTTGGCTCTGCCACCGGCGTAGCCATCCGTTCCTCGGCATCCGAATCTGCATTCCGTTTCAACACCATCCTCCATTCGAACAGAACTGCCATCGGCATCGATCTGGCGGGCGATGGCGAAATGCTTAACGTGCTCGTTGCCCAGAACGTGGTCACCGGTACGCTGAACTCTCTGCGTATTACCGGCGCACTCAACGCCTCGGTCGTTCTGAACAGCTTTGTCCACGTAGAAGCTTTGAATAACAAGAACCTCTACATTTCGGACAACGCCATCGGCGGCAGAATTGCCGTACAGAATAACAATTATCTGCTGGTAGACGGCAACATCTCCCCCGCCGACAGCATGGATCATTCCGTGGTCGGCACGCACAACGAGAATACCAACGGTGACAACCTGATGGACGTCAACGCGCGTGCAGAGGTCGGTGCGAAGGAGGAGCTGCTTCCCCACGTTGACAAAGATCTCTTTGTCGGCATGGAGCGCAAGGAGACCGTTAAAGACGTGACCTTCGGCTCCGCACAGGACGTGTATGCATACATCAAGACCAACTCGCAGGCAAGCAGCAGCCACTACATCGTCGTAGCGCCCGGCGCTTACACGCTGAAGGATGCTACCTACGCCGGAACTTTGGGACTTAACCTGAGAGACACCGCGAACGGCGACCGCATCTATGCCTATGGCGTGTATGCCGAGCATGAGTCCTCGCTGCTTCGTCATATCAACATCGACGCCGTTAAGGACTTGACCATCAAGGGTCTGTCGGTTGGCTTTGCCGCCCAGTCGGTTGGCCAGGTTCACGTGGTTGAGAAGATCTCCACCAACACCTTCCACGTGGTTGCCCCTGCAGGTCTGTCGGCCGAGCTCTTCCGTGAAGGCAGCGGTTACCTGCACCGTACCGCACGCGGTGAGGATTACATCTTCTGCGACGTCAACTTCAGCACCTTTACTGACAACGGCGACGGCACGTGGACCGTTACCATGCCGGCAGCAAATGCCGAGCTGGTTTCGGTGGGTGATTCCTTCTCCTGCCGTGCCTCCACGGGTACGGCTACCGTGGTTACCTCCTCCTGTGAGGATATCCTGTTCCAGGATATGACCATATTCGGCGCATCCGGCAGCCTTTGTATGCAGGAGGGCAACAACACCGGCTACGTGACCTACCACCGTATTTTGGACACCAACCGCAACGGCCGTATCATTGACGAAGCAACCTATAACACCTACGCAGCCCTTGAAAGCAAGTACGGCGTGGATCTTGGCATCTCTATCGATGCACAGGGACGCTTCCGCGGTACAAGACAGCTGATCGGCTCGGTGGACGCCACCCACGTTGTCAGCTGCAAGTACGGCTCGCAGATCATTTCCTGTATCTTTGAGAACATGTGCGATGACGGTACGAACCAAAAGTCCAATTCCGGCCGTCTTGCCGAAGTAGTTAATAATGGTAACGGCACAACTACCATCACGTACAAGAGCGTGCTTTCCACCCATCAGTACGACCGCGAAGAAAAGGGCAAGTCTACCAACATCTGTCCCGAATTCCTGGCAGGTGAGCGTGTATATGCATACACCGCCGCCGGCCGCCTGGTGTGCGACACCACAGCCAACGCCAATGCCGTTTCCCTTGGCAGCTATAAGTTCACTGATGATAAGGGCGTAGAACGTACCTACAAACGTTACTCGGTCACCGTAGCTACGAGTGCAGTAAACTTCGACGCCCTGGAGGGCTACGATCTCTCAAAGGATGATCAGGTAGACACGCACAAGGTACTCATTGACAACCGCACCCGCGCCTCCAACGGCTTCCGCATTGAAAACACGGTCATTGACGGCACCCGTTCCCGCGGTCTTTTGATCAAGTCCTCGGACGGTATCATCCGCAACTGTACGCTGCGTAACGTTGCGAAGGTCGGTATCGCCGTGCTGTACGAGATCTCGTGGGGCGAATCCGGTGTTTCCGAGAACCTCTTGATCGAGAACAACCTCTTTGACAACGTCAGCTACTCCGTCAACAATAGCGGACACTATGCACACTACCCGATCTTTATCAAGGGTCTGAGCAGCACCACCGACACGGAAGAGGAATACCTGTCCTACAAGGACATCACCATCCGCGGCAACAAATTCCTCCGTCGCTATTCCGAAACTGCCGTTTACGTGCAGTCCGCACAGCGCGTGACGATCATCGAAAACGATTTCGGAACGGCCATCGGCGAAACCGCAGCCGATCCGAAGCCCTCGATCACCTTTAACGGTGCACGCGACGTGGAGATCTCGCGCAACACCTACTCGCCCTATATCTCCGATATTTACGGCGCTTACACGGGTGATGCGATCAAGAACCTCTACGGTACTGATGTATCCAAGTATCCCTTCCATGACGAAGCGGGCGACCTGCACATCCGTTATCAGGATACCTACACCTTCCCGGTAGCGATCGAAGCGATCGAAAACGTCGTTATTACCAGTAAGGTCACCGGCACGCAGGAGATGGACGCCAACCTCCTTGTAATCAAGGAGGATGGCAAGTCCGTCTACGCAGACGGATGCGGCACAGCAACCGTTTGTCTTGCAAACGGCAGCAAGGTCAACGTGATCGTCGAGGCCTCCGACATTTCCCTGTTCTTTGTAACGGGTCAGTCGAACGCCTCGGGCGACCACAGCTTCTCCAGCGACCCCGAGCGCAACGGTAATAATCTGACACTCCGTCATACAAACACCTACACCTTCAAGGAAAAAAAGATCACGGCAATTGAAAATCCCACAGTCACCGGTAAGGCACCCAATGCCAACCCCAAGGGAACCGATCTCCTCATCATCGGTGATGACGGCCAGACGCTGAAGGCAAACGGCTACTTCGGCACGGCTGTAGTTGTGCTGGATGACGACAGTCGTATCAGTGTGGTGGTCAAGGAAACCAATTACGATAAGTATCACCA
>JAZQWX010000027.1:0-12792 GCA_045632565.1 Eubacteriales bacterium | reverse complement strand
GTGATCGCGCCGATATCGGGAACGGCGGCAAAATCCTCCTCGGTTGCGGCAAGGCAGGCCTCCATCGTTCCAAAGCGGGCGGCAAGCGCCTCTCCCGCTACCTCGCCCACCTGACGGATGCCGAGAGCGAACAACAGCCGCTCAAGGCCTGCTTCCTTGCTTTTTTCAATGGCGGCGATCAGATTAGCGGCAGATTTTTCACCCATGCGCTCCAGCGGCGCGATCTGCTCTGCCACGAGGGCATAAAGATCCGCGACGTCCGAGATCAGACCGTTCGATACCAGAAGCTCTACAATCCCGGGTCCAAGGCCGTCGATATCCATGGCATTTTTGGAGGCAAAGTGGATGATCGCGCGCACGCGCTGGGCGGGACACGCGGGGTTTTCACACCGCACGGCCGCGCCCTCTCCGTCCGCGTCACGCGTAACGGGGTGGCCGCAGGAGGGACAGACGGTAGGCATTTTGTACTCTTTTTCTTCCCCCGTGCGTTTTTCACGGCAGACCGACACGATCTCGGGGATAATATCCCCCGCCTTTTGCACGGTCACCGTGTCACCGATACGCACGTCCTTTTCACGGATAAAATCAATGTTATGCAGGGTCGCGCGCGAAACCGTCGAGCCTGCCAGACGCACGGGCTCAAGGCATGCCGTGGGCGTCAGAACACCCGTGCGACCCACAGCGATCTCGATATCCAGAAGGCGCGTGGTCTGCTGCTCGGGCGGGTATTTGTAGGCGACCGCCCATTTTGGGGTACTCGTGCCCTCCCCCATCTCGCGGCGCAGGGCAAGATCATCGATTTTGACAACCGCGCCGTCCATATCAAAGGAAAAGGTGGGGCGGCGCTCGCCAAGCTCGGCCACGTAGGCAAGCACGCTCTCCTTACTGTCAAGCGTTTTTCTGTGTGGGAGCGTGGTAAAGCCAAGCTCGCGCAGGCGGTCAAGCGTTTCCCCGTGCGTTTTCGGGGCGTGGCCATCCATATAGAGGTCGCCCTCTTGATAGTTAAAGACGAAAATATCCAGCGAGCGCGAGGCGGTGATGCGGGAGTCCAGCTGACGGAGCGATCCCGCCGCCGCATTGCGCGGATTGGCAAACAGAGCTTCGCCAAGCTCCTCACGCTCGGCATTGAGGCGGGCAAAGACCTCCTTTGCCATATACACCTCGCCGCGAACGCACAGGTAGGGCACGGGCTCGGTCAGGGTCAGGGGGATGGAGCGCACGGTACGCAGGTTTTCGGTCACGTCCTCACCCGTTGTACCGTCACCGCGCGTCGCGCCGCGCACGAACGTGCCGTTTTCGTAGGTCAGGGCAACCGAAAGACCGTCGATCTTCGGCTCGACCGAATAGGCGGGAAAGCGACCGAGCTGTACCTCTGTGGCATCCAGAAATGCACCGAGCTCCTCCTGCGAAAAAACGTCCGAGAGGCTGTTTAACTTCACGCGGTGGGTGAATTTTTCAAATTTATCCAGCACCGCGCCGCCGACGCGGCGGGTGGGGGACGCGTCACTTTGAAATTGAGGGTAGGCGGCTTCAAGCTCGCCAAGCTCCCGAAAGAGCATATCGTACTCGCGGTCCGAGATGGTAGGCGCATCGTAAACGTAGTAAAGACGCGCGTGGTGCTCAAGCTGCGCGCGCAGCTCGTCAATGCGGTGTTTTGCCTCGTTTGCAGTCATAAAAGCCCCTCTCTTTCTTCCCTTCTATTGTACCCTTTTTCTTGCTTTTTGTCAAGAGAAAACAGGGGGCGTCCCCCCTGTTTTTTAATGCATGGCCGTGTAAGCTTCATCCAGCGTGGCACGGAGCTTGGCGGCACTTTGACAGAACAGCGTGCTTTCCTCTTCGTCAAGCGGCAGATCGAGCACGCGCTCCACACCGCCCTCGCCCACGATCGCGGGAACACCGAGGCAGATGTCCGAGGTGCAGTAGTGCCCCTCCACCAAGGTGGAAACGGGAAGCACCGAATGCTCGTTGCGCATGATGCTGCGCGTGATCCGCATGACCGCCTGCGCGATCGCGTAGTAGGTCGCGCCCTTGCCCTCAATGATCTTATACGCGCTGTCGCGCACCTCGCAGAAGAGGCCTTGCATGATCTCTTGCCAATTCGAATGCCCGGCGATCTCACAGTAGTCGGGCAGGTCGATGCCCGAGATATTGGCCGAGCTGAACACGGGCAGCTCGCTGTCCCCATGCTCGCCGATGATAAAGGCGTGCACGTTGCGCGGATCGACCGCAAGCTGCTCGCCCATCAGATACTTCAGGCGCGCGGTGTCCAGCACCGTGCCTGAGCCGATCACACGCGCGGCGGGATAGCCCGAGCGGCGCAGAGTATGATAGGTGAGAAGATCCACGGGATTGGTCACGACCAAGAGGATCGCTTCACGGTTATACGCCACGATGTTATCGATAATGCTGTCAAAGATCGAGAGGTTGCGTGCCAAGAGATCCAGACGCGTTTCTCCCGGCCTCTGTCCCGCACCCGCCGCGATGACGATCAGGCGCGCGTCGGAGAGGTCAGGGTAATCCCCCGCATACAGCTTCATGGGGGCGATAAAGGGCAGGCCGTGGGCAATATCGAGAGCTTCCCCTTCTGCCTTTTTATGATTGGCATCGATCAGCACCATTTCAGAAAACAGACCGCTCTCGGCATAGGTATAAGCTATGCTCGCGCCCACGTTGCCGCAGCCGATGACGGCGCATTTTTGTTCGTTTATCATGCTTTTCTCCTTGTTTTTGGTTATTGTTTGTGTTTTGAACGGATTTATGCAAAAAGCGGAGGGTCGCCCCTCCGCTTTGGTTTACATCATCATGTTTTCAACAGCAGCCAGACGGACGGCGGCACACAGCACTCGCGTGGCGGTATACACATCCTCTACCTTGGCAAAGGTGGGAGCCAGCCGCAGGTTGCTATCGTCGGGATCCTTTCCGTAGGGGAAGGTCGCGCCCACGCCCGTCAGCGTGACGCCCGCCTCCTTGGCAAGAGCGTATACACGGCGCGCGCAGCCCGGCAGAACGTTCAGACTGATGAAATAGCCGCCGCGCGGCTTCGTCCACTCAGCAATACCGAGTCCCGACAGCTCCTCCTCCAGCACCTCGAGCATCGCCTCGAACTTCGGGCGGATGCAGTCGGCATGGCGGCGCATCAGCGCGGCGGTATTTTCCTTGCTTTGAAGGAATTTCACGTGGCGGAGCTGGTTCATCTTGTCGTGACCGATGGTCTGCGCGCCGAGAATGGGCAAAATCTGCGCCAAATTGGCCGCGCTTGCCGCCATCATGGCCACGCCCGCGCCGGGGAAGGTGACCTTGGAGGTCGAGGTGAAATAGAAAACGCGGTTCTCGTTGCCGTATTCCTTTGCCAGGGCGAAGATATCGGCAAGCGGATCGGTTTCGTCATACAGATCGTGGATGACGTAGGCGTTATCCCACATGATGCGAAAATCGGGGGCGGCGGTCTTCATGGAGGCAAGACGGCGCACGACCTCCTCCGAATAGGTAATACCCGTGGGGTTGCTGTATTTCGGCACGCACCAGATGCCGCGCACGGCGGGGTCGGCCACAAGGCGCTCGACCTCATCCATATCCGGGCCGTTTTCGGTCATCTTGACGGGAATCATCTCAATGCCGAGCGATTCGCAGATGCGGAAGTGGCGATCATAGCCGGGAACGGGGCAAAGGAAGGCCACGCGCTCCTCACGCACCCAAGGGCGGTCGGAATCACAGGTGCCGTAGAGCATCGCGCGTGCCACACTGTCATACATCAAATTAAGGCTGGAGTTGCCGCCCACAATAATATTTTCGGCGGGGATGCCCGTCAGCTCCGAAAAGAGGGCGCGCATTTCGGGAAGGCCCTCGAGAATGCCGTAATTGCGGCAATCGGTCTTGCCTGCACATATCTCGGCCGAGGAGAGCATTTCCATGGAGAGGTCAAGCTGGTCGGCAGCGGGCTTGCCGCGCGAAAGATCCAGCGAAAGACCGCGTGCGGCGAGATCGCGGTAAGCGGCCTCACATATATCTTTTTCGGCCGCGAGTTCGGCCTTGGTCATGTTTTGGTACTGCATGAAGTTCCTCCGAGTTGATTTTGCATTTTTTGAAGCCTGATCATTCAAAAATTTCATAACACATACGCTTATTATAGCATATGGGATGTATTTTTGCAATACGTTTGCCAAAATTCTTCAAAATTTTCTTTTTTTCGCCTTTTTTGGTCGCCCTTGTCTGCAATTTGATCGGAAAAAGGCATCATTTTGCTTGACAATCCCAAAAATCCACGCTATAATATGATAATGAACTGATTTTTTGACCGAGGACAGGAGAATATTATGGCTGACAACAAAATGGTGAAGCAGATCACGTCCATGGACGAGGATTTTGCACAGTGGTACACCGACATTGTGAAAAAGGCTGACCTTGCCGACTATTCCAGCGTAAAGGGCTGCATGATCATCCGCCCCTACGCATACGCTATTTGGGAGAATATCCAGAAGATCCTGGACACGCGCTTCAAGGAGCTGGGGCATGAAAACGTATACATGCCCATGTTCATTTCCGAATCGCTTTTGCAGAAGGAAAAGGATCACGTGGCGGGCTTTGCTCCCGAGGTGGCGTGGGTCACCCACGGCGGCAGCGAGCAGCTGACCGAGCGTCTTTGCGTGCGCCCGACCTCCGAAACGCTTTTCTGTGAGCATTACGCCAACATCATCAGCTCCTGGCGCGACCTGCCGAAGCTGTATAACCAGTGGTGCAGCGTGGTTCGTTGGGAAAAGACCACCCGCCCCTTCCTGCGTACCCGTGAGTTCCTCTGGCAGGAGGGCCACACCATGCACGCCACCGCTGAGGAGGCGCGTGCCGAAACCGTGCAGATGCTGAACGTGTATGCGGATTTCCACGAAAACGATCTGGCAATTCCGGTCATTCGCGGTGTCAAGACGCCGAGCGACAAGTTTGCCGGCGCGGAGGATACCTACGCGATCGAGGCGCTGATGCACGACGGTAAGGCCCTGCAGGCAGGCACCTCGCACTACTTTGGCGACGGCTTTGCCCGCGCGTTCGATATCACCTACACCGATAAGGAAAACAAGCGTCAGTATCCGCACCAGACCTCCTGGGGCGTGACCACCCGTATGATCGGCGGCATCATCATGACGCACGGCGACGATAACGGTCTGGTTCTGCCGCCCGCAGTCGCCCCCATTCAGGTGGTGATCGTGCCCGTGCAGCAGCACAAGGAGGGCGTGCTGGAGAAGGCGGCCGAGGTGGCCGACACCCTTCGCAAGGCCGGTGTACGCGTGAAGCTGGATGACAGCGACAATTCCCCCGGATGGAAGTTTGCCGAATACGAGATGAAGGGCGTTCCGCTGCGTCTGGAGCTTGGTCCGCGCGACATCGAGGGCAACGCGTGTGTGCTGGTGACCCGTACGGGCCGTGAAAAGTCCTTCCATTCGCTCGACGGCATCGCAGAGACCGTGATCGCCAAGCTGGAAGAGGTACGCGTGGCTATGTACAACAAGGCTTTGGCCAACCGTGAAAAGCACACCTACGATTGCAAGACCATTGACGAGATCAACGCATCCCTTGAAGCAAACGGCGATGGCTTTGTACGCGCCCTGTGGTGCGGCGAGGAGGCCTGCGAGGATGAGGTCAAGGCGAAGACCGGCGTTGGCAGCCGTTGCATCCCCCTGAATACGGAAGTAAACGAGGGTGTTTGCGTTTGCTGCGGCAAGCCCGCCCGTCATCTCGTCGTTTGGGGCAAGGCATATTAATGACATTTTGATTCGGGAAACGGCCACGGCCGTTTCCCGAATGGCATCTTATCCACAAAAAGAAAGGAGCAGCATATGGGCGCGGAGAATTCCTCCGAAAAGACCGTTCTGGCCTGCGAAAGCGGGCGCATGGTGATCATAGAAGCAACCGAGCGTGAGCGTGCGGACAACGCCCGTGTGCTGGCACTGGCACAGGAGGGCAAGGAGGAGGGGTATGCCCTGTACTCCGAAACGGCAGGCGGCGTGTTGGACGCAAATGCACCGGGGCTGTTTTTGTCTATTCTGGTGCGCCCCACCTTCCACGCAGAATGCGCGGGGCTTCTTTCGGCCGGCGCGGCCGTGGCGGTGGCGCGCGCCATCGAACGGGTGGCGGACATTTCGGTCGGCATCCGCTGGGTCAACGATCTGTTTTGCAAGGGAGATAAGCTGGCCGCCATGATGACCAGCGCGCGCGTCAAGCCGAACGGACATTTTGATTACGCGGTCATCGGCATCACGGTCAGCCTGCCAAAGGAGCATTTCGGGGCACGGCTGGGGGACGTGGTACGGCGCGTATTCAACGGCGAGCTGCGCCCTCTGCCCACGCGGCTGGCCGAGGCCATCGTGTATGATTTCTTCTCGATTTATGATAAAATGAGCAACGATCGCAGCTTCCTTGCCGAGTACCGTGAGCGTTCTACCCTGATCGGCCGACGTGTCAAGGTGCTTCTTGGCGACCGCTACGTGCCCGCGCGCGTCTTCGGCATCGGAGATGACGCCACGCTGCACGTGCGGCTCAAAAACGGCACGGAGGTGGCCGTTGCCTCGCGCTCGGAGGTTGTATTTTAGAAAAACGGCCCGACGGCCGTTTTTCTTTTACCCCCTTGGCATACGCGGGCGCGCGTGCCGCATAAAATGAGGAAAAAGGGGGTACTGTTATGGTGGAATACGATGCCGATTACGGCAGGGCCGTACGGCAGAACGAGGGGGGCGCGCCCCTTGTCATTTTGCTTGCGCTGCTCCTTTGCGGCGTGTTTTTTCTTTCGGTAGGAGCATACGGCATGTTTGCCGAGGAGGGGGGACTTACCGACGGCGAGCTGCCCGGTGCGGTGCTGGCCTTGCGTGAGCTGGTAGCCGAAAACGATACGGTAGCAGTCTTTTTGGGGCTGTCCCCTGCTAAGGATGCCGACGCAGAGCGAGGGGCGCGCATATGGAAAGCGGCGATGGCCTATATACGGGAGAAGCAGGGATGAGGGGGCGCGAGCGGCGCCCCCTTTCCCTCTCCCCCACCGCGCTTTTTCTGTGGATCGGCGTGCTTGCCCTGCCCGTGCTTTGGCATGAGCCGAGGGGGTATTTGCTGTTTATGCTGGCTGCGGCGGCCATACATGAGGCAGGGCACCTGTTTGCCTTTCTTTTGCTTGGGCGGCGCACGCCCCGCTTCTCCCTGCGTGCCTTCGGCTTTCTTCTCACGCCGCGTGACGCTACCCTTTCCTACAAGGGGGAGCTGACCGTAGCGGCGGCAGGACCGTTTTTCAATCTGCTCATGGCCCTTTCCCTGATCCCCGCCATGCAGGCAGGGGTAGCCTTTGAGGCAAACTTTTGCTTTTTTGCCCTGAATCTGCTCACGGGAGTTTTAAATTTGCTCCCGATCTACGGCTTTGACGGGGGGCGTGTGTTGCGAAATGCGCTTTTTCTCCTCATTCCCCCCCACGCGGCCGATAGGATCGGGGATGCCGTTGCCTTTGCCTTTGCCGCTTTGTTTTATTTTACGACCCTCTTTCTCTTCCTTGTGGCAGGGGGGCACGTTTTCCCGTTTTTGCTGTCGCTTTTTCTACTCTTCTCCGAGCTGCGGCGTCTGTCCTTGCTTTAAATTATCAGATATTTTGCTGAAGGCGAAGCGAATTTTCACCCGCAAAGACCTGCTGCATTCGATTTCCTTCGGCTATGGGAGCATTCGGGCGGATTTGCGAGAAAACGGAAGATTTTTACAAAAAAACGCAAAAATCCCACGGCTTATCGCATATAACAAAGTTTATTTCAGAAATATCGGAAAAAATATTGCATTTTTCTTCGTTATTTGCTATAATGCACTCAATTGACCGAATGCGACGCTTTTCGGCAAAAGAAAGGAGCGCGATAGCACAGAAGAAATGAACAACAAGCTGATTGAACTGAAAGGTATCACGAAATCCTATGACGGAGAAACTGTCCTGGATCACATTCATCTCGACATTCACGACCATGAATTTGTGACACTTCTCGGACCTTCCGGCTGCGGAAAGACTACCACCCTGCGTATTATCGGCGGGTTTGTGTCCCCCGATGAGGGTGAGGTTATTTTTGACGGTGTGAAGATCAACGACCTGCCCCCCTACAAGCGGCCGGTGAACACCGTGTTCCAGAAATACGCCCTGTTTCCCCATCTGAACGTATATGAAAACATAGCATTCGCTCTGCGCCTGTCCAAAATTCCCGAGGCGGAGATCTCCCGCCGCGTCAAGGAAATGCTGGAGCTGGTGGCCCTTTCGGGCTTTGAGCGCAAGAACGTCAACCTGCTCTCGGGCGGTCAGCAGCAGCGCGTGGCCATTGCACGCGCCCTGATCAACAAGCCGCGCGTGCTGCTTCTTGACGAGCCGCTTGGCGCGCTTGACTTAAAGCTCCGCAAGGACATGCAGAACGAGCTGAAAAAAATACAGACCCAAACGGGCATCACCTTTATCTACGTCACCCACGACCAGGAGGAGGCACTTTCCATGTCCGACACCGTGGTCGTCATGGAGGGCGGCATGATCCAGCAGATCGGCTCGCCCACCGACATTTACAACGAGCCGGCAAACGCCTTTGTTGCCGACTTTATCGGTGAAAGTAACATCGTGGACGGCGTGATGCTCTCCGACTTGCGCGTATCCTTCTCGGGTCATACCTTCGACTGCCTTGACACGGGCTTTGCCAAAAATCAGCCTGTGGACGTGGTGGTGCGCCCCGAGGACGTGGACGTGGTAGCTCCCGAAAAAGGCATGCTGCGCGGCACGGTGACCTCGGTGACCTTCAAGGGTGTGCATTACGAGATCATTGTGGATATCGACGGCTTTAAGTGGATGATCCAGTCCACCGACTACGTGGCCGAGGGGGCGGAGATCGGCATTTATCTCGAGCCAGACGCCATCCACATCATGCACAAATCCGAATTCTCCGGCCAGTTCGGCGACTACAGCTCGTTCAGCGATGAAATGGACGAGATCTCCAATCCCGACGCAACCGAGGAGGAGTAAGCGCCGATGAACAAAAAACGCTCGTTTTTGCGTACTGCGGCGGCATACCCCCACATGCTGTGGAGTCTTTTGTTCATCGTAGTACCCCTTTTGTTCGTGCTGTATTACGCCCTGACGGTGGAGAACCCGGACGGAAGCTTTTCCTTCTCCTTCTCCAACATCACGGCCCTTGGAAGCGAAAGCTATTTCCCCGTATTCATCCGTTCCATCTGCTTTGCGGTGGTGGCTACCCTGATCTGCCTGCTGCTGGCCTATCCCTTGGCCTACGCGCTCTCGCAGTGCAAGGTATCCTCCCAGCGCATGCTGATCATGCTGGTCATGCTGCCGATGTGGATGAACCTCTTGATCCGCACCTATTCCTGGATGAATATTCTCGAAACCAACGGCGTGATCAACAATTTCTTTGCCTCGATCGGCCTGCCCCGCATGCAGCTGCTTGGCAACGCGGGAGCCGTCATCCTCGGTATGGTGTACAATTTCCTACCCTACATGGTGCTGCCGATCTACACGGTCATGAGCAAGATCGACCGTCGGTATATCGAGGCGGCCGCTGACCTTGGCTGCAACGGCTGGCAGACCATGCTGCGCGTGATCCTGCCCCTCTCTGCCTCGGGCGTGATCTCGGGCATTACCATGGTATTCGTGCCCTCGGTCAGTACCTTCTACATCTCCCAGAAGATGGGCAACGGCCGCTTTGAGATGATCGGTGACACGATCGAGCGGCAGTTTATGTCCAACTACGATTACCACATG
This sequence comes from Eubacteriales bacterium, assembly GCA_045632565.1. Lineage (GTDB taxonomy): Bacteria > Bacillota > Clostridia > Oscillospirales > CAG-272 > UBA1740. Next base: position 3,035 of record JAZQWX010000027.1, on the reverse strand, counting down.
GGGGCGACCCTGTCGCTGGTACTCATGGTACTGATCATCGTGTGCCTGGCGGTCATGAACCGCTTCGGTGATGAGGATGGGGGTGTTCTGGTATGAAAACGGTATCCCGCATCTATATGGTGCTGATCTTCATCTTCCTGTACGCGCCGCTTTTGACCATGGTGCTCTTTTCCTTCAACGAGGCAAACAGCCTATCGGTCTTTACGGGCTTTTCTTTGCAATGGTATCGCGACCTCTTCGGGAACGAGGAGGTGCTGGAGGTGCTCTCCAACACCCTGATCCTGGCGGCACTTTCCTCGGTGATCGCCACCGTGATCGGCACGGCGGCCGCCGTTGGCATCGAGAAGATGCGCTCCCGCTGGCTGAAATCGGCCGTGACGACCGTATCCAACATGCCCATGATGAACCCCGATATCGTCACGGGTATTTCGATGGCTCTTCTTTTCGTATTTGCCATGAAGCTCTTCGGCATGGACAGCATTTTCGGCTTCCCGACGGTGCTGATCGCGCACGTGACCTTTAACCTGCCCTACGTGATCCTGTCGGTCACCCCGAAGATCCGCCAGATGGATCGCTATCTGCCGGAGGCGGCGCTGGACCTTGGCTGCACGCCCCTGCAATCCTTCTTCAAGGTGGAGCTGCCCGCTATCATGCCGGGCGTGCTTTCGGGGCTTTTGATGGCGTTTACCCTATCGCTTGACGATTTCGTCATCAGCTATTTCAACACCGAGGGTGACTTCCAGACCCTGCCGATCTACATCTTCGGCATGACCAAGCGTACCGTCACCCCCGATATCTACTCGCTTTCCACCCTTCTCTTCGTGTCGGTGCTGCTGCTTCTCATTCTCTCGAACGTGATGCAGGGATACGCCGAGCGTAAGGAGCAGCGCAAGATCGCCGCACAGGCGGGCGTGCGCCGCAAGAGAAAGGGGGCAAAATGATGAAAAGACTGTTTTCACTTTTGCTCCTTGCCTGTCTGCTTCTGCCCCTTCTCTCCTCCTGCGTGTCCATGTCGCCCGTCAAAAAGCTGTACGTGTACAACTGGGGCGAATACATGTCGTTGGAGGGCGGAGAGGATCTGCACGTCAACCACGAATTTGAAGCGTGGTACGAGGAAACCTACGGTGAAAAGATCGAGGTGGTCTATTCGGTCTTTTCCTCCAACGAGGAGCTGTACGCGAAGATGCAGAACGGCTCCAGCAAGATCGACGTGATCGTGCCCTCCGAATACATGGTAGAGCGACTGATCAAGGAAAAGATGCTCGCGCCTCTTGATTTTGGCATCATCACGGCCTACGAGGACGCGATCGAGCAGCGCTTTCAGGAGCTTGCCACCGCACCCTACTGCGTACCCTACACCTACGGCTATCTCGGTCTGATCTACGATGCTTCGATCGACGAGGCGATCTTTGATGAGAACGGCGAGGTCAGCTGGCGGGTGCTGTGGAACGAGGTGCCGGGCGGCCTCGACCTTTCGGGTCAGATTTTGACCTTTAACAACAGCCGCGACGCCTTTGGTATCGCACAGTTCATTCTCAACCACGAGGCCGGGGCAGGACAGGATCTCTACGTCAATTCGCGCGACCGCGCGCGTTGGGACGAGGCCTATGACCTGCTTGGCAAGCAGAAGAACTATCTGCAGGCCTACGTCATGGATGAGATCTATAACAAGATGGAGGGCGGCGCGGCGCTGATCGCCCCCTATTATGCCGGCGACTACTTCACCATGGTGGACGTCAACGAGAATCTGTGCTTTGCTTATCCGAAAGAGGGTACGAACTTCTTCTATGACGCCATGTGTGTGCCGAAGGCCTCGAAAAATCAAGTAGAGGCACAGCGGTATATCAACTTCCTGCTGGGCGGTGAGGACGGAGAGACCCTTGACGTTGCCATCGGCAACGCGGAATGGATCGGTTACTCTTCCCCGAACGTCAAGGTCACGACCAACCTTGATTATCTCGCAGACATGACGGATGACGAGGAGGGCTACGGGGACGAGGCCCTTTCGATCCTGTATCCCGAGGGAGATATCGACACCCTGCTCCCCATCGTGAACGATTACGCCGATTGGCGTGCGGAGCAGGACGAGGACTATGATCCCGCGGATTATGAGGGAGCGCGTCCGACCATCGACCTGTTTACCGCAGGCAGCGAGGATTTTGTGACCTACATCTACGAAAACCTGGACAGCGACACGCTGGAATACGCCAACGGCCGTTGGGAAGCGCTGAAGCTTTCCAGTGCCCCTGCGGGCAGCGTGTATATCCTGACGGGCGTGATCGTGGGTGTCCTGATCTTGATCTTTGTCGGTTATATTCTCGTTCGCCGTTATCGCGCGAAGTTCTATTAAAATAAAGAAGCTCCCGAGCAACGCTCGGGAGCTTGTTTTACAGATTTGGTTCAAAGCTGGGCATCAGCTGTAATTTGAAGAGATTTCTTTCATGCAGCATGTCGATGCGGGCGCGCTTGGCCTCGTCCTCGATCTTTCCCGTGCGGATATAGCGGTCAAGCTCCGCGTAGGTGAAGCCAAGGTTGTCCTCGTCGGTCTTACCGCACAGGCCGTCGATCGGCACCTTCTCCACAAGCTCGGCGGGCAGACCAAGCACGTGGCCGATGGCCTTGACCTCTGCCACCGTGAGGTGGGAAAGCGGGCTGAAATCGCCTGCGGCATCACCGTAGCGGGTGGAGTAGCCGACCCAGTCCTCGGAGAGGTTGCAGGTGTTGGCCACGCGGCCGTTACAGCTCTGCGAGATGGCGTACACCGTCGCCATACGGATGCGCGGGGGCAGATTGTTTTTCGTTTGGGTGGAAAGCTCCAGCTCAGCGGGCATCGCGCCGCACAGGCCGTCTACCGCATCCTTGATATTGACTACATAGTGACGGATACCGAGGTGGTTGACTAGCGCATAGGCGCAGTCGATGTCCCCCTGCCCGCCGCAGGGCACCAAGACGCCGATCACGCGATCGCGTCCACGCGCCTCCACGCAGAGCGCCGCCACGACCGAGCTGTCCTTGCCGCCCGAAATACCGAGCAC
>JAZQWX010000026.1:0-2927 GCA_045632565.1 Eubacteriales bacterium | reverse complement strand
CACCACGTTGAGGTTTCCCGCAACGGTGCAGATCCTATCGAAATTGACATCCCCTCTGAGAAGGTTTACGTAACGGTAGCAGGCCGCGAGTATATCGGCGTGTTTATTCCTGTTCCGATTTCTGTATACGATCAGGAATTTAACTATGTCATTAAGACCGCAGAGGGTGAAGCCGTTTCCAGCACGTTGTCTTACAGTGTTGGTATTTGGTGCTACAACATGTACAACAACCAGAATGTTTCCGATTCTGCGAAGTATGTTGTTCGTGCCGTTTACAACCTCGGCAACTCTGCCGCAGCTTATAAAGCATCCCTGTGATAAAGGAGGTAACGACAATGAAATATGAATCTCCTGTCATCGAACTCGTCAGCACGCCTGAGGACACCATCATGGGTTCCCTTACCGGACTGAACGTGGTTGACCTGTGGGATATGCTGATCGAAAACGTATAACGCAAACCAACAAAAGAACGCCACCGCGATGCGGTGGCGTTTCTTTTTTTATGTTACGCGTGCACAGACGCAAGGGCCTTGCCCTCAAAGTCATATACGGTAAAACACCCATTCTCGTAGATGGCGTAGGTCTTTGGGTTTCCGCCCTTGGGCAGGGAAACCGAGCCGGGGTTGACGAGCAGGATGCCGTCCTCGTTCTTGCGCGCTTCGAACAGGTGCGTGTGGCCGTAGAGAAAAGCATCACCTGCTTGCAGCTTCGGCAAATTGTCGGGGCTTGCATGATGTCCGTGGGTGGCGTAGATATGCACGCCGTCCACAAACAGGCGGGCGTATTCGGCCATCACAGGGAAGGGGAGAACCATCTGGTCTACCTCTGCCTCGCAGTTGCCGCGCACGCAGATCGGCGGCTTTTCCATGGCGGAGAGCATGGCAATGACCTCTTTCGGGCGATAGCCGGCCGGCAGATCGTTGCGCGGGCCGTGGTAAAGGAGATCTCCAAGGAGAAGCAGCTCGTCCGCGCCGGAGGCGGCGTAGGTATCCAGCATCGCGCGGCAGCAGTCCGCATCGCCGTGCAGGTCTGAGGCGATCATGATCTTTTTCATAGCAGTTCCTTTCAAAAACCTGCTTGGCATGGCCAAGCAGGTTTTTTGTTATTAAACGGTTTTCAGGGGCATGCCGATCTCTGCCATCGCGGCAAGGATCGCGTCGATAGCAGGCTGAATTTCAGCCTTGGAAAGCGTTTTGTCCTTGGCTTCAAAGGACAGGCGGAAGGTAACGGATGCTCCGTTCTCACCCTCGTACACGTCCGAAACGGTCACGGCAGAGAGGAACTCACCGCCGTTTTCGGTCATCTTCGCGCGCACGTCGGAGAATACCAGCGTGGCGGGCGAGGTAGCGAAGGTCAGGTCGATATCAATGCCCGGGAAGCGGGAGGGCTCGCGGTACACGATCTTCTTCGGCTCGATCGAACCAAGGATGCCCATATCCAGCTCGGCGGCAACACAAGCGCCCTTCTTGTCCAGCTTGGTAGCCACAGCAGGGTGCAGAGCGCAGATAAAGCCAACCTTCTTGCCGTCCGCCTTCACAGCAGCGGTGTTCACGGGATGCTGCCAGGGGTAGCAAACGCCCTCGCCCACAGCAAAGTCGGGCGTCGTGTGGCGCATGTCGCGGAACAGGTGCAGCAGGATATCACGCAGACGGAGATACAGCGCTTCTTCACCTGCCGTCTTGCTGTACAGCACGATGCCAAGCTTTTTGCGCTCGTTGCAATCGCCGTTTTCGAGGAAGCCCTCGACCGTGCGGCCGATCTCAAAGATGCCGTAGCTGTCCGCATAGGAGCGGTTCTCGGAAGCAAAGGCCAGCAGGGTGGGGATCATGGAGGAGCGCAGGGTATCATGCTCGGGCGTGCCGGCGTTCAGGATCTTTACGTTCTCCTCGGCCTCAATGCCAAGAGCCTTGTTCTTTGCCTTGTCGCTCCAGATGTAGGAATGCACCTCATGCAGGGCGTAGGAAGCAACCAAGAGGTCCTTTGCGCGGTTGTCATCGATGTTATCGACCGACTTGCGCACGGGAGTCAGCGGGCTGACCGTGGTCTTGATCTCAAAGTTATCGTAGCCGTAGATACGGGTGATCTCCTCGATCAGATCGGCCTTGATGGTCACGTCCTTGGTGGCGCGCCAAGAGGGAACGACCACCGTAAACTTGTCGCCCTCTACCGTCACGGCAAAGCCGAGCGCGGTCAGGGTACGCAGAATTTCCTCCTGCGTGATGGTGATGCCCGTGTAGCGGTCCACGTAATGCTGATCGAAGGACAGGGTGATCGTGTCAAAGCGGCGTGCGTATACGTCGGTCAGCGAGGAGATGACACGCGCATCGGGCGCGATGGTGAACAGCAGGTCAAGGAATCTCTCGGCCGCGGTCTTCGTCATCTCGGGGTCAAGGAACTTCTCGTAGCGCATGCTCGCGTCGGTACGCATGCCAAGCTTGGTTTCGGATTTGCGGATGGCCACGCCGTCAAAGTTGGCACTCTCCAGCAACAGGGAGGTGGTGTCATCCTCGATCTCGGAGTTCAGACCGCCCATCACGCCGGCCACCGCCACGGGCTTGCCGTGGGAGCAGATCATCAGCGTTTCGGGATCGATCTCGTGATCGTTGCCGTCAAGGGTGGTGAAGGTGAAGGGCTCGTCAAAGCGGCGCACTTCGACCGCATCCACACGGCGCAGGTCAAACGCGTGCATCGGCTGACCAAGCTCCATCATGACGTAGTTGGTCAGATCGGCCAGCAGGTTGATGGCACGGCTGCCGCAGTAGAACAGGCGGATACGCATGTTCACGGGGCTTACGCTGACGTTGATGTTTTCCACCTTGATGCCCGTGTAGCGATAGCAGCGCGCGGGATCGTCGATCGAAATGTCGATCGCAGGCAGATTGGCATATCTCGCGGTATCGTGTACCGGCACAGGACGCAGGGGGCGA
>JAZQWX010000025.1:0-4039 GCA_045632565.1 Eubacteriales bacterium | reverse complement strand
GACCTGCTCCTTGAGCTGCTCGTTGATCATGGCGTTGCCGCCGTATTTGACCACAACGACCTTGCCGTTATATTGCTGAATGTAGGGGAGTGCCTGTGTCAGCACCTCTGCCCTTTGTGCGTTTGAAAAATGCAGATCCATGATATTTCTCCTTACGTACGGTAATCACCGTTGATCTTGACGTAATCGTAGGTCAGGTCACAGCCCCACGCGGTAGCGGCAGCGTCGCCGTCGCCGAGGGTAACGAGAATGTCAATCTCCTTTTCGGAAAGGATCTCTTTTGCCTTTTCCTCGGAGAAATCCACGCCTGCACCGTTCTGGCACACGGGAAGCGTGCCCTTTGCGCTCTCAAACGCCACGCCCACGCGGGAAATGTCCACGTCCGCGCCGCTGTAGCCGATCGCGCACAGCACGCGACCCCAGTTGGCATCCGCGCCGAACATGGCGGCCTTGAGCAGGCTGGAGCAGACCACGCTCTTGGCAACGGTCTTGGCGGCGGGGATATCCTTCGCGCCCGTGACCTTGCATTCGAGCAGCTTGGTCGAGCCCTCGCCGTCTGCGGCGATCATGCGGCAGAGGTAGAGGTTGACGGAGTTGAGTGCCTTCATAAAGGCGTTGAAATCCTCGCCCTCTTCGGTAATCGCGGCGTTGCCAGCCATGCCGTTTGCCAGCACGGTGACCATATCGTTTGTTGAGGTGTCACCGTCCACGCTGACCATGTTAAAGGTGTCTTTAATGTCAGAGGAAAGGGCCTTTTGCAGCATAGCGGGAGAAATGGCTACGTCGGTGGTGATGAACACCAGCATGGTGGCCATGTTGGGGTGGATCATGCCGCTGCCCTTGGCGGTACCGCCGATGTGGCAGGTCTTGCCGCCGATCTCAAATTCGAAGGCGATCTCTTTTTTTGCCGTGTCGGTGGTCATAATACCCTCGGCGGCGGCATCCGAGCCGTCCTTTGTGAGCCCTGCGACCAGCGCGGGCATGCCCGATTTGATGGGATCAAGAGAGAGCGGCTGACCGATCACGCCCGTGGAGGCCACCACCACGTCGGTCTTGTCGATGCCAAGCGCCTCACCGACAAGGGAGCACATCCCCTCGGCGATCTCGATGCCGTTCGCGTTACAGGTGTTGGCGTTGCCGCTGTTGCAAACAACCGCCTGCGCCGTGCCGTTTGCGATATTGTTCTTCGTGACGATCAGAGGCGCGCCCTTGACGAGGTTGGTGGTGTAGACCGCCGCGGCGGTACAGGGGGCTTCGCTGTAGATCAGCGCGATATCTTTTTTGGTACGGTTATGGCGAATGCCGCAATGCACGCCATTTGCTGAAAATCCTTTTGCGGCACAAATGCCGCCTGCAATTTGTTTCATAAAAACTCCTTATACCGTCAGGCCCGTTGCTTCATCCACACCGAGCAGAATGTTCATGTTTTGAATGGCCGCGCCCGAAGCGCCCTTGCCAAGGTTATCAAAGCGGGCTACGAGCAGAATTCTGTCCCCGTTCCCATGCACGGAAATGCCAAGGTCATCTCTGCCCGAGAAGGCCGCGGCGGAGAGGAAGCCGCCCTCGTCGCCCGCCTCACTCACGCGGACGAGTCCGTTTTGATAGTAATTTTTGTAAAGCGCGATCAGCTCCTCCACGTTCGCCCCTACCTGCCCTGCGTGCAGGGGTACGGTAACCTCCATGCCGCTGTAAAAGGGCGCGACGATCGGGCAGAACACGGGGGCTTTTTCAATATCCGCGATCACGCGCATTTCGGGCAGGTGCTTGTGCGTTTGCCCAATGCCGTACTGACGCGGCGCGTCAAACAGGGGATCTCTTCCCTCTGCCTCGTATTCGGCGATCATTTTTTTGCCGCCGCCCGAGTAGCCCGTGAGCGAGAAGGCGGAAAGCTCCGCGTCACGCGCAAGCACGCCTGCCTGACGGAGCGGCTCGATAAGGGCTATAAAGCCCGTGGCGTGGCAGCCGGGGTTGGCAATACGGCGCGAGGCCGCCACGGCCGCGCGTCTGCCCGCCAGCTCCGGGAAGCCGTACGCCCAGCCGGGCGCGGTACGGTGCGCGGTGGAGGTATCGATGACCGCGGTGCGGTCATTTTCGATCATGGCAACGGCCTCGACTGCCGCCGCATCCGGCAGGCAGAGGAAGGCGATATCCGCTGTGTTGAGTGCCTCGCGGCGTGCGGCGTTGTCCTTTCTCGTTTCCTCTGGAAGGATCAGGAGCTCGATATCGGTGCGTGCGGCGAGGCGTTCATGGATACGCAGGCCCGTAGTGCCGGCCGCGCCGTCAATAAATACTGTCTTTTTCACAGGGAAAGCTTCTCCTTTACGTAGGCGATCTGCGCGTCGATCGAGGCGACCGAGGTGCCGCCCTCGCTTGCACGCTTTTCGGCGCAGGTGAGCAGGTCGATCTCGGCATACAGATCCTCTTTGAACAGATCCGAATAGGTTTGATAGACCGAAAGCGGCAGCTCCTCGAGCACCGTTTTTTCGGCAATACAACGGGCAACCAGCTCGCCCGCGATCTTGTAGGCGGCACGGAAGGGCATGCCCTGCTTGACGAGGTAGTCTGCCACGTCCGTGGCGTTGATAAAGCCGCCTTGGGCGGCCGCCTTCATGCGATCAGCGTGCACCGTCATGCCCGCGATCATGGGCGTCATGACCGAGAGGCACATTTTCACGGTATCCACCGCGTCAAAGACGCTCTCCTTGTCCTCCTGCATGTCCTTGTTGTAAGCCAGCGGCAATCCCTTGAGGGTGGTGAGCAGCGCCATGAGGTCGCCGTACACGCGCCCCGTCTTGCCGCGAATAAGCTCTGCCATATCGGGGTTCTTTTTCTGCGGCATGATCGAGGAGCCCGTGGTATAGGCATCCGGCAGATCGATGAACTTGAATTCCCAGCTTGACCAAAGGATCAGCTCCTCCGAGAAGCGGGAGAGGTGCATCATGAGAATGGAAATCGCGCTCATGAGTTCGAGGCAGAAGTCGCGGTCGGACACGCCGTCAAGGCTATTGCGGCAGATGTCGGCAAAGCCGAGGTCGGCCGCCTCACCGCGGCGATCCGTATTGTAGGTCGTACCCGCAAGGGCACAGCACCCGATGGGGGAGCAATTCATTCTTGCGCGGCAGTCCGCGAGCCGGTCAAGGTCACGGAGCAGCATCATGGCATACGCCATGAGGTGATGGCCGAGCATAATGGGCTGGGCGCGCTGCAGGTGGGTATATCCCGGCATGATGGTGGCGTGATGCTCGGTGGCGCGGTCAACAAGTGCCGAGATCAGCTCACGCACAAGGGTGGTGATCTCGTCGCTCTCGTCCCGCAGGTACATGCGAAGGTCAAGCGCCACCTGATCGTTTCGGCTGCGCGCGGTATGCAGGCGCTTGCCCGTGTCACCGATGCGCGCGGTCAGCTCCTGCTCCACGAACATATGGATATCCTCGCAGGACATATCGAAGGCGAGCTTGCCATCCTCAAGATCAGAGAGAATTCCCTGCAAGCCTGCCGTGAGTGCCTCGGCCTCCCCCTGCCCGATGATGCCCTGCCGGGCGAGCATGGCGGCGTGCGCGATGCTACCCAGAATGTCCTGGCGGTACATTCTGCTGTCAAAGCGGATAGAGGAATTGAAGTCATCGGCAATACGGTCGGTTTCTCCCGCCGTTCTTCCTGCCCACATTTTAGCCATTTTTCTTGCTCCTTTTTACGCGAAACAGCCGCCCGCTTGCCGCGTGCGGCTATTTCTCTTTCACGAATTTACGGGATTATTTCTTGTTCTTGGCATCAACCATTGCCTGCACCTTGATCGGCAGACCGAAGAGGTTGATAAAGCCGGCGGAATCCTTCTGATCGTAGTCGCTTTCGCCGAAGGTAGCGATCTCCTCGCTGTAAAGCGAATAGTCGCTCCATACACCCGCGTTGATCATGTTGCCCTTGTAGAGCTTCAGGCGGACCTTACCCGTAACCTTCTCCTGCGTCTTGTCCACGAAGGCGGAAAGAGCTCCACGCAGGGGGGTGAACCACTGGCCGTTGTAGACCAGCTCGGCAAAGG
>JAZQWX010000024.1:0-2351 GCA_045632565.1 Eubacteriales bacterium | reverse complement strand
AAAAAACCCAGCCCCCCGCGCGCCGGCGGGGCTGCTTTTCTTGAAAAAACCGAAAAATTCATACCGAAAGGCCAAAAAGTTCATTGAAAAGAACCGTGCCATGTGGTATGCTTTTCTTAACACCACGAAAGGAAAGGCGTGCAGTGAACTCCCACCGTGCGCATCTCGTTGTATGAGCAACATTTCTTTTTCCGTAAACGATCCCAACAACGCCGATATTTCTTTTCTTGAAGAACAGATCACGGGCGGTCTTTTGCATATCCTGTGCAAGATCCGCTTCAGGAAAAAGGTAAGCCCCGAAAAGATCACCCTCTCCTTTTCACAACTTTATCCGCAGGCATACAGTTACTGGAATCCCATCACCTACCTAAACCGCAGTGTGCGTCCCGGTTGGGCACGCTCCTGTTCGGCCTCCCGCCTTGCCTCCGGCGCACCGGTTGCCTGTCTGATCGATGCACGTGATCATAACGCCCTGACCGTGGCTTTGTCAGATGCGGCCGTGCCCCATCAGATCACCATGGGTCTGATCGAGGAAACGGGCAAAACGGAGGTGCGCGCAGAGCTGTTTGCCCAGCCCATTGCCCCCATTTCCGAATACACCGTCACCCTGCGCATCGATACACGGGACATTCCCTTCTACGAGGCCATTCCGAGCGTAGAGGCATGGTGGAACGACTTCTGCGGATATCGCCCCGCCCCCGTTCCGGATGTGGCAAAATTGCCAATGGACTCCCTGTGGTACTCCTTCCATCAGGCACTGGATACCGAAAAGATCCTTGCAGAATGTCGCGAATCCAAAAAACTCGGCATGGACACCGTTATCATCGACGATGGCTGGCAGACCGATGACAACAACCGCGGCTATGCCTTTTGCGGCGATTGGGAGCTGGCAACAAAAAAGATTCCCGACATGGCTGCGCTCTCCGACAGCCTGCATGAAATGGGCATGAAGGTCATGCTGTGGTTCTCTGTGCCGTTTGTCGGCGCATTTTCCAAAAATTACGAGCGTTTTCTCGGCATGTACCTCAAAGAAAACGGCCGAAAGAACGTTTTTTGCCTCGATCCGCGATTCAAAGAGGTCCGTGACTTTTTGACCGAGGTGTATGCCAATGCGGTCAAAAGCTATCATCTTGACGGCGTAAAGCTGGATTTCATCGATTCCTTCCGCCTGTCGGCCGCCGATATGGAGGAAGATCCCCGACGCGACAAGTATTCGCTGGAGGACGGTGTCAGCGCTCTCCTTGAGCAGGTCACAAAGGCACTGCGGGCAATCGATCCGAATATTTTGATCGAATTTCGCCAGACCTATATCGGCCCGTGCATCCGCCAATACGGCAACATCCTGCGTGTAGGTGACTGCCCTGCCGACCCGCTCCGCAACCGCGGCGGTGTGTTTGATTTGCGCCTGCTTTCCGGAAGCACGGCCGTACATTCGGATATGCTGATGTGGACGGCCGAGGAAAAGCCGGAGCATGCCGCCCTGCAGCTGCTTGCCGTCCTGTTCAGCGTGCCGCAGATCTCGGTTTATCTGCCGCATATGCCAAGCGACCACAAAAAGATGCTGGGACATTATCTGGCGATCTGGAAAAAATACCGCAATACCCTGCTCAACGGCCGTCTACGCGTATATGATCCCGAGGCAAACTATACGCTGGCAAGTGCGGACAACGGGCGCGAGCTGCTTGCCGTTCGATACGCCGCCGTGCCTTTTGTGATCGATGCGGCATACGAGGAAATTTTGCTTTTCAATGCCAAAAACGAACGCGCTTCCCTTGTAGAGAGTGCGGTGGATCTTGAGGGCAAGGAGTGCCATGTGTATGATTGCCTTGGTAATGAGCTAGCCTGTCTTACCCTTGACAGCTCCCCCCTCTTTTCCCTGCCGATCCCCACGGGCGGCATGGCGATCATCCGATAAACCGAACCCTTTTGCGATCCAGAGCGGCCCGGCGGCTGTCGGGGCGGCCTTTTTGGAATTTTTTCTCCCCGAGGCACAAAAAAATCTTGCAAAAGCGCCGTTTTTGTGCTATACTTTTTTATCATAAATATTCCTTGAAAAACGAAGGAGAAAACATATGGATAGCAACAAAAGACCCGATAGCATGCCCCGCATCACCACCCCCGCGCTGGCACAGGCGTTTATCGACGAGCAGGTAGCCGCCATCCGCGCACAGGTAGGCGACAAAAAGGTACTCCTTGCCCTCTCCGGCGGCGTAGACTCCTCGGTGGTTGCCGCGCTTCTCATCAAGGCCATCGGCCGTCAGCTGGTTTGCGTACACGTCAACCACGGCCTGATGCGCAAGGGCGAGAGCGAGCAGGTCATCGAGGTATTTGGCAAAGCACTTGACGCCAAC
>JAZQWX010000023.1:0-3338 GCA_045632565.1 Eubacteriales bacterium | reverse complement strand
GCGGTGATCGCCCTCGTCAAGCAGATCGCAGAGCCGCATCTGGTCGGCCGCGGCCTTGGGCTTCACCCACTCGTGGCCACGGCGGCGGGATATATCGGATTTCGCTTTTTCGGCTTTACGGGGCTTTTACTGTTTCCCCCGCTTTGCCTGTTGCTTCGCGTTTTCCTTCCGTCAGAGGCTACGCAGCCAGGTGATCGACAGGGGTAACCACGCGGCAACGTTCGGCTTCACCAGATCGGGATTGCCCACGCTCGTTTCCTCGGTACACAGGGAAAGCCCGTGCGAGCCGTGCGGGAACACGTGCAGCTCAAAGGGGATCTTCTGCTCGGTCAGAGCCGAAGCCATCAAAAGGGAATTCTGCACGGGAACGGCGGAATCGTCTGCCGTGTGCCACAAAAAGCAGGGGGGCGTGTGCTCGGAAACGTTCAATTCGTTCGAAAGAAGCGTGCACGCCTCCTCGGTCGGCTCGTTCATTCCGCTGGCACGGCAAATCGTGCCCTGGTGACGGTTGACACCGCCGCTGATGACCGCGTAGGAAAGGATCGCGCCCGTCGGCTTGTTCTCCTCCCCTGTGCAGCCTGCTGCCGCCTGAATATCGGCGCGATGCCAGCAGGTCGCAAGGGAGGATGCCAGATGCCCGCCCGCCGAAAAACCGATCACGAACACGCGCGTGGGATCAGTGTTGTCCTCCTCTGCATGATCGCGGATGTATTTCATAGCGCGAGAGGCTTCAAGGAGCGGCTGGGGGAACTTTGCCTTTTCCTCCACACTGTAATCAAGCACGTAAGCATTCATTCCTGCGTCGACGTATGCAAGCGCGATCGGCTCTGCCTCACGGCTTGAGCAATGGGCGTAGCCGCCGCCGGGAAGCACCAGCATCGCCGCGCGGGGCGGGTGCGGGCAGTCCTTGGGCTGTGCATGCACGTAGGTGGTCAGGGTAGCATTTGCAAAAATGCCCTCGCCAAGAGCAAAGGTCTTGCAATTCATAGGGGATACCTCCTGAATATATAGATATACAAGATATACTGACTTAACTATAACAGGGAATGGGGAATTTGTCAACCGATTTCCCCGAAAAAAGCAAAAACCCCACGCACGACTACGGTCGGCGTGGGGTTTTAATGCTCAGGCACGCTCAATCTTGCCGGAGCGCAGGCAACGGGAGCAGACGTAAACCGTCTTGGGGCTGCCGCTGACAACTGCCTTTACACGGCGGATATTGGGCTTCCAAGTGCGATTGGTCTTACGGTTAGAATGGGATACGTTATGACCAAACACAACACCCTTGCCGCAAAGTTCACATTTTGCCATGGGTTGATTACCTCCTGTTTCTCTCACATCACAAATTGACAAGGTACATTATAACACATGCTTTTCAAAAAAGCAATACCTTTTTGCGATTTTTTCTTGACTTTTTTTCTTGGCTTTGTTACAATGAACGTGGCTGAAAAATAACAGATGCAAATATATAGGAGGAATTTGAATATGGGAGCTCTTGAAATCGGATTTTGCGTAGGTGTGATCGCCATCGGCGTGGCTGTGATCGCCTATATTTTGCTTCGCACCCCCCAGAAGCCCGCTTCCTTCGGGGACGTCCCCTCTATCGAGCTGGGCGATGAGCCTGCAGAAGAGGCCGAGGAGAATGCCGGGGAAACCGCTGAACCCGAAGAAAAAGCCGAATAAGGAGAACGCCTTGTGAAGAAATGTTTTTCCCTTTTCTTGATCGCCATTCTTCTTTTTAGCCTTTTTGCCTGTGACACGGGCGGAACCGTCCCCGGCGGAGAAACACCCGGCGGAGAAACACCCGGTGGGGAAACGCCTGGTGGCGGTGAACCGACAGTACCGACGAAAGCGCTTTCGCTTGCACCTCTTTTGTACGCCTCTGTGGGAGACCGTTTGACTGTCAAGGCTACGGCAGAAAATTGTGATCTCTCCAAGCTGGAGTTTTCTCTCTCAGACGAAAGCTATTGCTCATCCTTTTCTTCAAACGGAGGTTCTTGTACGATGCGCTTCAAAAAAACGGGAGAGGTAACGCTCACGGCAAGCTGCGAGGGGCTTGAGGCATCCTGCAAGGTGACGGTTTTTCCTGCGGAAAGCGTCTACGCGCCCGCCGAGTCGCTTATCACCTATCTTGGCAGAACTGCCGCGGAAAACGGGACGCGTGTGTTCCGAAACACCGCCACGGGCTTTGAGGTCACCTTCTTCGGAAAAACGCTGACGGCCGATTTTGCCGTTGACGGCACGACCGCCATCGCGGTGTTCGTGGACGGAGAGGGGGATGCCGAGGAAAACAAGCGGCTTCTTGAAAAGCACGGCTCTTGCGTGCTTGCCGAATTCGAGCAGGCAGGACTTCACACCGTCCGTGTGCAAAAAATAAGCGAAGAAAGCATTTCCGTGCTCTCTCTGCGCTCCCTTACCGTCAAGGAAGGTGGGCTTGTCGAGGGCGAGAAGGTAGAACGCATCAAGATTGAGGTGTATGGTGATTCCATCACCTGCGGCTACGGCAATATGCGCCCGGATGCTGCCAATGACGGCCTTTTTGCCACCACCCAGAACGGTCTGAAGACCTACGCCGCTCTTGCGGCCGCACGGCTGGATGCCGATTATCGCGTTTTTGCGAGAAGCGGCATCGGTCTTTATACCAACCCGCACGGATTGGCCTACCATATGACGGATGTTTATAACCGCATCTCTCCCATGTCGCCCGCTTCTGATAAGTGGGATATGCAGGCAAACGCCCCCGACGTGGTCATCATCAATCTTGGTACCAACGATGCAGGCGCAAATGCCACCAATTCCCCACAGGCGTACAATGCAAACGACTTCAAGCAAGCGTGCATTGCCTTTGTAAAGACCTTGTATGAGGCATACGGCAACGAAGATATTATCTTTGTCTTGTGTACAGGTATGATGGTCAAAAATGTTACCACCCCCACCGCCGAGGCCGCCACCATTTTGCAGAGCGAGGGTATCAACGCACACGCGCTTGATTTGCCGGTCCGATCGCATTCGTCGGGTCATCCGCTGTACAGCCAGCATTTGGCATGTGCAGACATCCTTTTCGAAAAGATCGCAGAGCTTCTTACACAGTAAAAAAACAGGCACCCGCCGCGGCGGTTGCCTGCTTTGTTATCAGAATTCGGTTACGAGCGTCAGCGCGGTGGTCTTGACCATCTCGCGGCAGGCCTCGACGAATTTGTCAAGCGGTACGTCGTTCGCGCCTGCACCACCGCGGATCTTCAGGGATACCGTTCCCTCGGCGGCTTCCTTGTCGCCCACGATCACGGTGTAGGGCACTTTATCCTGGCGGTACTTCTTCACCTTCGTACCCATCATTT
>JAZQWX010000022.1:0-11338 GCA_045632565.1 Eubacteriales bacterium | reverse complement strand
CAGGTCACGTTCAGCTCGGGCAGGTGCAGGATCTTGCGACCCTCCTTCTGCATCTTCATTTCCTCGGTGGTATAGCCGTCCTCGTTGAAGGAGCCGATGTGGGGGATCAGGTTCTCGGCAATTTGGTAGGGGAAGGTCTTGCACTCCACGGGCTTGCCCTCGGAAAGAGCCTTGATCTGGGCGGAAAGCTCGATCGGACCGCCCGCACCGGCACCGCTGACTGCCTGATAGGTAGAGGCAACCATCGCGCGGATGGGGGAGAGGCGGTTGATGCCCTTCACGGCCATCAGGGTGATGATGGTGGAGCAGTTGGGGTTCGAGATAATGCCGTTGTGCTTCTTCGCATCCTCGGGGTTGATCTCCGGAACGACCAGCGGCACGTCATCCTGCATACGGAATGCGCTGGAGTTGTCTACGAACACAGCGCCTGCCGCACGGATGGCGGGGGCAAACTGGCGGGCCAGGTCAGCAGATGCCGCACCCAGCACGATGTCCATGCCCTCAAAGGCGGCGTCGGTGGCTTCCATAACGATCAGCTCTTTGTCACCAAAGGTCATCTTTTTGCCTGCCGAACGGGCGGAAGCAAGCAGACGGAGCTCTGCAAGCGGGAAGTTGCGTTCACGAAGAACCTTCATCATTTCGCGGCCGACCTCGCCTGTCGCGCCGAGAATGGCTACACGGTAAAGTTTCATAATCTTGTTCGTCCTTTCTATCAAGTGAAGCTGTGGTACAGAGTCTGAATGGTGGCGGCAAAGTCCGCATCCATGACGCCCACGATAATGTTGATCTCGTCCGAGCCCTGCTCGATCATGCGGATGTTGATGCCCTTATCACCCAGTGCGGCAAACACCTTGCCACAGGTGCCGAAAGCAGCGGCCATACGGCGGCCGACCACGGCAACCAGACTTACGCCGTCGCAAACCTTCACACTGTCGGGCGCGCATTCCTCGCGGATGTCCGCGATCAGATTGTGCAGGCAGTATTCCAGGTCTGCGGTTGCGATCACAAGGGAAATGCTGTCCACGCTGCTCGGGATATGCTCCACGGTCAGGCGATGCTTTTCGGTGATCTCCAGCACGCGGCGGACGAAGGAAATATCCTCTGCCATGCGGTTTTTGCTGATGGTGATGATGGAGTAGTGCTTTTTACCCGTGATACCGGTGATGAAGCGGGAACGCTCCTCCTCACTCTCTTCATCAAAGCTCTCCATGACCAGAGTGCCCTTTGCTTCGGGGGCGTTGGTGTTTTTGATATACAGGGGGATGTTGTTCTGACGAACGGGGAAGACCGTTTCCTCGTGCAGAACCTCTGCACCCATGTAAGACAGCTCGCGCAGCTCGCTGAACGTGATGCGCTCGATGGTCTTGGGGTTCTCCACGATCTTGGGGTCGGCCATCAGAATACCCGATACGTCCGTCCAGTTCTCGTAGCATTCGGCCGAAAGAGCCGCTGCGGCGAGCGCACCCGTAACGTCCGAGCCGCCGCGGGAGAAGGTGTGTACCGTACCGTTCGGCAGCGCGCCGTAGAAGCCGGGCAGCACCATCTTCGGATGGATCTTGGCGATCTCACGGAGCTGGGCGTAGGTCTTTTCGTAATCCACCGTTCCGTCATAGCGGAAGGCGAGCCACTCGGTCGCGTCCACAAAATCATAACCGAGGTATTCGGCCATCAGGCGGGCGTTGAGGTATTCACCGCGGGAAACGATATCGTCCACGGTCGCGCGGCGAGTTAGGCCTGCACGCACCTCGGAAAGCGCGCCCTCAATGGCATCCGAAAGACCGCAGGTCTTGGCGATGTCGCGATAGCGGCCTGCAATGTTTTCCCAGATGTCGTCAAATTCTACCTTGTAACGCAGGTGTGCGTGGCAAACGTACAAAAGGTCGGTTACCTTTTTGTCGCTTGAGGAGCGCTTGCCGGGGGCGGAAACCACCACCACCTTGCGCTCGGGGTCACTCGTTATGATCTCCTTGACACGGCGAAAGGTCTCACCGGATGCAAGGGAAGAGCCACCAAACTTTACTACTTTCATTCAACACTGTCCTCCAATCCCGCAATGAACGTAAGCGGGTCAATTTCAGCCGCAAGGGCGGCAATTTTATGCATAGCGGCAGGGGTAAGCGGATGGGTGATCACCACGTCGCCGTCGCGGCGCTCCACGATGGCATCGTCGATCCCTGCTGTTGTACGGATATAATAGCGGTGGGGGAAACGGTCGGCGTTCACGGTAACCGAAGCACCGCCCTCGGCGCGCTTCATGTCAACCTTGTCGCGGATATCCAGCATATCCTCGACAAGCGCGTGGCCGGTCGGATACTTGCCCGCGCCCTGTCCGATAAAGGAAAGGCGACCGACGTATTTGCCCCACAGGGAAATGCAGTTGAAATTCGAGGCAACCGAGGCTTCGGTTGCGGCGGCGGGAAGCAGGGTAGGCTCTACGTAAGCCGTTACCTCGTCCCCCTCGCGCTTGGCAAAGGCCAGCAGCTTGCAGGTCATGCCGATGGATTTGAAATAGGCAATATCCGCGGCCGTGACGGTGCGGATACCAAAGGTGGGCACGTCATCCTCGCCGAGCACGGTGCCGTAGGCGATCGAAGCCGAAATGGCGCACTTGCGGCGCACGTCCCAGCCATCAATATCGGCGGAGGGATCTGCCTCGGCGTAGCCGAGCGACTGCGCTACGGCAAGCACCTCGGCAAAATCGCTGCCAAGAGTCTGCATGCAGTCCAGGATGTAGTTGGTCGTGCCGTTCATGATGCCGCGCAGCGACTCAATCTCGTCACAGCGGCAGGCACGGCGGAGGTTAAACAGCCACGGGATGCCGCCGCCCGCCGAGGGGGTGAAGCGCAGAAGCACGCCGCGTTCCTTGGCCAGCTCGTGCAGCTCACGGTAATAGTGGCAAATGAGGTGCTTGTTGGCGCTGACCACGTGCTTGCCCGCACGGAGTGCCGCCGTTACGAATTCGTAGGCGGGATGCAGGCCGCCGATGGCCTCGGCCACCACCTTGATCTCAGGGTCGGACAGGATCTCATCGTAATTGGTCGTGACGATGCCCTCCATGCCCGCGGGAATATAGCGGTCAAGAACACGCGCTACCTCAAGACCGCAAGGCGTATTCTGAATAATGTCGTATGCACCCGAGCCAACGGTGCCGATACCAAGGATCGCTACCT
The DNA here is from genome assembly GCA_045632565.1 of Eubacteriales bacterium. Lineage (GTDB taxonomy): Bacteria > Bacillota > Clostridia > Oscillospirales > CAG-272 > UBA1740. Next base: position 8,168 of record JAZQWX010000022.1, on the reverse strand, counting down.
TCATGATTTTGATCTCCAAATCCTTTCTTTTCCGTAAAACCTCTTGAAATCCTGCGAAAAATGGTGTATATTAGATATAATAGAGCCATTTTATCATGAAATTTGCAAAAAATCAAGAGGGAATTAAAGAAAATGAAATTTTTTAGCACAAGAAATCCCGAAATCACCCGCACTCCGTCCGAAGCGATCGCCGAGGGTATCGCTCCCGACGGCGGATTGTATCTTCCCGAGAGCTTTCCCGCCTTCCCGATGGAGCGTCTTTCTTCCATGTCGGGTGACGATATATCGGTTGCCGTCCTCTCCCGTCTGTTTGACGATTTCACCGAGGATGAGCTTCGCCGCGCCGTGATGGCCGCCTATGACGAAAGCTTTGATAACGGTGATATCGCGCCCCTTGCCAAGGTGGGGGATGCCTACGTGATGGAGCTGTGGCACGGCCCGACCTGCGCGTTTAAGGACGTGGCACTCTCCCTTTTGCCGCATCTTTTGACCTCCGCCGCCAAAAAATGCGGCATCACGGACGAGATCTGCATCCTGACCGCCACCAGCGGTGACACGGGCAGTGCCGCCCTTTCGGGCTTCTCGGACGTGCCCGGTACGCGCATCATCGTCTTTTTCCCGGACGGCGGCGTCAGCCCCGCACAGAAAAAGCAGATGGTCACCTGCCCCGGCAAAAATACCGCCGTATGTGCCGTGCGCGGCAACTTTGACGACGCGCAAAGCGGCGTCAAGGCCATCTTTACGGGAGATAAGCCTGCCCCCGGCATGCGCTTCTCCTCGGCAAACTCCATCAATATCGGCCGCCTTGCTCCCCAGATCGCCTACTATTTCAAGGCCTACCGCGATCTTCTGGGGGAGGGTCGCATCACCATGGGTGACCCCGTGAACTTCGTCGTTCCCACGGGCAATTTCGGTGATATCCTTGCCGGCTATTTTGCCAAGAAAATGGGTCTGCCCGTCGGTCGCTTCGTCTGCGCCTCCAACCGCAACCGCGTGCTGGCAGATTTCTTTGAGAGTGGCGTGTACGACCGCCGCCGTGAATTCCATCTCACATCCTCTCCTTCTATGGATATTCTGATCTCCAGCAATTTGGAACGCCTGCTCTCCATGTTTGTGGGTACGGAAAAGACCGCCGCCCTGATGCGCGACCTGAAGGAAGAGGGCATCTACCGTCTGCCCGCCGAGGCGCTTGCCGCTATGCGTGCAGAGTTTTCCGCCGCCTGGGCGGATGAAGCGGAAACCGCCGCCGCCATCCGCGCGTACTTTGAAAAGTACGGCTATCTGGCCGATCCGCACACCGCCGTCGGACTTTCTGCCTATGAAAAGTGGCTTGGCAGTGACGAGGCAAACGGTGCTCCCACCGTCATCCTGTCCACCGCCTCTCCCTATAAGTTCTCCCGTCACGTGCTGGCCGCCCTCGGTCACGCGGCAGGGGAGGATGAATTTGCCGATATGAAAAAGCTGTCCGAGATCAGCGCAACGCCCATCCCCGCGCCCCTCTCCGCCCTTGCGGATAAAGAGGTCAAGCATACGGCGATCACGGACGTGGACAAAATGTCCGCCTACGTACGCGCCAAAACGGAGGAAACAGAATGGAACGTGTAACCGTTCGCGTCCCCGCCACCTCGGCCAACATCGGCCCGGGCTTTGATTCACTCGGCATGGCCTTTTCGTTCTACAACGTCTTTTCCTTCGAGCTTGCCGAAAAAACCGTGATCACGGGCTGTCCCGCCGCCTATGCGGGAGAGGACAATCTGGCTCTTGTTGCCTTCCGCGCCGCCTGTTCCCGCGCGGGTAAAGAAGCCCCTGCCGTACATATCGACATCGGTGGCGACGTGCCTGTTTCGCGTGGGCTCGGCTCGTCCGCCACGCTCCTTGTCGGCGGTGCGCTCGGCGCGAATCTGCTTCTTTCTCTTGGTCTTACGAAAGAGGATATTCTTGCCGTTGCCACCGAGATCGAGGGGCATCCCGATAACATCGCCCCCGCCGTGTACGGCGGCTTTACGGCATCGCTGATGCAGGAAGGGAAGCCTCTTGCCGCCGCCTGCCCCGTACATCCCTCCCTGCGCTTTTGTGCCTTTATTCCCGATTTCAAGACCAGCACCCACGATGCGCGCGGCGTGTTGCCCAAGACCGTGCCCTTTGCGGATGCCGTCTTTAACGTGTCCCACGTTGCCGTCCTTTTGGCCGCGCTTGCCAAAGGAGATGCCGAGCTGCTCTCTGCTTCTCTTGAAGACCGCCTGCACCAGCCCTACCGTGCTTCGCTGATCGACGGCTACGAAGCCGTACGTGAGATCGCGCTTGCCGCCGGTGCACACGCCTTCTTTATCAGCGGCAGCGGCTCGACCTGCATGGCGATCTATACCGAGGACGGCTTTGCCGAGCGCGTTCGTCCCGCTGTGGAAAAGCTCCCGCACGCATGGCGTGTTGTGCCGCTTTCTCTCGATGAGGACGGCGCCTGTGCCATATGAAAAACGCGCTGACCCTTGTGGGGGATCGCCCTCTTGAGGAGATCTTCTCCCCCCTTTCTCTGTGGTATCGCGCAAATGCGCGCGCCCTGCCGTGGCGGCAGGATGCCACCCCCTACCACGTTTGGCTCTCCGAGGTCATGCTGCAGCAAACGCGCATTGAGGCCGTGCGGCCTTATTACGCGCGCTTTCTTGCCGAAGCGCCGGATGTCCGCGCGCTTGCCGCACTTCCGGATGACAGACTGATGAAGCTGTGGGAGGGACTTGGCTATTACAGCCGCGCCCGCAATCTGAAGCGAGCCGCTTTGGAGATCGTAGAGCGGCATGGGGGAGAATTTCCGCAAAGCTATGATGCCGTCCGCGCCCTGCCCGGCATTGGAGATTATACCGCGGGCGCGATCGCCTCGATCGCGTTTGACTTGCCCTGTCCCGCCGTGGACGGCAACGTACTGCGCGTGCTTTCCCGCCTGACGGCCGATCACGCAGACGTGCTGGCACCCGCCACCAAAAAGCGCGTGACCGAACGGCTGTGCGCCCTGTATGCGGCTACCTGCCGTGCGTCGGGGGATGCGGCGACGCTGACCCAAGCCCTGATGGAGCTTGGCGAGGTGCTTTGTTTGCCAAATCGCGCACCCATGTGTGAGGCCTGCCCGCTTGTCTCGCTCTGCCGCGCACGGGAAGAGGGCTGCGCTGCCGCGCTTCCCGTCCGTTCTCCCAAAAAAGCGAAAAAGGAGTGCTGCAAGCTGATTTTGCTGCTCACGGATGCGGAGGGGAGATACGCACTTCGCCGCCGCCCGAGCGGAGGGCTTCTCGGCGGTCTTTGGGAGCTGCCCCACGTGGAGCTTCCCGCACCGCCAACGGATGAGGAAACGCCGGATCGCTTGGCACGCGAATTTTGCGCGCAAAACGGGCTGCTTGCCTTTGAAGCTGCTCCCCTGCCGCAGGCAAAGCACGTCTTTACGCATCTTGTCTGGCGGATGCAGGGACGCCTTGTCAACGTGCAAAAAACAGAGCAAGCCAATCCGTCGCTTTTGTTTCTTTCACCGAAGGACATTCTGCGGGATTATGCGCTTCCCACCGCTTTTTCCGCGTATACAAAGCTCATTGGTGATATTTTTTCAAAAAACGGATAAGATATAGTACCGCAACTAAATTTTCAAACGAAAAGGAGAAACAGGATGAGTCAGTACAGTACACTTCTCGGTGTGATCGTCGGCGCGGCCGTTGTCGGTGCCGCTTTGGTTGCCAAGGACGTGATGGACGACCCCGAAAAGGCCGCCGCCATCAAGGAGAAATGGAATAACGGTTACCGCAAGGTTTGTGAAAAGGTAGGCGAGGGCTGTGCCACCCTGCGCGAAAAGGCCGCAGAGGGATATGCCATCGCCAAGGAAAAGGCCACCGAAACCGGTGAGGCGATCCGCGAAAAGGTAAGCGAAAGCGCACCCGTTCGTCGCATTAAGGAAAAGGCGGAGGACATCCGCCGCGCGGCAGAGCCGGCTTCCCCTTACTTCCGTGAGGAAGAGGAGAACGAGGCCTCCGAGGAGCCTGAAAAAACCGAAGAATAAAGCCAAAGCGGGGGCGCGTTTCTGCGGAGCGCGCCCCTTGCTTTATTTTTGAGGTTGACAAATGAGAAAATTGTGGTATAATGGTAGGGTATGAGATGAATTTTTTGGAGGAAGCTTCGAGGCATATGAAAAAAACACTTCTATATCTCTGCATGCTTACCCTGCTTGCTCTGTCGCTTGTTGCCTGTCCCGGCGGAGAGGATACGCCTGCCCCAACAGGACCGATAGACCCCGCTACCTGTACGCACGATTTTGGCGCATGGACACCCGTAGTCCCCGCCACCTGTGAGCAGGACGGAACGGAAAAACGCACCTGCACGCTCTGCTCCACCGAGGAGGAGCAGGTCGTTCCCGCGCTGACACACGTGTTTTCGGAAGAGTTTTTCTCGGACGGAGAGATCCACTTTAATCCCTGTAGCCATGACGGCTGTGTGGCCCGCGCGAACGAAAGGGCGCATACCTACGCCCCCTCCAACCGCTGCTATGATTGCGCTGACCGCCGTGAATCCGACGCTCCCGCTTTTACCTTTGCACACGTTTCGGGCGGCTATGCCGTTGTGGGGTATAACGGAGATGCGGAGACCGTGACCATCCCCGCCGAATATCTGGGAGAGCCTGTTATTGCGATCGGTGCAGACGCCTTCCTTGGATGCCGTGAGATCAAACGGCTCAGCTTTGGCTCAAGCTGTCTTTTGGAGATCGACGATCAGGCCTTTTTTGGATGTACAAGCCTTACCTTCGTGGAGCTGCCGCGCTGTGTGGAGCGCGTAGGGAAGCGTGCCTTTGCCGGTTGCACGGCTCTTTCGGGCATCTCCTTCGGCTTCAACAGCAATTTGGAGGGAATTGACAGCTATGCCTTTGCCGATTGCAAAAAGCTGTCTGTGTTTACCGTGCAGTCCAAGGTGAACTATATCGGCTCGTACGCGTTTTCGGGGTGCTCCTCGCTTGCCAGCGTTACCTTCGTCACCAATAGCGGCTGGTACGTGGACGGTGAGTCCGTCAATGTGCGAAATGACGGTACCAATGCCGATTATCTGACCGAACAATACGTAGGCGGTTCGTTCTGCCACAACTGAAAACAGCCCGATGAATTTTCATCGGGCTGTTTTATGTATTTTTTGCCAAAAAAGCAGATAGAGCCTTGCAAAAAACGGTGCCTGTGGTATAATGAAAAAAATGAAAAAATCTTCACGAAGGAGCAAAACCATGATCAAGCTTTGTTTTAAAAACGGAGAGCAGCTTGCCGCCGGCATCGCCCTGGTGGCAGAGGATCTCGGTATTCGAGTAGTTGCGGAAAACGCCGACCTGACCGTGACGGTAAAGGAGGTAAGCGAGCGTACCCTTGCGATCTCTCTTCACGGCAAAGAGGCCACGGTCACCTACGGTGACGGCGCGCCCCGCTTCTTCCGTGGGCTTGCCACCCTGGTATATTGGTTCAAAAACGGCGTGACCGAAAAAGTTGAGGAAAGCACCCCCCTCTTTAAGACCAACGGTTCTATGGTGGATATGTCCCGCAACGGTGTAATGAACCTTGCCACCGTCAAATCCATGCTCCGCAAAATGGCGCTCATGGGCATGAATATGTACATGCTGTATACCGAGGATACCTACGAGATCAAGGAGTATCCCTATTTCGGCTATATGCGCGGCCGTTATACCAAGGCCGAGATTCGTGAGCTGGATGCTTACGCCGCCACGCTGGGCATTGAGCTGATCCCCTGTATTCAGGTGCTCGGACACCTCTCTACTCATTTGTGGTGGCCCGCCGCCGCCCCCTATTGCGATACGGCTAGCGTCATGCTGGTGGGTGAGGAAAAGACCTACGACCTCATCCGCGCGATGGTCCGCACGCTGAAGGAGTGCTTTACCTCTCGCCGCATTCACGTCGGCATGGATGAAACCGCCGATATCGGCCTTGGCGCGTATCGCAAGCGTCACGGCTTCCGTGAGCAGCAGGATATTTACTTTGAGCATCTTGAAAAGATCATCGAGATCGTGCGCTCCGAGGGGCTTGAGCCGATGATGTGGAGCGACATGTTCTTCCGTCTGGCAGGTAAAGATCTTGAGGGCTATTCGGACTATGACATGCGTGTGGAATTTACCGACGAGGTGATCCGAAAGATCCCGAAGGGCATCCAGCAGGTGTTCTGGGATTATTATCAGGAAAAAGAGGAATTCTACGCCGTCAACATCGAAAAGCACCAGCGCATCTTCGGCCGCGACAGCCTGTTTGCGGGCGGCGTGTGGACCTGGAGTGGCTACGGCCCGCTGTTCTCCCGTTCCGAAAAGTATTCGAGGCCTGCTCTTGACGCCTGCCGCAAGGCGGGGGTAGAGGAGATCTTTGCCACCATCTGGCACAACGGTGCGGAGGGGTGCCTGTTCATGGGCCTTGCAGGGCTTGCCTGGTACGCCGACTACGATTATAACGGATCCTTTGACGTTGACCGTGCCAAGGAATGCTTTGCCATGGCCTGCGCCGCCGATTACAATGATATCGTCGCCTGCGAGGCGGTCGAGCATCCCGACGGAAGCGACGTGAACGATACGCGCCCCCTGCTGTACAACGATCCGTTGATCGGTCTGGCTGACGCGCACGTCAAGATGATCCCCGAGGTGGCCGCGTATTACAAAGCCCTGTCCGCCAAACTGGCAAAGCCGTCCGCTGATCTTGGTGAATTTGCCCCCGCCTACGACCTGATCTGCCGCCTGTCCGAGCTTTTGGAAAACAAGGCGGATTTTGGCGTGCGCCTCAAGGCCGCCTATGACACGAAGGATAAGGCCGCGCTTGCCGCGCTGGCAAAGGAATGTGACCTGATCATCGAAAAGCTTCGCGCCCTGTCCGCCGCCCACCAAAAAGCGTGGATGACCTATCACAAGCCCTTTGGTTGGGAGATTCACGATCTGCGATACGGCACGCTGATCGCCCGCTTTGAAACGACCAAAGAACGCCTGTCCGCTTACCTCGACGGCTCGCTCGCGTCCATCGGGGAGCTGGAGGAGGAGCGTCTGCGCTACGATGCCGCAACGGACGACGTCCCCTTCCACGGCGATACGCTCTGGTATAACCGCCCCTTCTTCTTCTCCGCAAGCCAGTACCGATAAAACGAAAAAAACCACGGGAAAAATCCCGTGGTTTTCTCATATTTACAGGGAGAGGAACTTGCCTTCCTCGGCGGAGCGATAGATGCTCTCGATCACGTTCTGGATGTGAACGGCGTCCATGGCGGGTGCCTCGATCGGCTTGCCCGTAAGAATGGACTCGTTGAAGGAGGAAACCTCACGCTCGTACATGTTGAGGCCTGCGCCCTCCATCTGGTAGCTGTCCACGCGGACGTGCTCCTGCATCGGATCGTAGTCACCGGGATCGGAGAGGGTAACGGTCACGTCACCGCCGTCGATCTGGCCGATGCTGCCCTCTGCACGGATGCTGCCCTTCGTGCCGTAGATCTCAATGCGGCAGCGGGCGGCGTCATCGGGAATGTTGAAGTAAGCGTCTACCGTACCAAACGCGCCGTTCGAGAGGCGGAACAGGGCGGTACAGCCGTCCTCTACCTCGTAGCTGAAGACCTGGTTGTCGGCCAGTGCGCCAACCGTTTCAATGCGCGCGCCGGTGATGTATTCGAGCAGGTCGAGGCAATGGATGCCGAGGTCGGTCATCGAGCCGCCGCCGGAATATGCCTTGGTCTGACGCCATGCACCCGGAATTTCGGGATACCAGCAGGTAAAGGAAGCGCGGCAGGACACGATCTTGCCGATCTTGCCCTCGGCGATCAGGCGCTTCATCTCCTGATGATAGGTCGCGTAGCGCATCATAAAGCCAACGGCGATCTTCACGCCCTTTTCCTCGGCATAACGGCAGATCTCCTCGGAGATCCTCGCGTTCAGCGAGATGGGCTTTTCGATCAGGATGTGCTTGCCGGCCTCGGCGGCCTTGCGTGCCTGACGCTCATGGCAGTTGACGGGGGAGGCGATGTACACCGCATCCACATTGGGATCGGCAAGCAGATCGTCCTCGTTGTCGTAAGCCTTGGTTGCGTGGTATTTTTCACGCAAAGCGTCTGCCATCTCCTGCTTGATCTCCATCACGGCGTAGATCTCCGTGGACTCGGAGAGCAGCATGCCGGGCATGGTGCGG
>JAZQWX010000021.1:0-26306 GCA_045632565.1 Eubacteriales bacterium | reverse complement strand
TTTGCAATCGACGATCGCAAGCTCAAGCGTGCAGGGCTTGATTATTGGGATAAGCTGGATATCACCTACTACGAAAACGCCGAGGAATTTTTTCGCATTCATGGCGACAAACCGATCTATCCCTTTTCCACCAAAGCGCCGCGTGCCTACACCGAGCCGCGTTATACGGATGACGTGTGGCTTTTGTTTGGCCCGGAATCCCGCGGTCTGCCCGAGGATATTATCCGCGCCTACGGCGAGCGCGCCGTTCGTATTCCCATGCGGGATACGCTCCGCAGTCTGAACCTCTCCAACTCGGTGGCTGTGGCGGTCTATGAGGTGTTGCGGCAGGGCGGATTTGCCGATCTGCGTGAGGCAGGAGAGCCAACGACTTTTTCTTGGTAATTTGCATGGATCTCCCCGAATGGGGTACAATAGGGGCAAAAGAGGAAAAGGAGATGGCACGGTGCAGGCAAACTTTATTCCTGTGATGCTGGGGGGCGACCTCAACTGCTACGGCATGGCGCGCTCCTTTTTTGAAGCCTACGGCATTCCCTCGGTGGCCTTTGGCAAACAGTCGCTCGGCCCCACGCGCTTCTCGCGTTACCTACGCCATATCTCCGTTCCGAATTTATCCGATTTTTCCGTCTGCCGCCGCGTATTGCTCGATTTTTACAAAAAAGAGAAGGGAAAGACCCTTCTCCTTTTTGCCTGTACGGATGAATACGCGCGCCTGCTGATCGAGCATCGGGACGCGCTGTCGCCCTATTTTGCCCTGTCCGTGCCACCTCCCCGCGCGCTGCGCCTTTCGGAAAAGGATGTCTTTTACCGTACCTGTGCGGACTATGAAATCGCCACCCCCGATACCGTCGTGTATCGGGGGATACCAAGCCGCGCGCGGCTTGCCGAAGCCGCACGGCGGCTGGGCTATCCCCACATCCTCAAGCCGGCCGAAAGCCACCTGTATTGGCAGTATCCCTTTCCCGAAATGGAAAAGGTGTATCTTGTTCACAGTCCAAGGGAAGAGGAGGACGTTCTCTCTCGCATCCGTCGGGCGGGGTATCCCGGCGCTATGCTTGCCCAGCGGTATATCGGCGGAGACCGTGTTCGTGCTTTCGTTCTGACGCTGTATTTTGACCGAAACGGCAGGGCGGTGCTTCGTGCCTGCGGCCGTGCCCTTCTCGAAGAAATGACCCCATGCGGCAAGGGAAATTACGCCGCCCTTTTGACCGCCCCCATTCCGCCCGTGGCGGAAAGGATCGTGCGTATGCTCACGGACTTCGGTTACCGCGGCTTTGCCAATCTCGACATTCGCCGTGATGCACGCGGCCGTGATTTTGTGCTTGAGCTGAATCTGCGGCAGGGAAGAAGCAACTATTTTCTCACGGCGGCGGGGGTCAACCCCGCTGAAATCGTGGTACGGGACGTGGTAGAGCAAATGGATCTTGCTCCCACGGTTGTCACGGAAAACGTGCTCTTCCGTACCGTGCCGCTTTCTACCGTCTGCCGCCATACCGCGCGCGATCGGGATGCCGTGCTTTGTAAAAGGATGCACCGCGCAGGGCGCGACGTGTCGCTGTTGCACCCCACAGCCGATCTTTTTCTCAATCCCCTGCGCCGTGTTTACGTGTGGGAGCACATGCGCCGTGAGGCGCAGAAATTCCGCTGTTTTTCGGAAATGAAACGTTAAAATTTAATCTGCCTCGGATTTTCTCTTGAAACAAGAAAGATCCGAGGCGGTTTTTTGGAAGGAGAGGGGCATGACGCTGGGCATCCTTGGCGGTTGCGGTCCTGCGGCAGGGGCGCATTTCTATTCTCGTCTGGTGTCGCTTACCGCCGCAGAGCGGGATGCCGATCACGTGGACGTGCTCCTCTCCGGCCGCGCCTCCACACCCGACCGTACGCAAAGCATCCTGTCAGGTGACAGGCGGGCAGAGGAGGTTCTTTTGCGTGAGGGAGCAAACCTCGTTCGCGGCGGCGCCGATCTTTTGGTGCTTCTCTGTCACACCGCCCACGCTTACCTCCCCGCGCTCCGCGCCGCCCTTTCCGTGCCTGTTCTGGATATGGTCGCCTTGACCGTGGAGGAAGCGCTTTTGCACGGTTGCCACCACCTTGGCGTGCTGTGCACGGCGGGAACGCGGTATGCCGAAATCTACGATCGTGCGGCAAAGCCGCGCGGCGTTGACGTCCTATACCCCTCGCCGCTTGTACAGGAGCAGCTCCAAAGCTTGATTTATCAAACCTTAAAGCGCGGCAGAACGGATTTTGGCGCAACCCTCCGTACCGCCATCTCCGACCTTGCCGCCCTTGGGGCGGATGCGGTATCGCTCTCCTGTACAGAGCTGTCCTTGCCTGCCGCCATGTGCCCTGCCTGTGCTTTTTCTTGGCAGGGCGGTATTCGTTCTATGCCGATCATTGACCCCGTAGAGCTGCTGGCGCGCCGCGCGATCACGGCATGCGGCAAACGATTAAAAGAAAAGGAGAAGCGTCATGCGTCTGTCCCACTTGCTCTCGACTCTTGCCGCCGTTCGCCTGCCCGAGGGAGAATGGGATGAGGAGATCGTGGCTCTTTGTACCGAGTCTGCCAAGGCACACGCAGGCAGCCTGTTCGTTTGCCTGCGGGGCGCACAGCAGGATGGCCACGCCTATGCCATGGATGCCTATTCACGCGGCTGCCGCTGTTTTTTGTGCGAATATCCGCCTCACCTGCCAAAGGATACTCTTGTAGCCTACGTGCCCGATTGTCGCTTGGCACTTGCGCGGCTCTCTTCCCTTTGGTACGGCTACCCCGAGCGGGAGCTGACGCTGATCGGCATCACGGGAACAAAAGGGAAAACCACCACCGCCGTGATGATGTATCATCTCTTACGTGCCGTACACGTGCCGGTGGGCTATATCGGGTCGGAGGGGATCTGGTATGCTCACGTCCGTCTGGAAAGCAAAAACACCACACCGGATGCGCCCACCCTGCATCAGGCCTTTCGGGATATGCGGCAAAACGGCATACGGGTCGTGATCATGGAGGTGTCCTCGCAAGCGCTTTCCTGCGGCCGCGTGGCCGAGCTGTCCTTTCCGATCTGCCTCTTTACCAATCTTGCCGCCGATCATATCGGGGAGGGGGAGCACCCGGATTTTCGGCACTACCGCGAGGCAAAATCCCGTCTCTTTTCGGATATGGGATGCCGCACCATGATCGTCAACGCGGACGATCCTGCCGCAGCCTATATGATGGCAGGCGCCTCTGCCTCCCGTACCGTTACGGTGTCCTGTCGGTCGAGTGATAACGCTCTGTATGCCGAACGGATACGCGAGCATCGCCACAACGCGCACTTCGCTACCTCCTTTTTTCTGTCCGTGCAGGGGGGTGACAGCATTCCCGTCAGCATCCCCTTGCCGGGGGAATGTAACGTAGAAAACGCCCTCTTGGCTCTTGCGGGCGTGCAGGAATACCTCGCCACCTACGAGGGGGAGAACGTGTCCTACCGTACGCTCTGCGGCCTTTTGGCGGATATCTCGGTTCGCGGTCGCTTTGAGCAGGTCAAAACCCCTCTGCCCGACGTGGATTTCTTGATCGATTACGCGCACAACGGCTACAGCCTGCGTGCCGCGCTTTCGGCCCTGCGAGCCTATGCACCCGCACGGCTGGTCTGCCTGTTCGGCTCGGTTGGAGCGCGCACCTACAGCCGCCGCACGGAGCTTGCCGAGGCGGCCTGCTCTGCGGATTTTTGCATCGTCACCGCCGACAATCCCGGCACAGAGCCGCCCGAGGAAACCATGCGCGAGATCTGCCGTGTGCTTGCGGAAAACGAACGGGAATTCGTCGCTATCCCCGACAGGCGTGAGGCCATTTTCTATGCCGTTCGCCATGCACGGCCGGGAGATGTGATCCTTTTGGCAGGCAAAGGACACGAGGCGTATCAGCTGATCGGAGATCGCCGCATACCGTTTCATGAGAGGGAGATATTGCTTTCGGCTGTGGAGGAACGTCTTGCCGCCCCCGTCACGTAAAAGAAGGCCAGGACGGCATGCGTTCCGCGCTTCTTTTATATATCAGGCTTAAGCCTCGGCAGAGAGCAGCTCGCCATCGGCCATCAGCTCCGCCTCTATGCGCTTTTGCTCGCGGTGTGCCGCCGAGATCACAATCTGTAAAAGGATCAGGATCGCAACCATCAGGAAGCCGACGATGTAGAGCGCAGGGATGTAGCTCTTGAAAATATCAAAGCAAAGGTTCATCAGATAACCGCCGCAGGCATATCCCGCTACGTTGACCGATACGCAGATGCCCAGCACCTTGCTGTAGGATTTTTGACCAAACAGGTCTGCCGCGTAGATCGGGAGCATGATCGTTTCCAAAGGCAGAGCGCACTGGTGAAGGATGACGTAAACGACGGCCAGCACGAAGCCAAGATTGGTAGGTTGCACGGCGATCAGGATGAAACCGGATACGATGGCAAACAGCGTGCAGGTGGTGGCGGTAACGCGAAGACCGAAGCGGTCGTACAGAAAGCCCGTGAGAAATTTGGAGATGGCAAGGAGCAACGAGCCAAAGGAAAGGAGCGCCTTGACACGGTCATAATCCACACCAACGTCCTTCATATGCATGGCGGAGATGCCGCCTGTGCCCTGTAGGATCAGACCCGTGCAGAAGATACAAAGCATAGCCGCCCAGAAGTAGGGCTTTTTGAGAAGAACCGAGAATTCGATGCCTGCCCAATCTCTGCCGCGCTTTTTCTTCTTCTTTTCGGGGGCGGCGGAGGCAGAGGACTCGCTGTTCTTCGGCTTGTCACGGAAGAAGAGCAGCATGATGACCGCCATGACCGCCATGATCGCGGCGATCAGAAAGTAGGCCTTACGGTAGCTGCCCGTGACGGTGGGATCGATGATCGAGCCTACTACTTGAATGGCAATCGCACCGCCAAGACCGTTGGAGGCGAGGATCGCGCCCATGATCGTGCCCTTGTTTTCCTTGCACCAGATGTTGACCACGTAGCCGACGATCGTGGTCGTGGTCCAGGAGAAACCGATACCAAGCAACGCACCGCCTATGTAGATCAGGATCAGGTTCGGGGCGGTCGCGTAGCAGACCATGGAAGCGGTCAGACAGATAAATCCCGCAAGGATGAGCTTTTTAGGACCAAACTTCACGATCAGGCTGCCAAAAAACAGATTGACGATCGCCGTGGCAATGAAGCGGATGCTGTCACCGATCGCCACCAGGCTGCGCTGGACCTCCAGATCCTCGGCGATCTCATCGGGAAAGAGGGAACGGGTGGAGCTCGCAAAGCCGAGCGAGATCATGACCATCAAAAAGCATACGGCAACGATGACCCATTTGTAATCCAATCGAAATTTTTTCTCCATCTCTTCCTCCGTGCAGCATACAGTCGCTTTTTCTTTCAACAGGACAAATTATAGCACTAAAAACGAAAAAAATCAATAGAAAACGCAAGAAAAAGCAAAGTTCCTCTCGCAAAACGAGAAAAGCGGACGAAAGTATAGCTTTCGCCCGCTTGTATTCCGTTTTGGTGTATCAAAGTCCAAGACAGGCCGCACCGATGATGCCCGCATCGTTGCCAAGCTCTGCAATGCGGATTTTGGTCGCGGGAACACGATCACCGCCGTACGCCTCCTTCTCTACGATAGGACACAGGCGATTCAAGAGATTTTCCTTCTCGTTGCACACGCCACCGCCGATCACCAGCACCTCGGGCTGGAAAATGTTGATCAGGTTGGCAAGTCCGCAGGCCAGATAGGAAACGTATTCCGCCACCACCTCAGCACCTGCCGCGTCCCCCGCGCGATCCGCGTCAAAGGCCGTGCGGCCGCTGACCTTGCCGTAGCGCCTTGTCAGCTCGTGCATCAGGGATTCGGGGTGTGCCTCCATCTTTTCCTTCGTCATACGTACAAGACCGGTGGCGGAGGAGTAGGCCTCAAAGCAGCCGCGGCGTCCACAGGTACAGGGAACGCCGTTCTTTTCGATCACCATATGACCAAGCTCACCGCCTGCACAGTTAAAGCCCATGTAGACCTGCCCGTCGATGATGATACCGCCGCCAACGCCCGTGCCAAGCGTGATCATAATGGAATTTTTGGCACCGCGCGCGCCGCCGGCCTTTACCTCGCCAAGCGCCGCTGCGTTGGCGTCATTTTCCAAATAGACCGCCTTTAACGGCATGCGCTCCGAAAGCAGGCGTGCCAGCGGGAAGTGGTCAAAATTGATGTTGTTGGCGTAAATCACCTCGCCGTTTGCACGGTCCACGATGCCGGGGCAGGCGATGCCCGCATAGGCCACATCCTCAAAGGAAAGTCCCGCTCCCGCCACAAGGCGGCGGCAGAGCACGGTCATGGTGTCCGCAATGGCTACGGGATCGGTGGCAGGGGTAGGCAGGCTGTCCTTTGCCACAATGGAAAACTCCTCATTGACAAGTCCGACGGCAATGTTCGTGCCGCCAAGATCAATACCGAGATAATACATCAAGATACCTCCGTTGTATCCACAATTTTCTGTAAATATTATACCGCAGAATTCTCCTTTTGTCAATTCCCCCATGTTGTTTTGTCTATTATGGCAAATATTTTGCCGTTTATGACAACGCATCCTCCTTCTCCTTCGTCAAAAAAGCCCTTTCTTTGGTCAAACAAGCTAAGAAATGAGAAGAACTTGCAAAAACCGCCCGCACCGTGCGCGCTTTTTAGACAAGCCTTTTCTGCTATGATCATGATGATATTTGAAAAAACAGGAGAAATTATGAAAAATACGGACAAGGCCCTTTCGGAGTACCTTTTTCACCAAGGCACCAATTTCCACGCCTACGATTATCTCGGTCTGCACGGACAGCGGCTGCAGGACGGCTACCGTTACACGGTCCGCACGTGGGCGCCGAATGCCCGCGCCGTTTCCCTTGTCGGGGATGCCTTCGGCTGGGAGGGGGAGGGAGTGCCCCTTTCCCGCGTCAGCGATAAAGGAGTATGGGAGGCGGAATATATCTCCGAACGCTCGCTTGCACTGTCCCGCTATAAGCTTCGCCTGGTGTCGCAGGATGGGCGCGTGCTGCTGAAGGGCGACCCCTACGCCTTTGCCTCCGAGGGTGGGGCAGGGGGCGCGTCGATCGTTACGGGGGAAGAGGCTTTTTCCTTCTGTGACGGAGAATGGATGGAGCACCGCCGCCGCACCGTCTGTGAGAGGGATGGGCATTTTCTTTCCGCGCCCCTGCATATCTACGAAATGCACGCGCTCTCCTTTTTGCGCCATGAGGACGGCACGCCCTATTCCTACGCCGAGCTTGCCGACTTCCTCGTTCCGTATCTGCGGCGTATGGGCTACACGCACCTGGAGCTGATGCCGATGGCAGAGCACCCCTTTGAAGGCTCGTGGGGGTATCAGGTCGGCGCGTATTACGCGCCCCTTTCCCGCCTTGGCTCACCGAACGATTTCCGCGCCTTCGTGGACAGGCTTCACCGTGCGGGGATCGGGGTTCTTGTGGATTGGGTGCCTGCTCATTTTCCAAAGGACGCGTGGGGGCTGTATGAATTTGACGGTCAACCTCTGTACGAGTATCAGGGGCATGACCGCATGGAATCCCGCGGATGGGGCACGCGCTACTTTGACCTTGGCAGGGAAGAGGTACAATGCTTTCTCGTGTCCAACGCCCTGTATTGGCTGCGCGAATTTCATATAGACGGCCTGCGCGTGGATGCCGTTGCCGCCATGCTCTACCGCGATTACGATCGCAGCGAGGGAGAATGGACGCCAAATTCCTACGGCGGACGGGAAAATCTCGAGGCCATCGCGTTTTTCCATAAGCTTGGCAGCGCTGTAGCCAAAGAATTCCCCGACGCACTCCTTGTTGCCGAGGAATCCACCGCGTTCCCCGCCGTCACCACCCCCGTGTCGGAGGGGGGACTTGGCTTCACCCTGAAATGGAATATGGGCTTTGCCAACGATTTCTTTGATTACCTTTCCCGCGACCCCCTTTTCCGACGGTATCACCATAAGGCCCTGACCTTTCCCATGATGTACGCGTACAGCGAGCGCTACGTGCTCCCCATCTCGCATGACGAGCTGGTGTATGGCAAGCGCTCCCTCTTCTCCAAGATCGCGGGCGGGCGGGACGCACAGTTTGCCACCTTCCGTGCCGCTATGACCTTTCTCATGACCTTCCCCGGCAAAAAAATGACCTTTATGGGAACGGAATTCGGGCAGGAAAATGAATGGAATCATATGGCAGCCGTAGAATTTTCTTTGCTGGATGACCCCCGCCACCGTGACCTGCACGCCTTCACCGCCGCCCTCAACCGCTTTTATCTGGATACCCCCGCCCTTTGGGAGCGCGACTTTTCCCCCGAGGGCTTCTCTTGGATCGATGCGGATCGGGCGGATGCCAACCTCGTTGCCTATGTCCGCCGCGATGCGCGGGGGGGCGAGATCGTGGCCGTGATCTCCTTTAGCGGAAGCGACCTGTACGATTACCGCCTGAACCTTGAAAAGGAAGGCGTGTATGAAACCGTCTTCTTCTCGGGCGAGTGGGGAGAGGGCTATGAAAAGGAATTTGCCACCGAACGGGACGAGAGAGGGATCTACCTGATGATGCGCGTGCCTGCCTGTACCGCCGTGCTTCTTCGTCGCCGTGAGGACGGCTTTGCCATAACGCTCGGAAAGGATGTGTAAGTATGCAGTCAAGCCTCTTGGAGAATATTCCCAAAAACGTATCTGCCAAGCTTTATTTCTACGAAAACGGAAAAGAAATCGGCAGCAGACGCGTCCTTTCCCCCTCCGCACTCCTTGGTCTGACTTTGGTCCTGCCACGTTCGCTGGGCATCACGGCCGCCCGCCTCACCCTCACGTCAGAGGGGGGAGAGCCGCTTCTCGTGCAGTCCCTGTCGCTTATAGAATGGGCGGGGGACAGCGAGGCTTGGGGGGCGCTTCTCGAGCCCCTGCCGTCCGCAGCCATGCCGCTTTGTCATTTGCACATCGTTGTGGAATGTCCCCCATACCGCCTGTATGGCAGGATGGATGAGGACGGAGAATTTACCCTTTGTCGGGATGAGCGCTGTGAAAGGGCCGTTTCACTGCTTCTTTTGTCCGAGTGCGAGCTGTGCGCTCCTCTCGCGGGCGGTAGTTTGTATTGCTTACCGGAGGAGGCCGCCGCGCAAATGTCCGTAGGTGACGCCGACTCTCTCTTTTTTACCCTTTCCTCTCTCGGTGTGCGGGGGGTCTACCTTTGCCCCACGCCGAAAGGGGGGGCACGCGGCCCGGGGGAAGATCCCTCCACCCCGCGGCCGCGTGCCTTTATTTCTGCCGCACGCGAGAGGGGGCTGTGCGTGCTGGCCGATTTTTTGTTGCTCCTTGGTGTCACCGAGCATCCCGATCTCTTGTTCGGCGGCTTTTGCTCTCCCTCCTCCCCGCATGCACCCATAGAGGAAGAGCCGCGCCCTGCCTTTTGGGAGCTGCCGCTGGCGCCGCGCGAGGCAAGTGAAGGCTCGCTTGCCGAATACTGCGGTGAGGATGGCGTGATCGCCGAAGCCCTTTCTTTCGGATATAACGGTCTTGTGGTGCGCGCCGCCGATTGCTTTGGAGATGCCTTTCTTTCTGCCCTGCGCTGGGCGCTTAAGGAGGCAGAAAATCCCCTGCTCCTCGGCGCAACGGAGGCAGGCGGCGTGTCGATCGCGTTCGGGGCGCGCCGTCGCTTCTTCTTTGGTGACGAGCTGGATGCGCCCATATCCTACGCGCTGAGAACGGCTCTGCTCGACTTTTTCCTTGGAAAACGAACGGAACGCTTGGCCTGTTACTGTCATGCCACGCTTGCCTCTCTGCCGCCGCGCGCCCTTGCAAGCATCCCCAATCTCCTCTCGGACGGGGCGCTCGGGTACTTTGACGATGCCCTCGCTACCGCGATCTGTGACCCTACCCCTTACGTGGAGCTTGCCTATCTCGTCGCCGCCACCCTGCCAGGTGTGCCTGCCTATTTTGCGGGAGAAGAGGCACGCGCCACGGCCACGCTCCGTCACCTGGCCCTGCTTCGTCGCAAAGAGCCAACCTATGAAAACGGCGGCTTCCGTCTTTTGCATCTTTCTCCCACACTCTTTGCCTTTGCAAGAGAAGGGGAGGGGGAGAGCCTGGTCACGCTTGTCAATTCGAGCGACGCACCGCTTACCGTCTGCTCGCCCGACGAGTTCTTCGTCATCTACGGCGGGCGTGGCCGCAAGCAACGCGTCACCCTGCGACCGCACGGCGGCGCCGTCCTCAAAATTCCCCTGTGGACAGGCGAGTCCTGCCGCCTTGCGTTTTCGCATACATAAAAGGAGAGCACCCGCCACGGCGGGTGCTCCCGTTTTTATTCTGTGAGGGAAAGCGGTACGACCTTGTATTGGTTACCGCCGAACATATAGAAGAAGCCGTCGATATACACGCCGCGCTGGTAGTCACAATATCCCGCAAGCGGCTCTGCCAGTAATACGTTCAGACTTTCTCCGTCAAAGTGCAGCAAGAGATAGACCTGCCGATCTCCGAATTTCTTCGGATCGTCAAGGCGGATGCCAAGTCCGATCAATCCCTTTTTGCGATCGATATAGTAGGCGCGATAATTTGAAGAATACGTGCAATCCTTCAGCTCAAAGGAGCAAATCGATACCACACGTCTCTCTTCCTCACGATACACCTCGATCTTCAGGCTGCCCCACTCTTTTCCTACGCCGATACCCAGCAAAGAGCCGTCCCCCATGCTGATAAGGGAAGAGGAATAGCCGTCGATCTCAGCTGTTTGCTTGTAAGTGATTTTCATTGGATCGGAGAGATCAAAGAAGAATACCGGATCGGTCATCGTGACGACCTTGGCCGTGCAGACGTAAGCAAAATCACCGTCAAAGCGCACCGATTCCACCGTTTCGTCTTGCGGTGCAAATCCAATCACCTCATTGATCACTTCACCTGTGGCAAGATCGATGCAATACAGATTGGCGCTCGTATCACTCGCTATGGAGATCGGTTTGCCGAGGCCGATCTCGTTGCCGTTCTCGTCCACGTCAACCTTATAGATTCCCGTGGTTGTTTTGGTTTCGGTCACCACGCGCAGCATGTCATTGTATTCATCGATACAGTAACGGTTATTCACCGCACCCTCCACGGTGATCGGATCGTGGAAGGCAAATCCGGCTTTGCCGAAAGAAAGGCGGGAGATATCGGTGAACAGCTTGTGTATAGCCACGCCGCCCTGTTGAGAGATCTGCTTTCTGTAGGTTCGCATCAAGTAAATGGAATTGCCGGAAATAAACAGACTTTCGGTCGTGTAGGAGAAAAAGGCTGCGCTCCCCTCGTAATTCAGAGTTGCTTGATCGACCTGACAAACGACCGTGTAACGGCGCGTGCTCATGCTCTCGGGATAGATGATCGAATCCATCGGGATGCTTTCAAGACCGCTTCCCATATCGATCTGCGGCACGAAGGACGATTCCTCGCTGTAATTGTGCCCGGGGAAGAAATTGGTTATAACCAACAGCTTGCCATCCACGGAACGGGTGGTGATCGAGCTTCCCCCGATCAGGATGCTGTCCGTTTCGCGGATCGACTCGGGATCGCTGACGTCCAAATTCACGATCTTGGTGTAGCTGTTGTAGCAGGTAGACACCAGCGTAACCGTTCTGTCGTCAGAAGAAAGATACATGTCTACGGTGCGACTGCTGTTGTAGACGTTCTCGCTTGCTTTTTCAATAGAGAGCGTGTATTGGCCCATGCACTCGGTTTTTTCGCCGTCAATGCGGTAGATATACAGGGTACGTCCGTTCAGGTAGTAAATGCGCGTGCTGCTGCGCTTGATCAGATCGGCCTCGATCACGTTTGGCACTTGATTGTCGGTGATCTCCACGTATTCGCCGGGCTTGCCGAGATTCGGGGTAAGCACACCGCTTGCGCCAACATCCCCCGCGGCGGGCGGCGCGTATTGTATATCGCCTCCGCTTGAGCTGCTGCCAAGGTTTGTAACGAATGACAAAAGATTGCCGATGCCGTTTTGAAAATTGGTTAGCAGTCGGTCAAAATTGTTTTTGTATACAGGTGTACGCGGGGTGTAGTCGTACAGCATGGAAATGATCGGAAAGTATTCACTCTCCTCAAAGTCGGAGAGGGCGGGGGGCTGCTCTACCGTCAGGGGCGTGAAGAGGTAATACCCGCCGGGGATGAGAAGGACAAGTGCAAGGCAAGCGGCAACGAGCACCGCCGCAAGGCGGCCGCGCCGCACGCGGCGTTGAGGGGCGGCCTCCTCTACGAAATGCTCATCAAGGTTCCCCATGGCATAAAGATGCCGATCTTCTTTCTTCATAAACAAAAACCATCCTTTTCAAGAAAGTGGCGAAGGGCGTTGCGCGTTCGGTGAAGAAGGACCTTTACGTGGCTTTCTCCAAGTCTGAGATCACGGGCGATCTCATGCATGGAAAGCAGGTAAAAATAGCGGCGTACGAATATCACGCGCGTGCGGTGAGGGAGCTCGGAAAGAAAACGGTTGATGGCATCCGAAAGAGCAAGCTGCTCACCGCTATCTCCTTGAGAAACATCCGGCAGGCACGTAGCCAGCTCCTCAGAGATCGTACAAAGTGAAGCATTGCGTTTGGCGGCCGTTTTGGCAGCGTAACGGTCAAGTGCGAGATGACGCGTGATCTTCGAAAGAAAGGCGCGCAAAAAGCGTGGCCTTGCCGGCGGAATGGCATTCCACGCGCGCAAGTAGGTGTCGTTCTCGCACTCCTCGGCCTCTCCGTCGTCACAAAGAATATTACGCGCGATCGCGCGACAGTAGTTGCCGTATTTTCTCTGCGTCTCAGAAATCGCTTGTTCTGCGCGCTCAAAGTACAAGGCAACGATTCTTTCGTCATCCATACGGTCACCTCCCATTAGACAGTCCATTAGCCCTTCACCCTAAAGGACGGAAAAAAGAATATATCGGTTACATTATTGTAACATAATTTTCAAAAAAAGAAAAGAGGGTGCTTTCGCACCCTCATAAAAGAGAAAACAAAGCCTCGGCAAACCGATCGACCTCGGCCTCGCGGTTGAAGTAGGAAAAGCTTACGCGCACAGCACCCGCCTCCCCCGTGCCGCAGGCGGTGTGCGCCAGCGGCGCGCAATGCAGCCCCCCACGCACGCAAATGCCGCGCGCATCCAGAAGGGAGGTCAGCTTATCGGGGGATATTCCGCGGCAGATGAAGGAAAGCAGTCCCGCCCCCTCCCCGCGAAAGATGCGGATGCGCTCCTCCCCCGAAAGGTGCACGCACAGGCGATCGGCCAGCTTTGCCTCATGTGCGGCCACCGCCTCCACGCCGACCGATCGTAAAAACCGTATACCCTCGCCAAGTGCGGCGATCGCGGGCGTGGGTAAGGTTCCCGCTTCCATTTTCTCGGGCATCGCGGTCGGCATGGTCGGCAAGCGCGAGGACGCGC
Source organism: Eubacteriales bacterium (assembly GCA_045632565.1). GTDB lineage: Bacteria > Bacillota > Clostridia > Oscillospirales > CAG-272 > UBA1740. Next base: position 12,901 of record JAZQWX010000021.1, on the reverse strand, counting down.
CGCTGCCCCCCTCCAAAAAGGTAGCAAGCTCTTCGGCGCTCTTCAGCCAGGCAAAGCCGCAGCCCTGCACGCCGAAAAGCCCCTTGTGTGCAGGCGCACACAGCGCATCGGGCAGTGCGTTTGGTGCAAAGGACAGCGGCACGTGCCCCGCCGATTGAGAGGCGTCGATGATAAAATACAGACCGTATTCACGGCACACCGCGCCGATCTTGTCGATCGGGGCGACCGCGCCGTCCACGTTGGACACGTGGTTGCAGATCAACATGCCCGTTTCGGGACGCAAAAGCGCCTCAATATTTCGTCGCACGTCCCCGCGTGTGGAGAATACGTCGAATTCGGCGATCCCCTCGGCACTCAGGCGGCAAACAGGGCGGTAGACCGCATTGTGCTCGCGGTCGCTGATCAGAACGTGCATGCCACGGCGCACGCGTGTGCGAATGGCAAGGTTCAGGGCGTAGGTGGCATTTAAGGTGAACACCACGTTTTCGGGATGGGGAAGAGAAAACAGGGCGGCCACACCGTGGCGCACCTCGTCGATCTTTTCCGCGGCGCGAAGCGACAGCTCGTGAGAGGCGCGACCGGGATTGCCGCCGTAAAGCGTGATGCTTCTTTTGAGCTCCCGTAAAACGCCGGGTGGCTTCGGCCAGGTGGTGGCGGCGTTGTCAAAATAGATCATATCCTCACCCGTTATTGCTCCGTGACCATTCAAAGGGGATCTTGTTCGTTTCCAAAATTTGAATGGCGGCCGCCATATCCGCGGCCGCCACCAAAAGCGCGTAAGCACATCCGTCACTGTGCATTCCCGAGATTTTGACCATCCGCGTGATAATACCGGAAGAGGAAAGCAAGCGGCGCGCGGCAAGCGCGCGTGTAACGGTGCCAAGAATGAACGTGCATGGCTCCATGAAAGGCACTCCTTTCGTTGGAATGTACGGCAGGTACGCCGTACACTAACAGAATATGGAGGGGCGTGAAAAATGTTCACATATCCGTGCTTGACAAACCGTACTTTGTAGTATACAATATAAGAAGTAAAAAATGGAGGATACTCATGAAAAATACGAAAAAGCTCGTCGCCCTGTTTCTCTTGGCGGCCACTCTGCTCCTGGCCTTTGCGGGCTGCAGCACCAGATTTGATTACCGAACCGAGGATATGACCAAGTACGTTACCCTCGGTACCGATCCCTTTGACATCAAGTTCTCGGCCAAAAGCAGCATCAAGGACGAGGACGTTTACGATAATTTTAACGCCTTCTTCAAAGATGCGAGTAATCCTTTTTATAAACCGGTAGAGGACAAGACCCGCCCGATTGCCAACGGGGATGAGCTCTACCTCGTGTACTGCGGCGTAACCATTTCGGCTTTGAACGATGCCGTTACGGCAGGCAAGATCACGGACGTGGAAGCAACCGGTCTTTCTTATACCGAGATCGTGGATCTCGGCATCGGCTTTGAGAAAGGCATCGTCACCTCGCTCACCCGCCTCAAGATCGGCTCGAACACCTATATCCCCGGCTTTGAATCCGGCCTTGTCGGTTACGTTCCTGCCGAGCACGGTGAGGATAACCCGGTTCGTGTGCGAGTGACCTTCCCCACCAATTATTCGGCAGACCTTGCCGGCAAGGAAGTCATCTTCTTCTGCAAGCTGTATCACATCGGTGATACCTCCGGCTACTATACCCATGAGAATATCGACGTGGATATGCTCAACCTCATCCTCGGCAAAACGGGCGATAAGGCGTATGCGGCTTTGGAATCCTGCTTCTCGGAGATCCGCAAGTACCTTGAGGATGACATGAAGGAGAACGAAAAGAACTATCAGCTCTACGCCATGTACGATGCGTTCGTCAAGGGCGCTACCTTCCACAATATCCCCGAAAAGCTGGTGGATCAGTATATCGACGATTGGTTTGACAGCCGTTTTGAGTACCTCGAGTACCTCAAGGAAACCAACCCGCAGTATTATCAGTACTACTTCGGCTCGGATAAACTGACTCGTGACGTGGTGGCCTCTGCTTACGGTTACGGTAAGGATTATATGGAGGTCCTTGCCAAAGAGGCTGACGAGTATATCCGCCAGGAAATGGTCTTCCGTTATATCGTGCAGACCAAGGGCATCACCCTGACCGATGAGGATTACGCGTATTGGGATGCCGAGTATATCAAGCTGTACGGCGCCGACTACGCTGACGGTGCTGACGAGGAGGAGATTCGCGATCAGTTCCTTCGTGAAAAGACCAACAAGCTGCTGATCGATACCGCCAAGGAAAAGGGCAACATCACGAATACCTGATAGGCATATCATAAAAAAGAGCCCCCTTGCGGGGCTCTTGCTTTAGGAGAACAACATGACAGAATTGCTTACCCGTCTGTTTGTGCGTGACAGACAGAATACAAGCGACCCCACCGTGCGCTTGCGCTACGGTACGATGGTCAGCATCGTGTCCATGATCTGCAATTTCCTGCTTGCCGTTATGAAGTTTCTCATCGGCACGCTGGTCGGCTCGATCGTCATAACCGCTGACGCGGTGAACAACCTTTCGGATTCCGGCTCGTCGCTCGTTTCCTTTGTCAGCTTCCGTATTGCCGCCAAGCCTGCCGACCGCGATCACCCCTTTGGCCACGCCCGTATCGAATACGTGGCTTCCATGATCGTATCCTTCCTCGTTCTGCTGGTGGGCGCGGAGCTGCTCATCTCCTCGGTTGAAAAAATCTTTTCGCCTGCAAGGCCGGATGATACCTACATCATTCCCTCGATCATCATTCTGTCGATCTCTATTGCCGCCAAGCTTTGGCTGGGACTGTTCAATTTCCGCATCGGCAGAAGGATCGATTCCTCTGTTATGCGCGCCGCGGCGACCGATAGCCTCATGGACTGCATCTCTACCGCCGCCGCGTTGCTTTCCTCCGTGCTGTACCTTTGCTTTGATTGGTACTTCCTTGACGGCTATTTCGGTATTTTCGTGGCCATCCTGATCATCGTAGCGGGCTGCAAGATCCTGAACGAAACCAAGAACTCCATTCTGGGTGAAAAGCCCGTGGCCGAAACGGTGGTCGCTATTCGGGAGATCGTTTCGGAATATCCGGATGCCCTTGGCATCCATGACCTCGTCGTGCACAGCTACGGCCCGGGGCACACCATGGCCTCCCTGCACGTAGAGGTGGACGGTGCGCGGGACGTGTACGAAACGCACGACACCATCGATAACATCGAACGCCGCCTGAATGAGCAGCTCGGTATTCTCTGTACCATTCACGCTGATCCCATTGTGGTGGGCGATCCCGAGGTTGACCGCCTGCGCGATATGGTGCGCGGCGCGGCCAATGCCATCTCCCCCAACCTGCATGTGCATGATTTTCGTTACGTGCGCGGTACCACGCATCACAATCTGATTTTTGACATCGCCACGCCCTTTGAATTTCCTCTGTCAAACGAGGAGCTTTGCGGCCGTATCACCGCTGCCCTGCAAAAGGAGGACCCCATCTATCGCACGGTCATTACCGTCGACAGAGAATAAAAAAAGCCGCCCACCGGGCCTCTTTTTTTATTAAAATATTGTGATCGCGCGCAGGAAGAAGATCACAAGGAAAAGGGAAAGCGCGGAGAAGATCGTTGTCCAGATCACCAGCTGTCCCGCCAGATCGCCATCGCCCCCCATCTCCTGTGCCATCGGGGCAGAGGAAACGGCCACGGGCGTGACAAACAGGGCAACGAGCGCCGCGTACTGCGCGGCCGTAAACTCAAAGAAGAGCAGGGCACAGCCCATGCCCAAAAGGGGCACGATCAGGTTGCGCAGCAAAACACCCGCCGTGATCTCGCGGCGCAGTCCGGAGATCGCCGAAAATTCAAATTGTGCGCCAAGCGAGAGCAAGGCGAGCGGCGTTGCCGCATCCGAAAGGTAATTCAGCACACGGAACAGTGGGGTGATGTCCGAAAGACGGAAGGAGATATCCCACATTCCGAAGAGATACCGCATGCCGATGAACAAGAAGCCGGCCGCCACCGCCTGAATTAAGGGGTTTTTGCATACGCCAAGCAAAATACTTCCCACGGTCGGCCGCTTCTTGCCACCCCCGAACAGGGAAAGCACGAATACCGCCAAAATATTGTAAAGAGGGGTAGCAAAGGTCAGCATCAGCGTGGCGGCGGGAATCCCGCTCGGCCCGCAGACCGAAAGCACCAGCGGCAGCCCGACCAGCGAATAATTGGAACGGAATGCCCCCTGTGACAGCACGCCGCGGCGGTTGCGCTCCCGTGTCAAAAGACCCGTTACGGGGAGCATGACGAAAAAGATCACCATCGTCATGCCAAGACCGTAGAGCACGTAGGTGAAATCAAGCGACCCTACGTCCTCCATGTTGTAAATGTTCACAAACATCATGGCCGGGATCAGCACGTGAAAGACTACCTTGTTCATGGCCTTGCCGGTCGCGGGGGAGAGAAGCCCAATCCTCTTTAAAAGGTAACCGATGGCAACCATGGCCACAATGGGAGAAACCGAGGTCAGGGCAAAAAGAAATGAATCCATAGTCTGTACCTGTCTTTTTTTATTCAACGGACAACATTATAGCACAAAGGGCGGCCGCCGTCAAGGTGCAACCGTTGACAAATCAACCACCCTATGGTATAATATTTTTGTAAATTATTGTGAAATCGGAAAGGAACACCCATGAAAAGAACGATCAGCTTGCTTTTGCTCTTCTCGATGCTCCTTACGTCCCTTCTCGCGTGTGCGCCGGAGCCTTCCGCGCCGCATCAGCACGTCTTTGCCCATTGGGTCACCACCACCTCCGCGACCTGTGAGGGGGACGGCGTGGAGACCGCTACCTGTACCTGCGGAGAACCCAAAACGCGCTCCATTCCCGGCGGCCACAACTACGTCCTGCAAGAGGTGGACGTATCGGAGAACCCCGCAACGAAAAACGGCGGTACGTTTTACTGTGACCGTTGTGATACAACGACCGCAAAGGAGATCACACCCGCCGATATCGGCATGCCGATCGTGTCGATCAACGGCTCGCTGGAGGGCATTTCCAAAGAGAACAAGATAAATGTCAGCTTTACCTACGATAGTGAAGACCAGACCTTCACCTGCAAAGCGACCCTGAAGGTGCAGGGGGCTACCTCTGCATTCTACCCCAAGAAGAACTTCAACGTACAGTTCTTTGAAGAGGATGGCTCCAAAAAGAAGGTCGAGCTGGCAGACGGCTGGGGCAAGGAAAGCAAATACTGCATGAAGGCCAACTGGACGGACTTCTCCCAGGCACGCAACGTCGTATCTGCCAAGCTGTACGGTGACGTGGCCCGATCGCTGAATAAGACCGATGATTTCTCAAAGCTCTTCAACGGCGGCGCCATTGACGGCTTTCCGATCGCGGTCTTCCACAACGGTGCGTTCCTCGGCCTTTACACCATGAATATGCCGAAGGATAAATGGATCTTCGATATGGATGAAGGGCCCGATGTTCGCCACGCGGCGCTGATGGCTGATCAGTGGTGCGATTCGGTGTCGCTGCGCCAGCACGTGGCTTACGATTTTGAATCGACCAACTGGGATCTTGAGCATTGCTCCACCGAGGATGAGGAGCTTGGCACGGCTTGGTGTGTTGATAGCTTCAACCGCATGATGGACTTCGTGATCTACAACAACGGTGACCAATTCAAGCAGGGGCTTCCGACTTACATCAACGTAGAACGCGCAATCGACGTTCTGATCTTTACGTGGGTGATGTGCGGTATCGACAACACCTCCAAGAACATCATCTGGCTGACTTATGACGGCACGATCTGGGCACCCTGCGTGTACGATATGGACTCCACCTGGGGCATGTGGTGGGATGCCAGCCATCTCAACACGGCAGGCGAGGTAAAAAGCTGGTCTAACAGCAGCGTCAACCTCCTGTTCCAGAAAATGCGACTGTATTACGCCGATGAGATCTTTGAACGCTATGCCGAGCTGCGCGAAGGGCCGCTGTCCGACCGCAATATCCGAAACAGATTCACGGATTTCTTTGAAAGCATTCCGGACGCGCTTTACAAGGCAGATGAAGCCCGCTGGGTAGACCGCCCCGGTATGTGGATGAACCATGAAAATCAGATCCTCTCCTTCGCAGAGGAGCATTTGAATATCCTTGACGATAAATTTATCAAAGGAACGTGGTAAACAAAAATCCCCCCCTTGCTCAAGGGGGGATTTTTTGTTTACAGAAAATAGTCAAAGGCCAGCATCACGCAGAAGCCCGCCAAAAGGGAATAGGTCGCCGCGCGCTCATTTCCGTGCGCGTGCGTTTCGGGGATCATCTCGTCGCTGATGACGTACAGCATCGTGCCGCCCGCAAAGGCAAGGGCAAAGGGCAGGATCGCCGAGGAAATGCTGACGGCGAAGTAACCGATAAATGTACCAACCACCTCCACAAGACCCGTCATCATGGCGATCACAAAGGTGCGGCGGCGGCTCATGCCACCCGCGATCATGGGGGCAATGATCACCATGCCCTCGGGAATGTTTTGCAGGGCGATACCGCCCGCTACCGTCAGAGCCTGCATCATATCACCCGTGCCAAAGCTCACGCCGGCGGCAATGCCCTCCGGCAGGTTATGGATGCCGATCGCGATCACAAACAAAAGAACCTTGTTCAGCTTTTCTACTGCCTCGGGATGGGCTTCCTCGCCAACTCCCGTCATCTTATGCAGGTGGGGAACAAGTCGGTCGATCAGGTTCAGGCAAAATGCACCGCAGAACAGACCGATAATGGTGATGGGCAGGGAAAAACTGCCGCCCAGCTCCAGAGAAGGAATGATCAGACCCAGTACAGCCGCTGCCAACATCACGCCTGCGGCGCAGGAGAGCACCACGTCCTGGAACTTATGAGATGGATTTTTGAACAAAAAGCCGAGCAGCGCACCGATGATCGTCGCACCGCCCACGCCAAGAGCCGTCAGTAATATGGGCATGATAAAACTCCTTTACGATTCATTATGACAATAGTATACCACGAACGAGAGGAAAGTGCAACCAAAAAACAAAAGAAAGCGGGCGCAAGCGCCCGCTTTTCTCGGTTATTTTTTCTTCTTTTTACGCAGGAAAAGGGCCGCTGCCGCCGTGATCGGCACAGCACCGCCGGCAAGCATGCCGCCGCAGCCCTTTGCGGGCTTTGGCTCGTTCGGTTCATTCGGCTCGCTCGGTTCATTCGGCTCGCCCGGCTCGTTCGGATCACTCGGCGTGTCGGGGTTTTGGGGATTGTCGGGATTGACGGGATCCTGTGGCCCGTCGGGGATGATCGGCTCATCGGGATTGCTTGGCTGTCCCGGATAGTTCGGCTCACCCGGCTCTACCCATTCCACAAACCAATCAAGAGGAATCACGGATTCATCCGTGCCCCACTCACCGATGGCCACCTGCTCCCACGTAAGGGTGGGCATGTCATAGTATTGGCCGCTGATGCCGTTAAAGGGCATGCCGCAAACGTCCAGCACAGGGGCGTTGGTCTTGCTTGCGGAAACCGCATAGCGGATGCGCGTGCCCGTGACGTAGCAGTCGAACGCACAGCCCTGTGCCGTAGCACCGATGCTGATGCCGATGGTGTGAGAGGGAGAGTACAGAATATCGTAAATTTCCGTGCCAAGCGTCATGGTCATCGTACAGCCCGTGTCACCCACATGGTGCCCCTGACTGTTAAAGTAGCGGCCGCCTACGCGCAGAATGTACATGCCGTCATGCGCGGTGCTCGAGTTGTTGGAGTTGGCGCTGTTGGCGACGGGGTGATCCTCGCTTTGAATGCGGTTAAAGTCACCGTTCATGTACGAAATGCAGTTGACCTCGATCGCGCGGGAGGATTCCGTGCGGCCGTTCTTCTGATCGGAAGCGGAGTGATAGTTGTAATTGTCGCGGAAGCCGTAGGCCGCCACGCAATCGTTGAGATACACGGTGTATTTGCCCGTCATGCCAAGCGTGTTGTGTGCGCCGCCCGAGAATTTACAGCCAATAAAGCCAAACACCGATTTCAGATAATCGTTGCCGCCGAATTGGTTGTTGGAATGGTCGGTTACGCGGGGCATAAAGCCGATGTTCTCAAAGATCACCGTGCCCGTATTGCAGGCAGAGCTGTGACGAATGCCGCTGAGGAAGGAATCGCGCCAGTTGAGCGAAATGTCCGAAGGCTCCTCGCCCTTGCGCGGGTGACAGTAGACGGTCTTCTTGTCCGCGGATTGGAAGAACGTACCCTCGTTTGCCTCGCAAGCGGCAAGCGAGGCTGCTTCGTCGAGAAGCGTGCAGGCTTCGTCCTTGTGTACGTCGGTCAGGATGTAGGGGCGCGGAATGCCGTATTCGTCGCGTGCATCAAAGTTAAAGAGCGTCACGATCGTGTCGGCCGTCTTCTGGGTGGTCTTATAGACGTTTTCGTATCCGTCAACCTTTACCCATTGCTCGGAAATGTCAGGATCATCCTGTGCCTTCAGCGATGCCATCCAGGTAATGCCGGAGGGAGCGCCCGAACGGATCAGCGCATTGATGGCCGTGCCCTCGGGAAGCTTGTTGTTATAGGAGAAGCTGTTGATCGGAATGGTATGGACGGCCGAGCCGGTAGAGCCAACGCGTCCGCCGTAGAAATCGTCCACCAGCGTGAAGATAAAGTCGTTTTCAAGCTCGCCGTCCTCGTTCAGATAAGCTCCGGCACGGTAGTTTTCCACAAAGTTGCGGGCCGTGATCGGCTCGTCCTTTTCAAGACCCGTACGGCGGCGAATGGTGCTGTCGGCGTGATCCAGATCGGCACTCAAAAAGATCTCGGTCGCATCTGACCAGTCATACAGTGTGTACGCCGACATGGTGGTGGAATATTTCCGCAAACCCTCCTCCTTTGAGATGGTGAACTTGCCGCTCATCATCGAGGCAAACGGCTCGGGGAAGTGGATCTTTCCAACGTATCCGTCGGTGGTCGGGAGGGGATCAAAGTGGGCAACACCCAGCTCGTTCCCGCCAAAGGAAAGGTAGCGCACGCGCGCCGTAGTCGCTGCTTCCGGCAGATCCATCGCCTCGCCCTTGTATACGGCGCGCGTCACGCCGAAGAAGGATTCGGAATGTACAAGGTTGCGCTCGCTTGCGTTGATGGTCTGCGTGGCCACGACCGCGCCGCTTGCATCCAGGGCTTCCACGATCATTTTGCCGGAAAAGCCCAGGCCGTCCTCCGTTTTGATCAGAACAACGCGCGGCACCATGCCTGCGCGACCGAGGGGATCAAGCTGAACCAGCCCGCTTTCATCGGTAAAATAGAGAGCCTCCGCCATCGAGCTGACGGTCACCGCACCGACTGCCATGGGAAGTGCCACGGGGATCAGGAGTAGGGAAGAGAGCAAAAGTGCAAGGGTTCTCTTTTTCATGGTATGCTCCTTTTTTGTGCTTTTTCTTTTATTCTATCATACCGTATGTGAAAATACAACGGGCATAATGTGCCACAGACATGGTAAAAAGTAACTTCCGGAACGAAAAAAAGAGGGCGCGTAGCGCCCTCTTTTATATGATTATTCCTTGTAGGCGATCTTGTACAGGGTCACCGTCTCAAATACAGTGCCTGCGGGGATCGGCTTCGGTGCACGGAAAAGGAAATACATCTTGTTGTAGTTGTTGCCGGAGTTGTCGGAGATCATAAAGGCCTGCTCACCGCCGCTGTATTTTTCAACCGTCATACGGAACAGGTAGCCCTCGCTACCCTCAAGTGTCACGGAGTTGAGGCCCTCGCCTTTTTCACTGCGGTAAATGCCCTTCTGGTTGGGCAGTTCCTTCTTCGTGGGATCAAGGTTGGTGTAGTAGCTGTCGGTGAATTCCTTCTGCGGGGGCATCATGCCAAAGTAGAAGGTCTCGGGCATCTCCTCGGTCAAAAACTCCGTACGCTGTTCCACGCGCACACCGTCTTTCGTGAAGATCAGCTTCTTGTAGTGCTTAAGGACCTCTCTTCCTGCGACACTCGGATCGTAGCCTGTAGATTCCACCTCTACGGTAAACGTGTCAAAGGGAATAAATTCCATTTTTCTCGGTCTGCTGTACTCCGTACCGTCAGCCGTCAGCTTCATGCTGGAGTAGATCTCGTCACCGTGGGCAAGACCGCCGATAAAGTCAGGGCGACCCTCCAGCCTCAGTGCCATCTCCCATTCAGCACCCGGGTTGGTAATGATCAGCTCGTTTTCGAATGCGTCATCCACGCGGGCAACGTGGCCAAGGCGCCAGGTATCGGCATTCCGATCGGCAAGCTTGGTGTGTACCAGCTGATAGCGGATGTATCCCTCACCGGTGGGGATGTAGATGTACAGGGCCTCGGAGCCGCCCTCTTTTTCGCATTCGGTCGTATAGGTGCAGATGGGATGCTTTCCTTCCATAACAGTTCCTCCCTTTATAATTTCAAAGCATTGATTGCAAACGCCGTTTGCAACCGTATGTCCCGTGCTGGCGATATCCTCTGTATACGAGTCATCGCAAGACGTGCAAGCAAAAAGCTTTGTACCGTCCGTCTCACAGCCGGGCTGTTTGGTTACCGATTCGCTGTAAGCGTGTCCCTTTGCTTCCCCCTGCGTTTCACTGCAAAGACGGCAGATCGCAGGCGCGGTACAGGTGGCCTCCTGCCACTCGTGCGCGCAGGCTTCATTCGGGGTCTGACAGGCGCAAAGTGCGACAATGACAAGCAGAAGAAGCATCATTGCCAAAAGGCATTTTGATTTCATGTTCACGGAGTTCTCCTTTGCATGGTCATTTGATATCATTATAATACGCCCCCATTCCTTTGTCAAGCGCGCCGTGTCAAAAACCAAGAAAAAATGACATCCTGGCTTGACCGCCCCCGGAAGTTGTAGTATAATAGAGGAAGAAAGGAATGAGAAAAGATGTTAAAACGTTTTGTATCATACTACAAGCCGCACAAAAAGCTCCTTGTTCTCGATATGCTGGCGGCTCTCTTTATTTCCCTGATCGGCATGGTGTACCCCATCGTGACCAACGAAATGCTCAACGATTACATTCCCAATAAACGGTACAAAATTATTGTCATCGCAGGCGTTATCGTTCTGCTGCTGTACGTTATCCGTATGCTTTTGCGCTATTTCGTGCAGTATTACGGACATCTGATCGGCGTTCGTATGCAGTCGGCCATGCGGAAGGATCTCTTCAACCACCTGCAAAAGCTCCCATTCCGCTATTATGATAATAACGAAACCGGCCGCATCATGACCCGTATCACCAGCGACCTGTTTGAGGTGTGTGAGCTGGCGCACCACGGCCCGGAGAACCTGCTCATCTGCTCGGCCATGATCATTCTTTCCTTCATCTATCTTTTGAGCATAGATTGGATCTTGACGTTGATCATCTTCTGCTGCGTGCCCATTCTGATGGTGGTCACGAAGCATTATCGCGCCGCCATGAAGCGCGCCTTTGACGAACGGCGCAAAAGTAACGCCATCATCAACGCCGCCGTGGAAAGCAGCATCACGGGCATCCGCGTCACCAAGGCCTACACCAACGCGGCCTGTGAGGTAGAGAAGTTTGCCAAAGGCGACGAATCTTTTGTCAACTCTTCCCGCCAGGCGTATGACGCGATGGCCAAGTTTCACGCCTCTACCTCCTTCATTACCGACGTCTTTAACGTGCTGATCCTGATCGCGGGCGGTCTGTTCTTATACGCCGAGCGCATCAACTTTGCAGAATACTCCACCTTTATCGTGTCGGTCAACCTGTTTATCGGCCCGGTCAACACCCTCATCGCCTTTATGGAGCAGTTCCAGAACGGCGTCAGCGGCTTCCGCCGCTTTGTGGAGGTTATGGAGGAAGCCCCCGAGATCGAAGCTCCCGATGCCTGCGAGTTGACAAACGTGCAGGGAACGATTGAATTCCGTAACGTGACCTATTCCTATGACGAAACCAAGGAAATTCTGCACAACGTCAACCTGCACCTCGAAAAGGGCAGAAAGCTGGCCCTCGTCGGCCCGTCCGGCGGCGGCAAAACCACCCTTTGCCACCTGCTTCCGAATTTCTACCGCCTGCCAGATGACGGCGGTAACATCTATATTGACGGACAGGATATCCGCACCCTGACCATCGACTCCGTGCGTCGCAATATCGGCATCGTGCAGCAGGACGTGTTCCTGTTCGTCGGCTCGATCCGCGATAATATCCTCTACGGCCGCCCCGACGCCACCGAGGAGGAGATGATCGAGGCCGCCCGCCGCGCCAACATTCACGATTACGTGATGACGCTGGAGCACGGCTATGATACCGAGATCGGCGAGCGCGGCGTGAAGCTCTCGGGCGGACAAAAGCAGCGCCTCTCAATCGCGCGCGTCTTCCTCAAAGACCCCGCCATTTTGATCCTCGATGAAGCGACCTCCGCCCTCGATAACACCACCGAGGTGCTCATCCAGGAGGCACTCGACGAGCTCTGTCGCGGCCGCACCACTCTTGTGGTGGCACATCGCCTCTCCACCATCCGAAACGCGGATGAGATCGCCGTGGTCATGGACGGCCGTATTACCGAGCGCGGCACGCACGAGGAGCTGATGGAGAAGGGCGGCACGTACCGTGATCTGTATGCCCTGCAATTCCGCGATAACGACACCTTTGCATAAATAAAAAAGGAAGGCCGCTTGGCCTTCCTTTTTTATATCAGTGAATTACTTTACGGGGTAAACCCAACCGTAGGTATCCTCACACTTACCCCACTGGATGCCGGTCAGGGTGTCGTACAGCTTGCCGGTGACCTCACCGATCTTGCCGCCGGCTATCTCGTATTCCACGTCCTGGTACATCAGCTTGCCGATGGGGGAAACCACCGCTGCCGTTCCGCAGCCCCAGGCCTCTTCCAAACGGCCGGTCTTCATCGCGTCCACCAGCTCGTCAACCGAGAGAAGACGCTCTTCAACCTC
>JAZQWX010000020.1:0-18527 GCA_045632565.1 Eubacteriales bacterium | reverse complement strand
TACAGCGTGCGCGACGAGATGCAAAATGACCTGGAGGCAACGCTGAAAGCCGTTAAGGAAATGGGCTACGATTACGTAGAAACCGCCGGTTATTTTGACAGAACGGCCGAGGAATTCCGCGCGCTGCTGGATAAGTACGGCCTTACTTGCATTTCCGTACATCAAGCCCTTGATTTCTACGAAAAGAAGGGGCAGGCAGGCGTGGATTACATCAAAACCTTGGGTGCGGAAATGTCCGTTATCCCTTGGTATGATAAAGCGAAGTTGCCGGGCTCTGCTGAATGGGAGGAAACCAAGGCTCTCTTTGTCCGTTGCGCGGAGCTGCTGAAAAAGAACGGCGTGGATATGTATTACCATAATCACGATTTCGAGTTTGAGATGGTGGACGGTAAGTACAAATACGACATTATGATGGAAGAGATATCCCGTGATCTCATGAAGCCGGAATTTGATACCTGTTGGGTGCGTTACGCGGGTGAAGATCCTATCAAATACATCCGTGCTTACGCAGGGAACGTCCGTATTCTGCATCTCAAGGACTTTGTTTGTAAGAAGCTGGCAAGCGGCCCTGCTTATGCTCTTATTGATGAAAACGGCAAGCCGATCGAGCTCACATCTAAGGAGGATAACGGCTTCGCTTTCCGTCCCCTTGGCCAGGGTATGCAGGATTTTCCTGCCATTCTTTCCGCGGCAGAGGCGGCAGGCACGGAATACATCATCGTAGAGCAGGATAACCCGAACGAGCTTCCGTCTCTAGAGGCAGCTCGGCAGAGCCGGGAATATCTGCGATCCATTGGTCAGTAAGACTGAAAAATCCCCCTGGTCACAGGGGGATTTTTTGAAAAACGGTATAAAATATTGACATTTTGTGTGGATTTTGGTACACTATTGTCAGCAAATTCTCTTCTTTAACGGAGGTATCCTTGTGAATTATTCAAGCAATCAGCTTCGCTATGAAAAGGTGAAAAAGATCACCGAAATTCTGGGAGAGCAGCGCATTCGGCATCGCGCGCACGTGGGAGAGGTGCTGTATTATCCGTGCGAATATAAGGCGGGCAACGATATGCCCGATCTTTCCTTGTTCACGCCGTACGATATGGACGGTAAATGGGGCAGACACGATGATGATCATGCGTGGTTTTACATTCACCTTAACCGCCCTGCTGAGATGAAGGGCGAGGTGATGTATCTTGGCGTTGCCACCGATAAAAGCGGCTGGGATGCGGATAACCCGCAGTTCATCGGCTACGTAAACGGTAAGATGCAGCAGGGGCTGGACATCAATCATACCGATCTGTTGCTTGGCGCAGAGGATGATGAATTTGATGTATACCTGTATGCCTATACAGGGCCGAAGCTCTCTCGCGTGGAGCTGCGCGCCTCGCTCTTTACCAAAAACGATATGGTAGAGAAGCTGTATTACGATCTGCTCGTTCCCCGTCAGGTGATGGATTTTCTTGACGTGCATTCTTATGAATATGCGACAATCCTGTACCATCTTGACAAAGCGGTTGACTGCCTGAATCTTTTGAAAGTTCCGTCTGCCGAGTTTTATTCATCGGTTTTTGATGCGGAAGCTTACATTCGAGAAGAGTTTTATGAGAAGTATTGCCGTGAGCAGGATGCTACCACCATCTGCATCGGTCATACCCATATTGACTGTGCGTGGCTCTGGACGCTTTCACAGACACGCGAAAAGGTGCAGCGTTCCTTCTCGACGGTGATCGAGCTGATGAAGCGCTACCCTGAATACAAATTCATGTCCTCCCAGGCGCTTCTGTATAAGTACTGCAAGGAAGAAGCCCCCGAGCTGTATGAGGAGATCAAAAAAATGGTCGCCGCAGGCAGATGGGAAGTGGAGGGCGCTATGTGGGTAGAGGCCGACTGTAACCTCTCAAGCGGCGAAAGCCTTGTTCGTCAGGTAATGTACGGTAAGCGCTTCTTCCGCGATGAGTTTGGTGTCAACAGCCATATTCTGTGGCTTCCCGATGTGTTCGGTTATTCTGCCGCCCTGCCGCAGATTTTGCGTAAGAGTGAGGTAGATTGGTTCGTTACCTCCAAGATCAGCTGGAACGAAACGAACAAAATGCCATATGACACCTTCTCTTGGAAGGGAATCGACGGAACGGAGATCAACTCCTTCTTCCTGACACCGCAAAATCAGCATCGGCATGCCGCACCCCCGAACCGCACAACGTACGTGGGGGATACCAACGCCCCGATGATCGCCGGCACGTATCACCGCTATCAGCAAAAGGATCTCAGTAACGAAGCGATCCTGACCTACGGCTACGGTGACGGCGGCGGCGGACCTACCGCAGAGCATATTGAGCTGATGCGCCGTACCGCTTACGGTATTCCGGGCTGTCCCAATGCCAAGAGCGAATTCGCAAGCGACGCGCTGGCGCGCCTTGCCCGTAAGATTGAGGGCAATCCCAAGCTTCCAAAGTGGCATGGGGAGCTGTACCTCGAGCTTCACCGCGGCACGCTTACCGGTATTGCCAAAAACAAGCGTAACAACCGAAAGAGCGAGCAGCTCTATCAGACCACCGAGTGGATCACATCCATGGCCAAGGTGCTGGCGGGCAGACCTTTCCCGAAAGAAAAGCTGCATGAAGGCTGGGAAATGATCCTGACCAACCAGTTCCATGATATTATCCCCGGTTCTTCGATCTTTGAGGTGTATGAGGACTGCGACCGTGATTACGCCACTATCCGTTCGATCGCGGAGAGCGAAATGAACGAGGCGATCGCCGTTTTGCTTGGAAAAATCAAGGCAGATGGCAAGCACGTGGTCTTCAATCCTCACTCCTTCCCGAACTCGGGCGTGGTCACCGTTGGCGAGGAAGCCTATTACGTGGAGAACGTTCCGGCCAAGGGATATGCCGTGGTAGATCTTAAAAAGCAGGAAAGCCGCGTGAAAATTTGCGGCAGATCGGTAGATACGCCGTTCTATACCGTTGAATTTGACGAAAATTACAATATCAGCCGTCTGTATGATAAGAAGAATGACCGTGAGGTGCTTACCGCAGGTCAGCTTGGTAACCGCCTGTGCATTTATCAGGATAATGCGTATAATTGGGATGGCTGGGAAATGTCCTCGTATCACAAGGATAAGACCTATTATATGGATGCGGTTTCTTCTGTGGAAACGGTTTCTGCAGGAGCACGTACGGGATTGCGTATCACGCGGCCCCACATGTCCAGCACGCTTGTTCAGACTGTTTGGTTCTACAACGATCTCTCGCGTATCGATTTTGAAACGACGCTTGATTGGCATGAGCAGCATCAGCTGTTGAAGGTCGCTTTCCCGGTAGACGTCAATACCGATCATGCCACCTACGATATCCAGTTTGGTACGGTTGAACGTCCCACGCACGAAAACACCTCTTGGGATGCTATGAAATTTGAGGTCTGCGGCCATAAGTATGCCGATCTGTCGGACAACGGTTACGGCGTCAGTCTGCTCAACGACTGCAAATACGGTCACGATATTCACGATGGCGTGATGGAGCTTACGCTGTTGAAGTGCGCTACCTATCCGAATCCGCAGGCCGATCAGGGCGCACACGCCTTCACCTACTCGATCTATCCGCATGCAGGCAATCTGGCTTCGGCCGACACCGTCCGCATGGCGTATGACCTGAATATGCCTATGGCGGTATATGCAGGCAAAGCAGGTGATGGAACTCTGCCCGAGAATTTCTCCATGATTTCTTGCAATTGCGACAACGTGGTTCTGGAAACCGTGAAGGAAAGCGAGGATGGAGAGGACCTGATCCTTCGTATGTATGAAACCAAGAATATGCGTACCAAGCTGAAGCTTACCCTTGGCTTTGATGCAACATACGCAGAGCTTTGTAATCTGATGGAGGACAAGATCACCGATCTTACGCTCAATGGAAGAGAAATCACCCTCACCGTTCAGCCGTTTGAGATCGTCACGATCCGTATCCGCCGCTAAAAGGAGCTTTTTATGGAAAGAAAGCTTTGGTATCGACGCCCTGCCGCCGCGTGGGAGGAAGCCCTCCCGCTTGGCGGTGGCCGCCTTGGCATGATGGTTTTTGGCGGTATAGAAACAGAGCGCATTCAGCTGACCGAGGAAACCATGTGGGCGGGATATCCGCATGATAACGATAATCCGCTATGCCGTGAGCACCTGCCTGCCATGCGTCGGCTGATTTTTGAAGGAAAAATTGCCGAAGCAGAAGAGCTTTGCAAGAAACATCTTGTTTGCCGCGAGGGAAGCGGCGTGCGTTATACAGGTCCGTTCGGTTCTTTTGAGCCTGTTGGTGATCTTTACGTGCAGATGGTTGGCAGGCCTACGGTGGACAGTCGCGCCTATCGCCGTGAGCTGGATCTTTTTGACGGTATTGCCACGGTTTCTTTCGGGAACACCGTTCGGCGTTCCTTTGTTTCCGTACAATACGGTGTCACAGTGACCGAAATTGTGTCCAAAGAAAACATGCAGCTGAAAATTCGGTTAGACGCAAACAAAGCAGCCCCCGTTTATGAAAAAGAGGGAAATATCCTGGCGCGCGGAGCTTTTGCGGGCGAGGGCGCTTCCTCCTTCTGCACGGTGGTTTCTTGTGTGGCGGAGGGCGGTGACATAAAAGCCTATCGCGATTCCGAGAGCGAAGGGGTTTTCCCGGGAAATACATGCCGCGTTATCATCTATACCGCTACGGCCACCTCCTACGATACAGATAAAGATCCCGAAACGGCGTGCCGCGCGAGCATTGCACGTGCAAAAGAAGCAGGCTTTGACCGTATTCTTACAGAGCATCTTTCCTCACACAGGGAAATGATGGAACGGGCAACCTTTACCCTCGGCGGCGAGGATCGGTCGGAGCTTTCGACCGATGAGCGTCTGGAAGCCATTTGCCGCGGAGAACAGGACACCGCCTTTTCGGAGCTCTATTTCAATTACGGAAAATATCTTCTGATTGCCGCGTCCACGAACTGCCGTTTGCCCTCTAATTTGCAAGGAATTTGGGTAAAGGATGCCACGCCGCCATGGGGCGCTGATTTCCATATCAACATCAATCTGCAAATGATGTACTGGCATGCGGAGGTTCTCGGATTGACCGAGCAGGTCGATCCTCTTTGTCACTATATTGAAGATCTGGCACGCGCCGGTGAAAAAACTGCTGCTGTGCAATACGGCTGCCGCGGGTGGGTTGCCCACACGCTTGCCAATCCATGGGGCTTTACCGCGCCCGGTGCGGATCCATCCTGGGGGGCGTTTGCCACGGCGGGCGCTTGGTGCTGTCGCCATATATGGGAGAGATATCTCTATTCCGGTGACGCGGAGTCTTTGAAACGGTATTATCCTGTCATTCGAGGATCTGCCTTGTTTTTTCTCGACTTTTTGGTGGAAGATCCGCGAACAGGCTGCCTCATTACAGCTCCTGCCAACTCTCCCGAAAATCATTACCGTGATCCCAAAACAGGTGAGGCACGTGCCATGTGCGCCGGACCGACCATGGATAACTGCATCGTTCGGGAGCTTTTGCAGATTGCCGTCAAAGCTGCCGAAATTCTGGGTGAGGATGAAATTCTTCGCGAAGAGTGGAGAAAAGCGGAAGCAAGAATTCCGCAAATCCGCATAGGTAAATTAGGGCAGATCATGGAATGGGCGGAAGACTACGAAGAGGTAGAGCCCGGCCATCGACACATCAGCCATTTGTATGCGCTGTATCCCGGTAACGCCATTAGCGCGCAGAACACGCCTGAATTGTTTGAGGCCGCGCGGGTAACACTGCGCCGACGCATAGAACACGGAAGCGGCCAGACCGGCTGGAGCGCCGCTTGGATCGTTTGCTTTTTCGCACGCTTGTTTGAGGGGGATGAGGCGCTTTCCTCGCTTCTTCACCTCTACAAAACCGGAACGTATCGCAACCTGTTCGACCACCACCCGACCGTATTTTTCCAAATTGACGGAAACCTTGGTGCAACGGCCGGTATGGCTGAAATGCTCCTTCAAAGCCATGAGGATATCATTCGCGTGCTTCCCGCCTGTCCAAGCGAATGGAAGAGCGGGGAGATCAAGGGATTCCGCGCACGCGGCGGTTTTCTTGTAGATGCATCTTGGGAGCAGGGGAATATCACCTCGCTTTCCGTTCGTTCCTTGCTCGGGCGACCGCTTTCGCTTCTGGCGGAGGGCAAGACCTATTCCTTTGCAACAGAAGCCGAAAAAACATACAAGCTTATTTGATAAAAAACGCCTGCTTGCAGGCGTTTTTTTGCTTTTCCGTATTCGGCTTGCTCTTGACAAAAAAAGGGAACTGTATTATAATAAATTGAATACGTATATGCGGAAAGGTTGGGTAGTATGCTTCGTATCGGATTGACCGGCGGTAGCGGTAGCGGAAAAAGCACCGTGGCGCAAATCTTTGCTTCCTGTGGTGCAAAAACTGTGGACACGGATGCGGTATACCATGCGTTGATCTCCTCGCCCTCTCCGTGTGTGACGGCACTTTTGGACGCGTTTGGTGAACAAATTCTCTCAAAGAGTGGTGGCATTGACCGCAAAAAGCTTGCCAAGATCGTATTTCAACCAACAGATGCAGGGAAAGCAAGCCTTTCGCTTTTGAATGAGATATCTCATCGATTTGTTCGTGAGGAATGTGAAAGCCTTCTTTCTCGCTATGAACGGGAAGGTGTAGGCTTGGTGGTCTTGGACGTTCCGCTTCTTTTTCAATCGGGGTTTGATCAGATCTGTGATTATACGGTGGCGGTGCTTGCCCCACACAACGTTCGCCTTGCGCGGATCATGGAAAGAGATCACTTGGATGAAGCAGGGGCGTCTGCACGCCTGGCTGCTCAACCGAATGATGAATTCTACATTTCTCGTGCCGATTTCGTTTTGACAAACGATCAAGACTTCGATGCCCTTTATGAACAGGTGCAGTCGCTTTTGCGACGTATACCGTAGCAAACTGCATATTTTGAATAGAGCATATCAATACTTGGTGTATCGCCAATCAAGGAGGAAATATGGAAGAGAAAACATTGGGACAGGAGCTGTCCGAAAAGCTGACTTATAAAAAGACAAACGTATATGAAAAGGCAGACGATGCCCGCATTGAAGAGATGTACCGTTATGCCGAAGGATATAAGGCGTTTTTGGACGCATCCAAGACCGAGCGTGAGGCTGTGCGCCGCGCAATTGCGATGGCGGAGGCTGCAGGATATTCCGCTTATGAATTGGGAGATCCGCTTTGCGCAGGTGACCTGCGGTATTATAATAACCGTGACAAGAGTGTGATCCTCTTCCGTGTGGGTGAGGAGAACGTGGAGAAAGAGGGTATTCGTATCCTGGCGGCGCATATCGACTCACCAAGGCTGGATCTTAAGCAAAATCCGCTGTACGAGGACAGTGGTATGAGCTTTCTTAAGACGCATTATTACGGTGGTATTAAAAAGTATCAATGGACAGCAATCCCGCTGGCACTCCACGGTGTTGTAGCAAAGGCGGACGGAACGCTGGTGGACGTTGTGATCGGTGAGGACGAGGGTGACCCTGTCTTTTACGTGAACGATCTGCTTCCGCATCTGGCGCAGGAGCAGATGGCCCGTACCATGGCTACGGCGATCCCCGGTGAATCGCTGAACATTCTGGTGGGTGGTCTTCCGATTTCCGACGAGAAGGCGGAGAACAAAATCAAATTGAACGTCCTTCGCATCCTCAACGAAAAATACGGCATGACGGAAGAGGATTTTATCAGTGCGGAGATTTCTGCCGTTCCCGCCTTCCGTGCGCGGGACATCGGCTTTGACCGCTCCATGATCGGCTCTTACGGTCACGATGACCGCGTTTGTGCGTATCCTGCGTTGACCTCTATTTTGGAAACCCCCACCCGCCATACGGTTATCACCATTCTGGCCGATAAAGAAGAGATCGGCAGCATGGGCGTGTCGGGTCTGCAGAGTTGCTTGTTGCGAGATCTGATCGATCAGATCTCGTTTGCGATTGGGGCCAATCCCGCTATCGTTCGCGCTCGCTCTATTTGCCTGTCGGCAGACGTGAATGCGGCGTATGATCCCAATTTCCCGGACGCCTACGAGCGCCGTAACAGCGCGATGATCTCCTGCGGCACAACCATGTCCAAGTTTACCGGCTCTCGCGGAAAAAGCGGCACCAGCGATGCCAGCGCAGAGTTTGTTGGTCGTGTGCGTCGCATGTTTGCCGAAAACGGCGTTCTGTGGCAGACCTCGGAGCTTGGTAAGGTGGATCTTGGCGGCGGCGGTACGGTTGCCCAATATATTGCCAACATGAATATTGACACGGTGGATCTCGGCGTTCCCGTGATCTCCATGCACGCGCCGTATGAGGTGGTTTCCAAGGCCGACCTGTATACCACCCACGAAGCCTTCTGCGCCTTTATTAAATAACGATGTTTCGAAAGCTAAAAGAAATTGCCATACGTTTTGAGGAGATCGAGAGCAATCTGGCGGCGCCGGACGTTCTCTCTTCTCCCGACGTGATGCGCGATCTTCTGAAGGAACGCAAGAGCCTTGAGCCGATTGCCCTTGCATACGGTGGATACTGCCGACTGGAGCAGGAGCTTTCGGATGCTCTTTCCATTCTCGAAGAAAGCGGTGTTGATGCCGCGCTCAGAGAATTGGCGGCTGCGGAATGCGAGGATATTCGCTTGCGGATGCGGGAGATGGAACCAGCGCTCCGCGCTCTCCTGATCCCACGTGACGAAAACGATGATAAAAACGTCGTGATGGAGATCCGTGCGGGTGCGGGCGGCGAGGAAGCTGCCCTCTTCGCCTACGACCTCTTTCGCATGTACAGCATGTATGCCGCGGCAAACGGTTGGAAAATTGAGCCAATGAGCTCAAATCCCACCGAGCTTGGCGGTTTCCGTGAAGTATCCTTTCTGGTCGTTGGCGAGGGCGCGTACGCCCGTATGAAATACGAAAGCGGTGTCCACCGCGTACAGCGTGTTCCCAAAACCGAATCGCAGGGGCGTATTCAAACCTCTACCGTAACGGTAGCGGTACTCCCCGAGGCTGAAGAGGTAGAGGTGACGGTAAACCCTGCCGATATTGAGGTGGAAACGCTGAAAAGCAGCGGTGCGGGCGGTCAGCATATCAACAAGACCGAATCGGCGGTTCGTATTTACCACAAGCCTACGGGTATTGTAGTTTTTTGTCAAGAGGAAAGAAGCCAATTTAAAAACCGCGATAAAGCTATGCGGATGCTGCGTGCCAAGCTGTACGAGGCAGAGCAGCAAAAGCAAACGGATGCCACCACGTCCGCCAGAAGAAGTCAGGTGGGTACGGGTGACAGAAGTGAAAAGATCCGCACGTACAATTATCCGCAGAGCCGTATCACCGATCACCGTATCGGTTTGACGGTGTTTCGCCTGGAAAGCTTCATGAACGGAGATATAGCTGAAGTGGTGGATGCGCTGATCACGGCGGATACTGCCGAAAAGATGAAAGCCGGAGAATATGAAAACTGATATTGTTCAAATCACGCAACCGGATAGTGAGGAAAGCAAAGAGCTCCTACACAAAGCTGCCGAAATTCTTCGTGGCGGCGGCCTTGTAGTCTTTCCCACCGAAACGGTTTACGGTCTTGGCGCGGACGCCACGGATGAAACGGCCGCGGCCCGCATCTATGCAGCAAAAGGCCGTCCGTCCGACAATCCGCTGATCGTACATATTGAAAACCCGTCTGATGCACAGCAATACGCCGTAACGGGCGAAATATACAACCGATTGGCCGAGGCCTTTATGCCCGGACCGCTCACGGTTATTATGCCTGTCAAGCCTACGATCCCGAAAACGGTAACGGCGGGGCTTCCCACGGTAGCCATCCGTTGCCCGTCACACCCCGTGGCACGCGCGCTTTTGCACGTAGCAGGGATTCCGATTGCCGCCCCCTCGGCCAATCTTTCGGGCAGCCCATCGCCAACCTGCGCGCGGCACGTTGCGGAGGATATGACGGGGAGAGTGGAAATGATATTGGATGGCGGAGATTCGGATATCGGTGTGGAATCCACCATCGTGAAGATCGAGGATGACGGCTCGCTCACGCTGTTGCGCCCCGGAGCCGTTACGCCGGCCATGCTGACTAAGGTTGTGCCTGTCTTGCATATTGCCGACGCCGTGCTTTCTGCTTTGCCGGAGGGGACAACCGTCCTCTCGCCCGGTATGAAATACCGCCACTACGCACCACATACCGATTTTGTTTTGGTCGATGGTGACCGCGAACAGATCGCGGCGCTTGCAAAGCGTGAAGAAGGGAAGATCGGCATTCTTTGCTACGAGGAAGATCTTCTGTTTTTCAAGGAATATTTCAAAGCAGATCAATGCATCCTGTGGGCTAAAAAACACGATACACAAGAGCAGGCCAAGCGTCTGTTTCACATTTTGCGAGAGATGGATAAGCTCTCCTTCGACCGCATTCTTGCGCCTCTTCCGCCAAAGGAAGATATGGGCATGGCTCTGTATAACCGGATGATCCGCGCGGCGGCTCATCAAATCCTACATCCCTAATTTCAGCAAAGGAAGGTCACAAAATGCCAAGAAAAAAGAAGGCAGGTACTCCTGTACCTGTACAATCGGCAGAGATCACCCTGCAACCGATCACCGAAACGATCGAAAAAAACTACATGCCCTACGTTATGAGCGTGATTATTTCACGTGCTCTGCCCGATATTGACGGCTTTAAGCCTGCCCATCGAAAGCTCCTTTACACGATGTATGAAATGGGCTTGATGAACGGGCCGCGCACGAAAAGCACCAATATCGTGGGTAAGACCATGCAGCTTCACCCGCACGGTGACGCCGCTATTTATGAAACCATGGTGCGCTTGACCCGCGGATATGAGGCGCTGCTGCATCCGTTTGTGGATTCCAAGGGCAACTTTGGTAAGCAATACAGTAAGGATATGGCTTATGCCGCCTCTCGATATACCGAGGCGCGTCTTGATGCATTCTGCCGGGAATTATTTAGTGGAATTGACAAGGATGCCGTGGATATGGTGCCCAACTATGACAACACCAAGGAGGAGCCTACGCTTCTTCCCACCACGTTCCCGAACATTCTGATCTCTCCGAACATCGGTATTGCGGTCGGCATGGCCTGCTCGATCTGTTCCTTTAATCTTGCCGAGGTTTGCGACGGCACTATCGCACTCCTGAAAAATCCGAAGCTGACTACGGAAAAGCTGCTCGATATCATCAAAGCTCCCGATTTTCCGGGCGGCGGGCTTTTGGTGTATGACCGCGAGCAGATGCGCCGAGTCTATGAAACGGGTATCGGCCCTGTCCGTCTGCGGGCGCGGTATCAGTACAATGCATCCGAAAACTGCATTGATATCCTGCAGATCCCCTACAGTACGACGATAGAAGATATCATGGAAAAGATCGCAGAGCTGATCAAGGCAGGCCGCATTAAGGAAATTGCCGATGTTCGTGATGCGATCGACCTGAACGGCTTTAAGCTGACGCTCGAGCTTCGCCGCGGCACAGATCCCGATAAGCTGATGGCAAAGCTGTATAAGTTGACTTCGCTTGATGACAATTTCAGCTGCAACTTCAATCTGATCATCAACGGTACGCCGCACCAGCTTGGCGTGCTTGGTATTCTGCAAGAGTGGATCAAGTTCCGTCTTTCCTGCGTGCGCCGTGAACTCTCCTTTGATCTCAAGAAAAAGGAAGACAAGCTGGAGCTTCTGCTTGGTCTTGGCGCGATCCTGCTTGATATCGATAAGGCCATCTACATCGTTCGTAACACCGAACGGGATGAAGAGATCGTTCCCAACCTGATGAAGGCGTTCTCCCTTTCCGAGCGGCAGGCAGAATACGTGGCGGAGATCAAGCTGCGCCATCTTAATCGTCAGTACATCATCGACCGCATGCAGGAGATCGAAACGATCCAAAAGGATATTGCCGAGCTCAAGGAAATTTTGTCCGACGAGCTGAAGATCAAGGCTTATATCATCAATCAGTTGACCGAGATCAAGAAAAAATACGGAAAACCGCGTAAAACACAGCTGATCAGTCCCGACGATCTTTTGACCGTCAAGGAAGAGGACATGGTGGAAAATTACAACGTTCGCCTCCTTCTTACGCATGACGGATATTTCAAGAAGATCACCCTGCAATCTCTGCGCGGAAACGACGAGCAGAATTTGAAGGAAGGGGATTATATTCTCTCGGAAGAGGATACCGATAACCTTGGCGAGCTTGTGGTCTTTACCAATCAGGCGCGCGTGTTTAAGATGAAGGTCGCGGATCTTGACACCACAAAGGCCTCTGCTCTTGGTGACTATTTGCCGGCCAAGCTCAACATGAATGAGGGAGAGCGTCCGATCCTGGCCAAGGCCCTTACGTCTTACAACAAAAAGAACAACCTCGTTTTGCTGTTTGAAAACGGCAAGGGCGTGCGCGTATCTATGGACAATTACAATGCCGAACGTCGCCGCTTGACGGGCGCGTTCTCCAAGTCCTCACCTGTTGTTGCGGCCTTTTACGAGGATGAGCCAAAGGAAATTTTGCTTGTGGACAACATGAACCGCGCGATTTTGCTTTCCACGTCGCTGATTCCGAAGATGGCGACCAAAACGGCAGGCGGACTTACCGTATTCACTCTTAAAAAAGGAAAAGGCCGTCTTGTATACGCTACGGCTGATTTTAAGGATAAATACGAAAACGTTGACCGTTACCGCAAGAAAAAAATCCCGGCTACCGGTATTTTGCTCGCGGAAAAGGATATCGTCCTGCAACAAATTAAATTTGATTCATAAATACAAAAAGAGCGTTGCCACGGATTGGCAACGCTCTTTTTGTATGGTAATCCTTTCATCGGATAGACTATTCGTACATCAAAGAAAAAGGAGAGCTTTATGAAAAAACTCTTGTCGGTGATACTTGTTTGTCTGATGCTTCTTGGGGGCTTGACGGCGTGTTCCCGAAATGATGAAAATACCCTGTATTTTTTGAATTTCAAGCCGGAATCGGCCGATGCCTACAATAAGGTTGCGGCAAAATATAAAGAAGAAACCGGAAAAACCTTGCGGGTGGTGACAGCGGCCTCCGGCACGTATGAGCAAACGCTGAAATCCGAGATCAGCAAAAGTGATGCGCCCGTTCTGTTTCAGCTGAACGGTGTAATCGGCTACAACGCCTGGAAGGATTATTGTAAGGATCTTTCGGATAGTGAGATATACAAGCATCTTTCCGATCCGGAGCTGGCCATTTCCTCGGGAGACGGCGTATACGGTGTTCCCACGGTGGTAGAGGGATACGGCATCATTTACAACAAAGAAATTACCGATCGGTATTTTGCCTTGCCGAACCGCACCACAAAATTCACGTCCATGGACGAAATTCGCTCGTTTGAGGCGCTTTCTGCCTTGGTTATGGATATGACCGCCCACAAGGAAGAGCTTGGCATACGCGGCGTTTTTGCGGCCACCTCGCTGAAATCCGGTGAGGACTGGCGTTTCCAAACGCATTTAGCCAACGTACCGATCTATTATGAATTTAAGGATAAGAATATCGATATCAGCCGTGACGATACCTCAAGCGTCGATTTTTCTTATGCACAGCAATATAAAAAATTGTTTGACCTGTATCTAAACAATTCCACTACCGATAAAAAGCTTCTCGGTAGCAAGCAGGTAGCCGATTCTATGGCGGAATTTGCCCTCGGCCAATGCGCCATGGTACAGAACGGAAACTGGGCATGGAGTCAGATCAAGGACGTGAACGGCAACACGGTAAAAGCAGAAAATATCAAGTTTTTGCCGCTTTATATCGGGGCAGATGGTGAAAACAAGCAAGGCTTGTGCGTCGGAACAGAAGTTTACTTTGCCATCAATTCCAAGGCAAGTCCCGAAAAGCAAAAAATGGCAGAGGATTTTCTTTCCTGGCTGTATACCAGCGAAAGCGGAAAGGATCTGGTGACGAATGAGCTTGGCTTCATTGCGCCGTATGACACCTTTGGCGATGATGAAGCACCAAAGGATCCGCTTGGCAGGGAAGTATACGAATGGATGAACAAAGAGGGAATTGACACCGTTCCGTGGGTGTTTTCGGTGTTCCCAAGCCAGAATTTCAAAAGCGATTTCGGCGCGGCGCTTTTGCAATACGCACAAGGAAATAAAGGCTGGGATGAGGTAGTGAATATTTTCAAAACTCGTTGGAAGGAAGAATCCACCTGATGCAAAAAAGCTTGCGTCGGTACGTTTGGCTCTTTGTTCTGCCTACCCTGCTTGCCTTTTTGATCGCCTTTGTTATTCCGTTTCTCTCGGGTGTCTTTCTTTCCTTTACGGAATTCACGACTGTCACCAATGCCAAGTTCGTCGGGTTGCAGAATTATATCCGCATCTTTACCGACAATAGCGATTTCTTGAACGCTTTTTGGTTTACTGTGAAATTTACGGTGGTTTCGGTCTTGTCGGTCAATCTGCTTGCATTTATCCTCGCATTATTGCTGACCAAGGGGTTGCGTGGCACCAACTTTTTCCGTACCGCGTTCTTTATGCCTAACCTGATCGGCGGTATCGTGCTGGGGTATATCTGGCAACTCATCATCAACGGCGTTCTTTCCGGCATGGGGGTAGACCTCACCTATCGGGCGGAATACGGCTTTTGGGGACTTGTTGTCTTGATGAACTGGCAAATGATCGGCTATATGATGATCATATACGTGGCAGGCCTGCAAAGCATCCCGCACGAGCTGCATGAGGTGGCTTCCATTGACGGTGCGGGCAGCTTTGCCACCTTGCGGCATATCACACTGCCGCTGGTGATGCCCTCCATCACCATTTGCACCTTTCTGACACTCAGCAACTCCTTCAAGATGTTTGATCAGAACTATGCTTTAACAGGCGGCGCGCCGGGTAAAGAAACGCAAATGCTCGCCCTGGATATTTACAACACCTTCTACGGAAGTGTCGGAAACGAAGGTGTGGGTCAGGCTAAGGCGGTGTTGTTCTTTGTTTTGGTGGCCTTGGTGGCACTTCTTCAGCTTCGCATTACCAGAGGAAGAGAGGTAGAGGCATGAGGATAAAAAAGAAGATTCTTCATTCTGCTCTCATCATTCTTCTTTCTGTGCTGACGGTTGCATTTCTATCTCCAATCGCCATCGTGCTGATGAATTCCTTCAAGGGACAATTCTTTATTTCGGATGCTCCTTTTGCACTTCCGACGGTGGATACCTTCGTCGGCTTTGACAACTATCTTTCCGGTATTCAAAAAATCGGATTTTTCAGCGCGTTGGGGTATTCCTTATTCATCACGGTCTTTTCCGTATTGGTGATTTTGATTTTTACGGCCATGACCTCTTGGTATCTCACGCGTGTGCGCGACAGGTTCACACGAATTGTGTATTACGCCTTCGTGTTCAGCATGATCGTGCCGTTTCAGATGGTGATGTTCACCATGTCCAAGATCGCCAACGTTCTGCATCTTGAAAACCCCGTGGGGATCATTCTGA
The DNA here is from genome assembly GCA_045632565.1 of Eubacteriales bacterium. Lineage (GTDB taxonomy): Bacteria > Bacillota > Clostridia > Oscillospirales > CAG-272 > UBA1740. Next base: position 3,058 of record JAZQWX010000020.1, on the reverse strand, counting down.
TCTACCTTGGCTTCGGGGCGGGACTGTCCATCTTCATGTTCTGCGGTTTTATTCGCGGCATCCCGATCGCCATCGAGGAGGCTGCGGAAATCGACGGATGCTCACCGGTGCAACGGTTCTTCTACGTTGTTCTGCCCATTTTGAAGCCTATTTCCATCACGGTAGCGGTTCTTAACGCCATGTGGATATGGAATGACTATCTGCTTCCTTTGCTGGTGATCGGCTCAAAATATCGCACCATTCCCGTGGCCGTGCAATACCTGCAAGGTGGGTATGGATCGCGCGATATGGGAGCTTTGATGGCCATGCTGGTGCTTGCGATCATTCCTATTGTGGTTTTCTATGCCCTGATGCAAAAGCATATCATCCGCGGCGTTGTAGCGGGGGCTGTAAAGGGATGAAATACAAAAACGGCAAAGAGTTGTATCTTTGCCGTTTTTATGTTATAATAAGCTGACGTCTTTAAAGGAGGGAAACATGCTTACGATAAGGGAACTAACGAGTGCAGAGCTTCCCCTGCTGACACGCCTGTTTGAATATAATGATCCCGATGCTATGCTTAAGGAAAACAGCGTCAAAATCGCAAGTGGCAGGATTTCCGTATTTGGTGTGTTTGAAGAGGGTGAGCTTATCGGTGAGCTTCGCGCCATGTACGAGCACGAACGGCCGCTTTTTGCGAGCAGAGGCGTTCGCGCATACTTATATGCTTATCGCATTCTTCAAGAGCATCAGGGAAAGGGCAAGGGAAGTCTTCTTTTAAAGAGCATTTTGGAGCTGCTCGAGGGAAAGGGATACCGTGAATTTACCGTAGGTGTTGAGGATGATAACGAAAGAGCCCTTCACATCTATCAAAAAGAAGGATTCACAAAGTGCATTTCGCGGGAGAAAGAGGAATACCAAGGGGATGAATACGAATACGCTTTGTATCTGAAATGCACGTAAAACGATCCCGACAGGACACAGCCTGTCGGGATCGTTTTATATATTCAGAAGCAGAGAAATGATCGGCATGGATAAAATAGACAGAATTGTGGAAATCGCTACCAGCTTGCCGGAATAGGCCGCATTTCCGTCGAATTTTTCCGCAAACATGGAGGTCGCCGTGGCGGCGGGGGTGGAGGCCGAAACCAAGATAACCGTCATAACGGTAGAGCTGATCGGCACGACCAGGGAGATCAGTCGCATGACGGCAAATACTGCGGCAGGCAGAATGAGAAGTCGCAAAACAAGGAACTGATAGAGATACCGGTCGCGGAACATGCCCTTTAACTTGATTTCTGTCAGGCGCAGTCCGATGATGATCATGGAAAGCGGGGCAACGAGCTGCTTGAGCATGTTCAGTGCCTCAATGCAGAGCGCGGGAACGTAGGTGTCGATCGGTAAAAAGAAGAAAATCAAACCGATCACCGTGGCAACTGTTGTGGGATGGAAGAGCACCTTTGTGACGGAGGTCTGCTTTTTGTCGCCCGTGCAGATCAAAACGCCAAGCGACCAGATAAACACGTTAAAGGTGATGCCGTAAACGGATGCGTAGATAGCTGCCTCATCACCGAGAATGCCTACGATCAGGGGAATGCCCATATAAGCTGCATTGGAGAAGATCGTGGCAAAACGCAGCATTTTTTGAATGCTGAGCTCCGCCTTTTTAAAGCAGAGAAATGCAACCCCCGCAAAAAGAAAATGCGCCATAACAGAGAAGAGCAGTACCCAGATGGCATTGCGGAAGATCTCTGCATCAAAGGATCGGATGTACGCCACCACGATCAAGGCGGGCTGGGCAATATATAAAACCAGGTTGGCAAGCGCCTTGCCAAAGCCGGGGGTGGTTAGGCGGCATTTTGCCATCACAAGACCGGGGATCAGCATCAGGAATAGGATGGCAACGTTATAAATTAAGCTTTCAGCAACATTCATATTTTACCTCGAAAAAGAAAAATAGGTTCGCGGCCTATTGACCGCGAACCCATTGTGGCGGAGAGAAAGAGATTCGAACTCTTGAACCGCTATCAACGGTTACACGATTTCCAGTCGTGCGCCTTAGACCAACTCAGCCATCTCTCCACGACTTTTGTATTATAACATAACATTTTTCAAAATGCAATACTTTTTTTAAAAAAATTAAAAAAATAAAAAGCGAAGGGAAGTGCCCTCCGCTTTTTATGATCACGCCTTCCCGATATCCTCGAAAATGCGCTTCAGCCATTCGCTGGCTGCTTTCTTCTCCTCGTCGCTTACACTCTTGGCGAACTTGAAGGGAAGACCGCCGTTCATATACAGGATCTCGTCGCAAACGTGTGCACCGGCGTTCTTGATCCAATCAACGATGGTGGCGGCATGCTCGGCCTTACCGTCGATCAAGAGCGCTACGTGCTGGGCTCTCGACTTGCTAAGGTCCTTGCAGAAAATAGAGAATGCGTTGGGCATCTTGGCAGCTGCACTGGCAACCACGATCACAAGACGCTCGCGATCGCACGCGTATGCAGGGGGAATAACGTCAACGGCATAGTCGGCGCCTCCCTCTTTGGAAAGCATTTCTGCAATCGTCAGCAGCTTTCCTTTTTTGGTGGCGGTCAAAACGCGCAATTTCATAAAAAATCCTCCAAATGACAGGGAATTACCTGCTTTTTTCTATATTATACCATATTTTTTGCAAAAAGCAAGATAAAAACGAAATGTTTCTTCAATAAGAGGTTGTTTTATGATAACTTGACGATGTGTATGCGGAAGAATGGATAATAGGACGCGTCTGGTTCACCTTCTTTTTTTCAGCATTCGTTCAAAAAGGCGTTTTGACACCAATTGCTCACTACGACTAAGCAATTGGTGTGCAGTGTGTCAAAAGTGCTTTTTTCCCATATATGAAAAGGGATTTTTTAACATAGCGATTTCTTTTGAATTGTGTCAACAACTGAAAGTAGTCAAAGACGGAGGATAGGGAAAGACATCTTACCGCCACCAAGGCACAGCAGCAATTATACAAAATGCAAATTTTGTATAATTTGGGGAAGCGAAATAGGGGCAAATAAGGGGTTTTTTATAAAAACCCCCATTTTTCCTT
>JAZQWX010000019.1:0-5335 GCA_045632565.1 Eubacteriales bacterium | reverse complement strand
AGAAAAGAGAGGTGCTTGTATGGTTGTGGTCATTTTGTGGGACGTGGACGGCACGCTGCTTGATTTTTTAGCGGCGGAAAAGGCCGCCATCCGCGCAACCTTTGAAAAAATGGGACTTGGATACTGCACGGACGAGCAGATCGCCCGTTATTCGGTCATCAATAAAAAATACTGGAAGCGCATGGAAGACGGTGAGATCACCAAGAGCGAGGTCCTTTCGGGGCGTTTTCTGGAATTTTTCGCGGGCGAGGGCATTGTGGCGGACGTGGACGAGTTCAACGTGCTCTATCAGACCGCCCTTGGCGATACCGTGGTCTTTTTTGACGGGGCTGACGCGCTTCTTTCCGAGCTTCGCGGCCGCGTGAAGCAGTACGCCGTGACCAACGGAACGCAGCGCGCCCAGCGCAGAAAGCTTGCGGGCTCGGGACTCGATCAGATTTTTGACGGCATCTTTATCTCGGACGAGGTGGGGCATGAAAAGCCGACGCCCGAATTTTTCGACCACGTGTTCCGCGAGATAGGTGACGTGCCGCGTGAGCGCGTGCTGATCGTGGGTGACAGCCTGTCAAGCGACATTCGCGGCGGCAAGAACGCGGGCATCCCCACCTGCTGGTATAACCCAAGCGGTGCTCCCGCTCCGGCAGACAACACCCCCGATTTTGTGATCCGCCATCTCGGTGAGGTGCGAAAGCTCCTTGAATAAAAAAGAGGCAACCGCCTCTTTTTTTATTGTCGTAACCCCTTCGGGTACAGATTTTTTGCCACACCGTCCACGACCTTTGCGCCGCCGAGCGGGCATCCCTCAAACAGCACGGCGGCATAGCCGTTCGGCACGCCTTCCGCCGCGATTACGTCGCCGTGCAGATAGGCGGCCGTGCGCGGATCGTCTGCGGTGAGCTTGATTTGACGGACAAAACGTCGGCCGTAGGCCGAAAACAGCTGATGATGCGGAAAGAGAACGCCCTTGCGGATCTCGCCAACCGCAACCCCTGCGGCAAACACGCCGTTTTTTGGCAGGGGAATGTCGGGCGGCAGGATCAGATTGCCGTGCAGGGAACGCACCCTGTCGGCTACCGCAGCATCTCCCCACGCCGTGCGGAAAAAGTCGGCAAGCACCGCCTTGTCCTGCTTTGCGGGCATCTCGGTTGCATCACAGTAGCTCGGAGCGTCTGCCGCATTCCCCTCCTCACGCCGCAAAAGCGCCATAAACTGTCCCTCGCCGGGAGCAACGTGCGGATAAAAGCGGCGCGTTTTTTCGGTGCCCGCGCCGGATATTTTGATGCCCGCTACCGTATAAGGATGCACGGCGGAGGGGAATTCACACAGCGAAAAATCGGAATGACGCGAAAGAAAATCCGCCACCTGTCCCTCGTTTTCCTCGACCGAGAAGGTGCAGGTGGAATACAGCAGATAGCCGCCGCCTCGCACCGTGCAGGCGGCATCCTCTAAAATGTCTTTTTGGCGCGCGGCGCACGCGCGTACGTTCTCCTCACTCCACATGTCGCGCGCGTCCTCGCTCTTGCGGAACATCCCCTCACCGGAGCAGGGCGCATCCACCAGAACAAGGTCAAAATAGTCGGGAAAAAGGTCGCGCAGGCGGCCAACGTCCCCGTTCATTACCAGCGCGTTCGGAATGCCAAGCCGCTCGACGTTGCCGACCAGCAGCTTGCAGCGGGAGGGAACGTATTCGTTGGATACCAAGACACCCTTTTCTCCGATCGCGGCGGCCAGCTGCGCGCTTTTGCCGCCCGGTGCGGCACAGGTGTCCAGCACCCGCGCACCTGCAAGATCGGGCAGGGAAGCTGCGGCACTCATCGCCCCGGGATCTTGGGAATAGATCATGCCCGCATGGTGGTGCGGATATTTGCCGATCTTTTCCTCGTCGTGGTAAAAGCCGTCGCTTGTGTAGGGAATGGGACGAACGGCAAAGGGAAAAGAAAGGTCGGGCTCGGCGGCCTTGACGGTGTTCACGCGTAAGGCATGCTCCGCGCCCTCTTCGGTCATGGCGCGCAAAAAAGCGGGGTAATCTTCCCCGAGCAGGCCTTTCATTCTCTCTAAAAATGCAGGCGACAGCATGGCGCGCTCCTTTTTTTGACGTTTTTTTCATTGTACCACAAACCCCCGCGTTTTGCAAGACGGATAAAACCGAAAAAAACGCACACACTGTCCGTGAGGTGATAAAATGAACGAAAAGAACCGAAAACCCAGCGAGAAAATGCCCGCAGGAACACCGTGGTCAAAAAAGGACGCGCCCGCGCCCGATCCCGTGCATCCGCCCGTGTCCGACCCGCCCGTTCCCAACCGCGCGCACACCGAGATGCGTACGGAATTTCCACCCGAGTTTCCGCAAAGGGAGCACCGTGATTTTTAGGAAGAAGCCCTGCCGTTTTGGCAGGGTTTTTTTGTGAAAAATGTGAGTTTTTGCTTGACAATTTTGCTTTTTTATAGTATCATGAAAGCAAGTTCCCTGACCAAAAAAGTGTGAAAGGAAAAAAACATGGATTTTGTGAAGATTTCGCTCAACGGCGACTGGATGATGGACTGCTTGGATGACATTGCCCCCACCGTAGAGTCTGCCGACTTCCGCTCCGCTGCGCGCGCGGATGCTTCCGCTTTGCTGTGCGGAGAAGAGCCGAAGATGGAAGAGTTTCCCATCAAGAATGCCGTTCCTGCCTATTGGGAGGATAAAATCGACGATTTCAGCATGACCAACGGTATGTACCGTAAGCTCGGTTGGAATCCGCAGTATACGCGCCAGCGGTATCCCCAGGCCTTCTACGTACCCGATATGTGCCTGCCGAACGTGCTTGGCTTCCTCGGCTACCGCCGCACGGTGAACGTTCCTACCCTTGACGGTGTTCGTGAGGTGCGCCTGTACTTCGGAGGCGTGCAGAGCGCTGTTTCCGTATGGATCAACGGTCACTTTATCGGCCGTCATGAGGGCTATTCCTCCTCCTTTGATTTCGCCGTTCCTACCGAAGCACTCGTGGTAGGTGAGAACCGTGTCACGATGGTCGTTTCCAACGTGCGCCTGAAGGGCTACAAAGGGCGCCCCGTTTTCGGCTGCACCTCCCGCGCCGCCAACGATTGCACGGGCGGTATCTACGGCGACGTGGAGCTGCGCCTGTACAAGGGTGAGCTGCGTGATTTCTGGCTGACGGTAGACAAGGACCTCTCCCACTTTACCGTACATACCGAGGGCAAGACGACCGCCCCCACCACCGTTACCCTGAAGGATGGCAAAAAGACGGTTCTCTCTGCTGAAATTCTCGCAGGTGGGAACGCGGTTTCTATTCCGACCGACGGTCTTACCTTCTGGTCGCCCGATAACCCCTTCCGCTACACCGTAGAGGTATCCTGCGGTGAACAGACCCTTTCCCGCAAGTGCGGTATCCGCCGCCTGGTAGCCGAGGGAACGCGCCTGCTCCTCAACGGTGAATATTTCTATGCCCGCGGCATCTGCGAGCACGGCTACTATCCGCTGACCGTTCATCCGCCGCAGGATAAGGCATACTTCAGAAAGTCTATTCGTACTCTGAAAAAGCTCGGCTTTAACTTCGTGCGCTTCCACACCACCGTACCGATGGCCGAATATATGGAAGCAGCCGACGAGCTGGGTATTTTGATGGAGCCCGAAACCCCCAACAATACTTCCTACGAGGAATGGGTGGACATCGTGCATCATTGCCGCCGCTTTACCTCGGTTGTCATGTATTCCTCGGGTAACGAAATGGTGATCGATGATGAGTACATCGAGCATCTGCGCGCCTGCGCCGCTATGGTGCATGCCGATTCCGACTCGCTCTTCTCCCCCATGTCCGCGATGCGTGGCGTGGAGTACGTTAACACCCGCTATTCCGATGCCGCTGTGCTTGAGCCCTTCCATCACGACCCCGTTCGTCTTGCCAAGCTCAAGGAGTTCTGCGATGCGTTCAACGCCTACTCGCTCGGCGACGCCAGCTATCACTCCATGAAGCACGAGGCGGAGTTGATGGATTACCGTCAGTCGGTGTATGAAAAGCCCTTCCTGACCCATGAGATCTGCATCAACGGTACGTATTGCGATCTTTCGCTCAAGGACCGTTACAACGGCTCGCGCATCGGTGATACCGAGCTGTTTACCTCCGTGGAGCGTCACCTCGCCGAAAAGGGCGTGCTTGACCGCGCTCCCGAGTACTACAAGGCATCCTGTGCTTGGCAGCAGCTCACCCGCAAGCATTGCTTTGAAAAGGTCCGTATCTGCAATACCATGACGGGTTATGACTTCCTCGGTGACATCGACCACCATTGGCACACCTTTGGCTACTGCGTTGGCTTGATGAACGAGTTCTACGAGCTGAAGCCGGGTGAAACGGTGGAAAACGTGCGCCGCTACAATTCGGATACCGTTCTGCTTGCCAAGCTGCCGCAGCTCGTGAACTATGAGGCCGGCACACCGATCGATGCCCCCATTCTGGTGTCCAACTTCGGTAAGCCTATGAAGAAGGGCACGCTCTGCATCCGCGTGACCGACGGCAAGAAGGTCTATCTGCGCCGTGAGCTCCGCCTTGGCGAGATCCCCGCAGGCGAGATCACGAAGCTCTACGATCTGCACATGATCGCGCCGAAGTGTGAGCAGCCCCTGAACCTCAAGCTGTACGTCAACCTGTACGGTGAGGAAACCGATGCCGAGAACGTATGGGATCTGTACGTATTCCCGAAGGCAAACACCACCCTGCCCACCAAGAAGGCGCAGAAGGAAAACAATACGATCATCACCTCCGAGATCGGCGCGCGTGAGCTGATGCAGGAGCTTGCTGCCGGCAAGAACGTCGTTCTCCTCGGTCACGGCCCGTTCCCGACCCTGCCGATCTACTTCCAGATCGCCCTGGCCGGCAGAACCGAGGGTCACCTTGGTCTGATCGTCAACGATACGCCCCTGATGGAGCCGTTCCCGGGTAACGGCTATTGCGGCTTCCAGTTCCGCCGCATGCTCGAGGGTGGCGAGGTCATCGCGCTGGATCTGCCGAAGGCTCCCTTCAAGCCGCACGTGGAGATCGTTTCCTCCTACAAGAACGCCCGCCGCGAGGCGATGCTGTTCGAGTACCGCGTGGGCGCGGGTAAGCTGTTCGTTTGCGCGCTCGCTCTGGATGAGAACGATCCCGCAGGCCGCTGGTTGAAGCAGCACATCCTCTCCTACGTAATGAGTGAGGAGTTTGCTCCCGCAGATGCTCTTACCTTCAACGAGCTGGCTGAGGTGCTGGCCACCGAGCCGATCATCGAGTCGAAGAACATCAACGAAGCAACCAACAAAAACGATATTACCGCATAAAAAGAGCCCCGACTGCTACGGCAG
>JAZQWX010000018.1:0-16880 GCA_045632565.1 Eubacteriales bacterium | reverse complement strand
GCGCAGAAAGCACAGCCGATGCATTTTTCTTGGTCTGCAATATAGGCGGGCGAATAACCCTTGGCGTTCAGCTTGTCGCCCGCGATGGCAAGGCATCCCTTGGGGCAAGCATCCACGCACAGGCCGCAGCCCTTACACAGATCCGTGTTAAACGTTACTTTTGACATGTATGTTCCTCCTTTTTACGAGCCGACGACAAGGTCAATCGGGCAGGTCAAAATACTTTTTTTGCAGGGTGAGCGGCAAAACGGGCAGGTCTGCAAGCTCTTTTGCTACCTCTGCCGTTGCCGTGTGCATCCACAGGGGCAGGCCGCTGGCGCGGCACAGCTCCTCGACAAACGGAAGAGAGTCGCGCAGGGTCTTTTCGGTCGTTTCCGCACCGAGGTTGGCATTGTTGACAATGCAGGTGAAGGCAAGGCCGCAGGCGGCCTCGATCTCACGCATGATCTCCAGCGTATCTTTTACGGTGGCGGTCAGCGGGCGGTGACAGTTGACCACAAAGGCCATGCGGTAGTCGCCCTCCTCCCGAATAGCGGGGACGAAGCGACCGAGCGCGTACGCGCCACGGTCATCCCCCCCGATGTCCATGACACCGTAGACCGATCTGTCCTGCACCAGCCGATAGCTGGCGGCGGGCAGAGCCGGCAGATCCACGTTGGTATTGGCGTATTGCGGGGAAATGAGCGAGATGCCCGCAGCGGCAAGCTCCTTTTCGCTGTCCTTGGTCCGAAAATACGGATTGACGATATCCAGATCGGCGATACAGACCTGCTTGCCTTCTCCCGCAAGATGCAAGGCATAATTGACGGCAATATTGGTTTTGCCGCTTCCGTAATGCCCCGCGAACAGGGTTAAGCGTTTATGTTCCATGGTAAATTACAGTTGCTTTCTGATGATCTTTCCGCTGGTGGTCTTGGGCAGACTTTCGCGGAATTCAACGATTCTCGGATACTTATAGGGGGCGGTACGGGACTTGACGTAGTTCTGAATTTCCTTTTTCAGCTCGTCCGTACCCGCCTGTCCCTTGACAAGCACGATGCTGGCCTTGACGACCTGTCCGCGGATCTCGTCGGGTGCGGCGGAAACGCCGCATTCGAGAACGTAGGGCAACTCCATGATGACGTTTTCGATCTCGAACGGCCCGATACGGTAGCCCGAGGACTTGATGACGTCATCCGCACGGCCGACGTACCAGAGGAAGCCGTCCTCATCACGCCAGGCAAGATCGCCTGTGTGATAGAAGCCGTCACGCCAGGTTTCACGCGTGATCTCCTCGTTTCCGTCATACGCATAGGCAAGGCCGCAGGGCAAGCCGTCCCCAATGTTGATGCAGATCTCGCCGTTTTCACCGTCGGCGACCTCTTCCCCTTCGGGGCTGAGCAGGTGCACGTCATAGAGCGGCACAGGCTTACCCATCGAACCGATCTTATGACTGCCACCCGCGAGGTTACCGATGATCAGCGTGCTCTCGGACTGGCCGAAGCCCTCCATGATCTGCAGTCCCGTGTGCTTTTCAAACTGACGGAACACCTCGGGGTTCAGCGCCTCGCCTGCCGTAGACGCGTGCTCGATCGAGGACAGGTTGAAGCGGGAAAGATCCTGCTTGATCAGCATACGGTACATGGTAGGCGGCGCGCAGAAGGTGGTGATATGGTACTTTTCAAACAGCGGCAGGATCTTTTCGGCATCGAAGCGGTCAAAATCGTAGACGAAGTTGGCGGCCTCGCACAGCCATTGGCCGTACATTTTACCCCACATGGCCTTTGCCCAACCCGTATCCGAGATGGTCAGATGCAGACCGTCCGGGTTCACCTGATGCCAATACTTGGCCGTGATGAAGTGGCCGAGGGGGTACTTGTAGTTGTGCGCGGCGATCTTCGGATAGCCCGAGGTGCCGGAGGTAAAGAACATGAGCATGGGGTCACTGCCGCAGGGAGCATCCTCCGCGCGGGCAAAATGACTGCTGTACAGGCTGTACTCTTCATCAAAGCTGTGCCAACCGTCACGCGCGCCGCCCACAAGGATCTTATGGGTCAGACCCGGGCACTTGGCGGCGGCTGCCTCCACGGCCTCCGACACCTCGCCGTCTGCGGTACAGAGGATGGCCTTGACGTTACCCGCCTCAAAGCGATACGCAAAATCCTTTTCAAGGAGCTGGTTCGGGGCGGGGATCGCCACAGCACCCAGCTTATGCAGGCCGAGCATGGCGAACCAGAACTGATAGTGACGCTTGAGCACCAGCATCACGCGGTCGCCGCGCCCGATGCCGAGGGATTTGAAATAGTTGGCGGCGCGGGCGGATTCTTTTTTGAGATCGCGGAAGGTGAAGCGACGCTCCGTGCCATCCCCGCTGATATGCAGCATGGCCAGCTTATCCGGCTTGCGTCTGCCAAGGGCATCCACCACGTCAAAGGCAAAGTTGAATTTGTCCTCGTTCTGGAAGGCGATCTTGGTCAGCGTGCCGTTTTCCTCGGTGGGGATGATGAAATCGTGGTAAATGCGGCGCGTGGTGTCCTCTTCACGGCGGCGGGTAGTCGCGGTGACGGCCTTCTCTTCCTCCTCACGCGCAGCCTGATTACGCAAAACGATCGCGTAAAAGGTGCAATCCTCACCGTCCACGGCGATCATGCCGTGAGGTGTGCCGGAGTCGTAATAGATACAGTCGCCCGGGCCAAGGACCTCGGTGTGAGCGCCGATCTTGATCTTCATGTGACCGGAAATGACGATATCACATTCCTGCCCCTCGTGGGTGACGAGCTCGATATTCTCTTCCCCCTCGCGGTAAGCAAGCTCCATATACAGCGGCAGGGCGATACGGTTGCGGAAGCCGGCGGCCAGGTTAAAGCCGACCATGTTGTGCGCTTCCTCAATGCGCTGTCCCTCTCCTCTGCGTGTCAAGGCATAGGAGCGAAGCTTCGGGCTTTTACCCTCGAGGATATCGCCCATATCCACGCCGAAGCTGAGCGCGCAGTGATAGAGGAATGCAATGCTGAGGTTGCGGTTGCCCGCCTCACATTGCTCATATTCATATTCACTGATGCCCGTACGTGCGGCCATATCCTCCACAGACAGCCCCGAGATCAAGCGTAGCTCCTTGATACGGCCGGCGATCTGATTCATCTTATGCTCCATCGCATTCAAATTTTGTTCCACATTGCACCTCGTCTGGTTTTTAAAACATGTCGAAATTCATCGATAAAATATATTATACTAAATAATAGATAGCCTTGTCAACATGTTTTCGAGAAATTTTGTTTTAAAGCTTGTTTCGCATGATCTTGCCGCTGATGGTTTTCGGCAATTCCGTGCGGAATTCCACAATTCTCGGATATTTGTAGGGAGCGGTGTGCAGCTTGACGTAGTTCTGAATTTCCTTTTTCAGCTCCTCCGTCCCCTCAGTGCCCTTGACCAGCACGATGCAGGCCTTGACGACCTGACCGCGCACCTCGTCGGGCGCGGCGCAAACGCCGCATTCGAGAACGTAGGGCAGCTCCATGATGGTAGACTCGATCTCAAACGGGCCGATACGGTAGCCGGAGGACTTGATCACGTCATCCGCACGACCGACGTACCAATAATAGCCGTCCTCATCGCGCCATGCGAGGTCGCCCGTGTGGTACATGCCGTCATGCCATACGTTGTCGGTCGCCTCTTTGTTGAGGTAGTAGCCAAGGAAAACGCCGCAGGAGATCTTTTTGTCGGTGCGGATAACGATCTCGCCGTTCACGCCGTCCGGCACGGGATTGCCGTCGGTATCCACAAGGTCGATGCCGTAGCCGGGAACGGGCTTGCCCATCGCGCCGACCTTGAGCTGCGTGCCGCGCAGATTGGCGATACCGAGCGTCATTTCGGTCTGACCGAAGCCCTCGGCGATCCGCAGGCCTGTGGCCTTCTCAAACTGATAGAACACCTCGGGGTTGAGCGCCTCGCCTGCCGTGGTGGCGTGGCGGATGGAGGAAAGATCGTATCCCGAAAGATCCTGCTTGATCAGCATGCGGTACATGGTAGGCGGTGCACAGAAGGTGGTGATGCCGTATTTCGAAAACATGGGCAGGATCTTGGCGGAATCAAAGCGGTCAAAGTCATAGGTAAAGATCGCGCCCTCGCACAGCCATTGGCCGTACAGCTTGCCCCACAGGGCCTTGCCCCATCCCGTTTCGGAGATGGTGAAGTGCAGGCCGCCCGGCTCACAGAGGTGCCAATATTTCGCGGTCACGTAATGGCCGAGCGCATATTTGTAGGAGTGCATGGCCATCTTGGGATATCCCGTTGTGCCGGAGGTAAAGAGCATGAGCATGGGATCGTTGCCGCAGGGGGCATCATCCTCACGCACGTAACGGCGGCTGAAGAGCGAAAATTCCGCATCATAGTTATGCCAGCCCTCTCGCTCGCCACCCACAAGCACCTTGGTCAGCTTGGTGTCAAGACCCTTTTCGGCAAGCTCGACCTGGTGGGCGGTCTCCCCGTCTGCCGTACACAGGATCGCGCTGACGCCTGCGGCGCGGAAGCGGTAATCGAAGTCATGCTCCATGAGCTGATTGGTGGCGGGGATGGCGATCGCACCCAGCTTATGCAGACCAAGAATAGCAAACCAGAACTGATAATGGCGCTTGAGCACCAGCATCACACGGTCGCCGCGCTTGATGCCGAGGGATTTGAAATAGTTGGCGCTCTGGGAGGAGGCATCCTTCATATCCTTGAAGGTAAAGCGGCGCTCGGTCATATCGTTTGCGACGTGTACCATAGCCAGCTTCTCCGGCTCACGGCGCGCGATCTCGTCCACGGTATCGAAGGCGAAGTTGTAGGTATCCTCGTTCGAATAATGCACGTCCACGAGCAGGCCGTTTTCGTCCTCCTCTGCCTGAATGAATTTTTCGCACAGAAGAGGCTTTTCGGCGGCGGTATGCTCGCGGCTGCCGATAAACATGGGCTGGTCGGTGGAGTCGCTTGCCATGATCATGGCAAGGAACACGCAATCCTCACCGTCAATGGCGATCATGCCGTGGGGGGTGGAGGATTTGAAGAAAACGCTGTCACCCTCCCGCAAGATCTCCTCGCGGTCGCCGATGCGGATACGCATAGAGCCCTTGACGACCATATCAAATTCCTGACCCGCGTGGGTGACGGTATGGATGGGCTGCTTTTGCAGCTCCTCGGAATACTGATAGGTTACCCAATAGGGCGTGGCCAGCTTTTTACGGAAGAGGGGCGCCATATCCTGAATGGTGATGCCGTCCTCGCTTGCCGTGGTCAGGCCCTCGCCGCGGCGGGTAACCGTATAGCCCGACAGCTTGGCGCTATGCCCTTCCAGAATGTCCGTCAGCTCAAGACCGTACGCCTTGGCGCACTTATGAATGAAGGTAAAGGGCAGGTCTACGGAACCGGATTCATAGGAGCAGTAAATCTCCTCGGTTACTTCCGTTTTTTCTGCCATCTCGGCCGTTGTAAAGCCGAGAATCCCACGCATCTCCCGAATACGCAGTGCGATCGCCTGCAGCTGATTTTTTTCGGTCTGGTTGGTCATAACACATCTTCCTTTCAATTTCAAGATGAAAAATAAAAAACGCCTCAAGAACACGTTCTTGAGGCGAGTAAACACTACCCGCGGTACCACTCAAATTACGGAAAAATATCCGTCACTCAGGCTCTATCAAGCCATTACCCTTAACGCGGGATACGGAAGACCCTGGCCGTGGCTCGGATCTTCGACTCGGAAGTGATGGGTAACTTGGCAATATGCCGTCGGCTCGCACCACCCGCCGACTCTCTGAAAGCCCTTTTGCCGTACCGTCTTCGTCACAGTCTTTTTCTTTTGACAACATTCTACCACGCAAAAAAGCAAATGTCAAATGTTTTTTCACCGAAAAAGTGCAAAAATTTTTGGCGTTTTTTAGCATTTTTTTGTGCAACATCATCAAAAATGTTGACAGTTTTCAATTTTCTATTGACAAACGGCGGCGTTTGTGCTTAAATATAGGAGTAAAAGAAAAGACGTTGACGGAAAATTTGTCCTTTTTGGATGCTGCAGAGAGCCGACGGGTGGTGCAAGTCGGTGCAAACGGTCAGGACATTCTCCTTCCCGAGTCGGTCTTGTGAACGCACGGCAAGTAATAAGACACGGTTGCCTCCGTTACCGGGCACGGCCTTGCTTGAGGCCTTTGAGTGATTTCCCTTTTCGGGGGATAATCAGGGTGGTACCGCGAATGTTCATTCGTCCCTGAAGTTGCAAGACAGCTTCAGGGACTTTTTGTTTAAATGTTTAAAGGAGAAAAAGGCAGTTATGAAACAGATCAGAATCAGTGACGCAACCATGAAGCAGACCTCGGAGGAATTTCATCTTTCCTTCAAGGAAAAAATCGAGCTTGCCAAGCTGCTTGACAGGCTGGGCGTGGATCTGATCGAGCTACAGGGTATTGAAAACGCCCGCATTGACGCCCTGCAAATCAAATCCATTGCTGCCGCTGTCGAGGGCAGCAAGATCGCTGTGCCCGTGGAGCTGAACCGCGAGAGCGTGGACAAGACCTGGGCCGCTTTACGTGAGGCGAAGCATCCCCGCCTGCAGGTGTCTGCGGCCGCCAGCCCCGTGCAGATCGAATACCTGTTCCACAAAAAGCCGGACGCCATGCTGAAGGCGATCCGTGAAACGGTGGGCGCGTGCCACGAGCTTTGCGAGGACGTGGAATTTATCGCCGAGGACGCCACGAGAAGCGAGCAGGCATTTTTGACGCAGGCCATGGAGGCCGCGATGGAGGCGGGTGCCTCCACCGTGACGCTGTGTGACACCGCCGGCACGATGCTGCCTGCGGAGTTTGCCGAATTCATTGCCCGCCAATACGAGGCTCTTCCCAAGTTGAAGGAGATCACGCTGGGTATTGCCTGTGCCAACACCATCGCCATGGCGGACGCCTGCGCGATCGCGGCCGTGGCAGAGGGCGCGGGACAGATCCGCGCGGCGGCGCACCCGATCGACTGTGCGAGTCTTGCCAGCGTGGCACACGTGTTTGCCGCCAAGGCCGACTCGCTTGACGCCACCTGTGCCATCCGTGTGACGCAGCTTTCCCGCATTATCGACCAGATCAACCGCATCTGCCAGCCGGGCAAGGGCAAGAATACCGCCGCATCTGCGGCGGAGCATGACGAGGCAGGCGTTTTCCTGACCGCACACGACGATATTGCCGCCGTTTCTGCGGCGATCAAAAAGCTGGGCTACGATCTTTCCGAGGATGACGTGCTGAAGGTGTACAATTCCTTCTCCGGCATTGCGAAGAAGAAGGAGCGCGTCAGCCCCAAGGAGCTGGATGCCATCGTGGCCTCCTCCGCCATGCAGGTGCCCCCCACCTACAAGCTGGACACCTACGTGATCACCGCGGGCAACACCATTTCGGCCACCGCCCACATCAAGCTGCAAAAGAACGGCCAGCCCACCGAGGGCGTGTACATCGGTGACGGCTCGATCGACGCGGCCTTCCAGGCGATCGAAAAGATCACCGGCTGCCACTACGAGCTGGATGATTTCCAGCTGCAGGCGGTCACCGAGGGTCGCGAGGCCATGGGCCAGACGGTGGTCAAGCTGCGCTCCGGCAGCAAGGTATATTCCGGCAGAGGTATTTCCACCGACATCGTGGGCGCGGGCATTGCGGCCTATCTGAGCGCCCTGAACAAGATCGTTTATGAGGAGGAATTAGAATGAAGCTCTCCTTTTCCACACGCGGCTGGCCGGGTCTTTCCTTTGAAGAGATGCTGGACACCGCACAAAGCATGGGCTTTGCGGGCGTTGAGGTCTACAATCTGCCGCATTTTGATCCTTTGATGGAAAAAGGCGGCCCGTTCCACAAATACAACACCGCGGCTACCGCGCGCGAGCTGCGCGAGAAGCAGCTCGCCATTCCCTGCTTTGACACCTCCTGCGATATTTCCTCCGACCCGCAAGCCGTTGACACGCTGCTTGGTCTGATGGAGATCGCGCACAACACCCGCGTGCCTTACGTTGTCGCCTGCGCCTTGCAGGATAACGAGGAGGCGGTGTTTGAGGCACTTTCCGCTCTGCTGCCGAAGGCAGAGGAGCTGGAGGTGACCGTTTTGGTCAAGACCAGCGGCATCTATGCGGATACCGCGCGTCTGCGCGCGATGCTCGACCGTTTTGCAAGCGACCGTTTGGCCGCCCTGTGGGACGTGCATCACCCCTACCGCGATCACGGGGAAAGCGGTGATGATACCATCAAGAACCTCGGCTCTTACGTTTGTCACGTGCATATGCGTGACTCGGACGATACGGGGGCGTATCAGTTGATCGGCGAGGGCACAATGCCGATTGAGGACGTGATGCGCGCGCTCTCCTCGGTCAACTATGACAATTTCATCTCGCTCGAGTGGAAGCCCGAGTGGCTTGATGACTTGCAGGATCCCGAGATCATTTTCCCCTATTTTGTCAACTACATGTCCCGCTTCCATTCCACGCGGGATATGAAAAAGAGCCTGTATTTCAATCATGACGGTACGGGCCAGTACATCTGGAAGAAGGACGAGCTGATCGACCTGACCTTCTCCGAGGTGCTCGACCGCGTGGCGGACGAGTTCCCCGATCAGTACTGCTTTAAATACACCACGCTGGATTATACGCGCACCTACGCCGAATTCCGCGAGGACGTGGATCGCTTTGCGCGCGCGTTGGTGTCGCTTGGCGTGAAAGCAGGCTCCAAGGTGGCGATATGGGCCACCAACCTGCCCGCATGGTACATCACCTTCTGGGCGACGGTGAAGCTGGGTGCGGTGCTGGTAACCGACAACACCGCTTACAAGATCCACGAGGCAGAATATCTGCTCCGTCAGTCGGACACGCACACCTTGGTGATGATCGACCAGTGTCTTGACTCCAATTACGCCGAGATCATCAACTCCCTGTGCCCCGAGATCGCGGATGCCGTACCGGGTGAGCCGCTGCACTGCAAGCGTCTTCCCTTCCTGCGTAACGTGATCACGGTGGGCTTCCGCCAGGCGGGCTGCTTGACCTTTGACGAGGCGATGGCGCGCTACAAGCTGACCAGCCGTGAGCAGGTGGCCAAGATGGCCGCCGCCGTGCGCCCGAGCGACGTGTGCAACATGCAGTACACCTCGGGCACGACGGGCTTCCCGAAGGGCGTGATGCTGACCCACTACAACGTGGTCAACAACGGCAAGTGCATCGGCGACCGCATGGGTCTTTCCACAGCCGACAGAATGATGATCCAAGTACCGATGTTCCATTGCTTCGGCATGACGCTTTCCATGACCTCCTCGATGACGCATGGCACGACCATGTGCCCGATGCCGTATTTTTCGGCCAAGTCCTCTCTTGCTTGCATCAATCAGGAGAAGATCACCTGCTTTAACGGCGTACCGACCATGTTTATTGCCATGTTCAACCATGAGAACTACCGTTCGACCGATTTTTCGCATATGCGGACGGGTATCATGGCAGGTGCGGGCTGTCCGCCCGAGCTGATGCGCCGCGCCGCCCAGCCGGATGAGATGAACATGACGGGCATTGTCAGCGTATACGGCCAGACCGAATGCGCGCCCGGCAACACCATGAGCTCCTGGACGGACTCGCTGGAGGTGCGTACCGAAACGGTAGGCTACGCGTTCCCGCACGTGCGCTGCAAGATCGTAGACCCCGAAACGGGTGAAGAGGTCGGCCCCGGCGTAAACGGTGAATTCTGCGCCAAGGGCTACAACACCATGAAGGGCTACTACAAGATGCCCGCGGCCACCAAGGGCACGATCGACGAGGACGGTTGGCTGCATTCGGGCGACCTTGCCTCCCGCGACGAGGCGGGCAACTACCGCATCACGGGGCGTCTGAAGGACATGATCATCCGCGGCGGTGAAAATATCTACCCCAAGGAGATCGAGGAGTTCATTTACACGCACCCCGAAACGAGGGACGTGCAGGTGATCGGCGTTCCCGACAAAAAGTACGGTGAAGAGATCCTGGCCTGTATTATCCTGAAAAATCCCGGCAGCGTAACGGTTGAGGAAATGACCGATTATATCAAGGGCAGCATGGCGCGCCACAAGGTTCCGAAGTATATCGAATTTGTGGACAGCTTCCCAATGAACGCGGCGGGCAAGGTGCTCAAATACAAGATGCGTGAGGATGCGGCACGCCGCCTGGGCCTTGTAGGCGACGGCTCGGACACCGCAGGCCCCGGAACGAAATAAAAAAATCGGAGATCCTCGGATCTCCGATTTTTTATCAGTAGCCCGCCTCGATAAACGCGCGAAGCTGCTCGCGTACCGTATCGAGGAAATCGCGCCATTCGGTGGGACAGATAAAGGGGTTTGCACCGTTTGGATCTGCCAGCATTTGTTCCCGCTTTTCCAGCGTTTTGTTCTGGGAGGGGTGGTTGCCGAGCACCACGTCCACCTCTTCCGCATACACCTTGTCAAGTGAGGTGAAAAACTCGTCACGAAGCGACAGCGGCTGGTCGTATTCCGCAAGGAATTCGCGGTAAATGCTTAAAAAGCCCACGCCGCCGTAGTAACCGACGCGGTAGGTTTTGTCGCCCTCCTTCACGTCAAAGAAGAACGCCATCGTGCCGGGGGTGTGGCTGGGAACGAGCACACAGCGGATAGCCACACCACCGAGGCGAATAATATCGCCATCCTGCATTTCTATATCGGGGACGGGGTTTTCTGCCTCGGGGCAGGGGGCATGGTGAAGCAAGGATGCGGCGGGATTTTTGCGCAGCATGTCGGCATCCGCCGCGCTGAGCAGGATCTTGCATCCGTACAGCTCACGGAAGTCGTTTGCCGCGCCGAAATGGTCATAGTGGCCGTGGGAATGGATGATATAACGGATATCGCGGGGATCAAAGCCTGCTTCCCAGATCGCTTGCACAAGCATGTGGACGGTGTGCGGAAAGCCGCTGTCAAAGAGGATCAGGCCGTCATGCGTATCGAGAAGATGCACGCACACGCGCCTGTCACCCACGTACCACAGGTTGCCGAGGATGCGGAAGGGCTTCATATAGTACTTTGAAGGATGACGGAAGAAATCGGCATTCCGTTCCAGATAGGAGTCCTTCATTTTGGAGTACGGTGCGGCGTATGCGCCAAGGTGTTCTTGAATACTCATTATTTTATCCTACCTTAATGTTTTCTTCTTGCATAAAGGCGGCAATGCCGTCAACGAGGCGATCATGATCTTCATAAAGCCCCTCGCAGTATAATCGTTTTTCTATAAGTATTGTACTCCTTTGGGTAGGCCTTGTCAATCCATTTTTCCTTTATCTGTCAAACGAATACATTCACTTTTGTAAGCGTGAAAGGCTGTATTCCGAAAGAATACAGCCTTTTTTATTATGTGATAAAAGAAATGCCGCGCAAAACCGTTTCGTAATTCAGCACACCGGATCTCCAGACCACGACCTCACCTGCCGCATTGATAAAGAACGTGCAAGGAAAGGCGTTCACACCATAGGCCGAAAGCGCCTCCAAGCCCGTGTCAAAATACACGTCAAATGCAAAGTCATACTGATCGATATATTGCTTTGCGCTCTTGACCGTTTCGCGCACGCCGTCCGTGGCGTTGACCATCACGAACTGCACGTTCGGATTTTCACGCGCGGCGCGGTCAAAATCCGGCATTTCCTTGCGACAATAGCCGCACCAGGTTGCCCAGAAATTCAGAACGATAGGCTTTCCAACCAGATCGGAGAGACGCACGGAATTGCCATGCTCATCCATCACCGTAAAATTGGGGGCGGTCATGGTGGCAGGCGGCTCTTTATCACCCACAGGGGGCGTTGCGGGGTCGCCCCCGTCCGGATCGGGTTCATCTCCACCGGGATCTCCTTCATCGGGAACGGTGGGATCACCCTCGTCGGGAACAGTGGGATCGCCCTCGTCGGGAACGGCGGGATCGCCCTCGTCGGGAACGGTGGGATCGCCCTCGTCGGGAACGGTGGGACCTCCGCCATCCGGCACAACAGGATTACCGCCGGGCGGTGTTTCGGAATTTCCTCCGGGAGACGGTATAGAAGTGCCATCTCCCCAGCTTTGCAGGGGGTCTTTCGCATCGTAGAGCTCCCCAAGATAGTTATACAGGATGCCTGCGCCCACGATGCCGAACACCAGCAAAAGAGCCACGGCGATCCACAAGATTTTTTGCTTCATAAAAACACCTCAAGAAAGAATAGCGAGAAACCGATCAAAGAGGCCAACGGCCATCAACACGCCGACAAGGATGAGAAAGATGCCGCTGATGATGTTGATGACACGGTAATGTCTTTTGATGAACGAGAAGGCCTCCCTCAGTCGGTCAATGAGAATGGCGCTGGCGAAAAACGGCAGGCCAAGCCCGAGTGAATAGACAAGGAGCATCAGCATTCCCTCTAAAACGTGTCCTGCGTTTGCCGCCATCATCAAGGCAGAGCCGAGAAACGCACCCACGCAGGGCGTCCAGCCAACGGCAAAGACGAGGCCGAAGAGGACGGCCGAGAAAAATCCCGCGCTCGCCTCAAGTGACACGGACACACCCCGAAGGAAGGAAAGACGAAACAGACCCAAAAAATGCAGGCCAAAAAGGATGACCACCGCGCCCGTGACGATATTCACAACTACACGGTATTCACGAAGCAGGTTGCCAAGCGTACCCGCCAGCGCACCAAGCAACACGAACACGGCCGTAAAACCGAGAATAAAGCCAAGGGCGTTCAGCGCAATTCGTTTGCCGTTTTTTCGAGTTCCTCCCGCAAAATAGGAAACGTATATGGGAAGCATGGGTAACAGACAGGGGGATACGAAGGTGATGACCCCCTCCAAAAACAAGATCAAATATTGCATACAATCTCCTTAAAAAAGGCACGGCGAAGCAAATACGTCGCCGTGCCGGATTATTACAGAACGAGAGAGGGGGCGGTGTACACGCGCGCGGCAAGCTCCTGATTGAGCAGATACAGGCTGCGGGGATCCGTGCCGAACAGCTCCATCTTGGTGATCATGTCGTTGGCGTTGGTTTCTTCCTCACCCTGCTCCTTCACGAACCAGTCAAGGAACTGCATGGTGCGAAAATCCTTCACGTCATAAGCGGCGGCGTAGATATCGTTGATCAGCGAGGTGACGTATTCCTCATGGGCAAGGCCTGCCTGAAGAACCTCCATATCGGCGGCAAAGGTTTTATCGGGCTTCGGAATAGCCTCAAGCGTCACGGGCTGATTTTCGTTCTGCAGGTAGGTGTAGAAAAGCATAGCGTGATCGCGCTCCTCCTGCGCCTGGATCATGTACCAGTTAGCGAAGCCGTCAAGGCCTTTGGCCTTGAAATAGTTCGAAAAATCGAGATAAAGGTAGGCAGAGTAAAATTCCTTGTTGATCTGCTGATTGAGAAGGTCACGTACTTTAGTATTCATGGTAACAATCCTCCGAATATTTTTGTTTTGTGAGTATAGTATACACCTATCTTTGGCGATTTTCTGTGACTTTATCACATATTGACAGATGTTCTTTGGGGTGCTATAATGGACGTATCAAGTGATACGGGGGGTCAGCATGGACGAAAAAGAATTGGTTGCGCTGTTCCAAAAAACCTTTCCCTTTTGGGAGAAGATGAGTGAGATGGATCGTGCCACCTTTGTGCGCTCCTCCCACGCCGTGCGCTTTGCAAAGGGCACGAATATCCACAACGGGAACGAATGCACGGGCGTGATCTTGGTCAAGTCGGGCGCTTTGCGCCTGTATATGCTGTCGGACGACGGCAAGGAAATTACCCTTCACCGTCTGTTCCCGGGCGACATGTGCATTCTGTCCGCCTCCTGCGTATTCCACACCATCACCTTTGACGTATTCGTGGACAGTGAGGAAAACAGCGAGTGCGTGGTGGTAGGCGGCTGTGCCTACGAGGATCTATCCCGCCGCCTGCCCGAGGCCAAGATCTTTGCCCTCGAAACGGCGGTCGGCAGCTTCTCGGACATCATGTGGGTCATGCAACAGATCTTATTTATGAGTATGGACCGCCGCCTGGCCATTTTCCTTCTCGACGAGGTTGCCAAGACGGGGGGCGACACGGTGCGCCTGACTCACGAGCAGATCGCGAAATACATGGGCTCTGCCCGTGAGGTGGTATCGAGAATGCTCAAATACTTTGCCACGGAGGGGCTGATCTCCGCCTCACGCAGTGAGGGCATCCGTATCCTCGACAAGCGGCGCTTGCGGGAATTAACCCTGTAACAGCGCAAGGATCGCGTCCTTCGGACGCGCGCCGACGGCAGAATTGACCACCTTACCGTCGCGCAATACGACAAGCGACGGAATGCTGTACACCGAGAACGCAGCGGCAAGCTCGGGCTGCTCGTCCACGTTGACCTTGCAGACGGCGTATTCGGGATGCTCCTCGGCGATCTCGTGCACCAGGGGCGCAACCATGCGGCAAGGGCCGCACCAATCGGCGTAAAAATCGAGAAGAACGGGCTTCTCTCCGTTTTTGATCTCTTCGAAATTTTCACGGTTTATTTGAATAACAGACATTTTATTGTCCTCCTTTTTTGTTCTGTGGCTTTATTATACCACGGAAACGGGGGATATTCTGTGATTTTGTCACATAAAGCAAAAAGCCCTGCTCACGCAGGGCTTTTTTAGTCAATAGATAAAGGGGATCAGGCGGTATTTTACCTTTTGCTTGTAGGCGCGATAGCCGGGCAACTCCGCTTCGAGAAGCTGCTCTTCGTTTTGCAGGCGCGCGATGATGATAAAGGGATAGGCAAGGAACACGAGCAGTGCCACCAGCGAGCCAAGCACAAGCGGCATGGATAAAAACAAAAGCAGAGTTGCACTGTACATGGGATGCCGCACGATACCGTACAGGCCCGTGTCGATCACCCTTTGCCCCTCTTGCACCTCTACGGTGCGGCTGAGGTAGGTATTTTCCCGCAGCACCTCGGCGTACAGAATATACGCGAACAGAAAGACCGCCGCCGCGCCGATCGAAAGGCCGCGCGGCATCGGCAGCCAAGCGAAGCGGAAGTCAAGTCCTGCCAAAACGAAGCCCAAAACAAACATCAGGCCGCTTAATTTGACCACGGTGGACTGTGTCTTGCGGCTTTCCTTGGCATCCAGCCGCTTTTGCAGAAGCGCGGGATTTTTTAGCATCATCACAATTCCCGCAAAAAACATGGGCAGAAACAAAATGCCCATCAGCAGCCAGCCCCCAAAATAGGAGAACGTGCCGGCAGGGAGAAAGATCAGCAAGCCAACAAGAAGAACGCCCGCCAAATATTTGGAAAGTGCCTGTATGAATAATGAGAGCGTCATAAAGCGCCTCCTGTGGATCAAATTTTTATCCGTGACGTTGTTGAAAATACGGCTTAAAAGATGCCTTTGTTATATTTGATCATGGCATAAAAGCTGAGGCCAAGGCCGGCGGCAAGACCGACGATCAGCACTGCCGTACCGATCCAAATCAGCATATTTGCTTCGACATACAGGGCAATGGCCGACAGAATGCTAAACACCATCATGGATATACCGATGATGACCGTACCAAGGCCGACCTTTTTGCCAAAGGGAAGCCGATCCTCCTCACTCACGCGGTGCGTGTGATAGGAGTGAAGCGAGGAGATGTTCCCCCGCATATGGGAGATGCCGAGGAATATACATACGATCCCCACGATAAAAGTACCGATAAATGCCGGCATAGACGCCTCCGTTCGCTCAATTTTTTTGTAAATCCATTATATCACAAAAGCGGCGGAAAGTAAATAGGGCAAGGACAGGCACACCGATCACTCGGCGTTTTCGGAACGCTGCCTGCTATTACTTTATTTTTTGAAAACGATCCATGACCCTGACGAGCTTCGGTCTGTTATAGCGTTGCAGTATCACGAACAAAGCATCAAACAGCATAGAAAGAACAGACGTGATGACCGTGGCGGCCGCTCCGCCCAAAATCGGTATGAGGGTGATCGGCAACAGGCTGAGTACCATAATGACCTCGTGCACGATCTCCGCCTGGCAGGTCGCTCCCACGATCTCTTTCACGGTTTTTTGACTTGTATCGAAAGTATTCGGGCTGTAGGTCGGAAGATATTGTTTCCATTGCCGTACACGCAGGAGCTTGTACAGCTTATTTTCAAAGCTTTTTTCGCGAAACCAAGCGTTTTGATGATCGGCTTTGTTTTTCATTATGGAATTGACGACCGTGCCAACCGCAAGCCTCATCACAAAGTGATACAGCGCCATACCGAGCGTGATGGTAACGGTTTCGGCGATGCCGTTTCTTGTCACCGCGAAAACAGGCAAGGACACGGCAAATCCTATACACAGGAAAACGGTTATCAGAATCATTTTTCGTTTCAATGCGGCATCCTCACATATCCAAGTGTATCCAACAGTTATGTTATACCACAATTTTCGAAAAAAGTAAATACTCCAAAAAAACAACAAGCCCCGCCGAAGCAGGGCTTGTTGTATAGGAGATAAAAACTTATCTCTTGGAGTTTTCTCGGGAGCGTGTA
The DNA here is from genome assembly GCA_045632565.1 of Eubacteriales bacterium. GTDB lineage: Bacteria > Bacillota > Clostridia > Oscillospirales > CAG-272 > UBA1740. Next base: position 393 of record JAZQWX010000018.1, on the reverse strand, counting down.
TACCCCTAAATATCGTTGAAAAACGTTCATTTTGTTTGATTTTATGGCGTTTTCATCTCATATTGTGGCATAACTTTCGTATCGTTCTATAGGTTTTTGCACCAAATTTGCACCAACAATTATAGCTTACTTGGGTGTGAAGCTACCAGCTTGGAATGGATGAGCCGCACTCCACGCAACCGAGTTGGGAACTTCGGCAGGTGGTGTAGTACTTTTTTGAGGAATCACCCTCAAGGCGTCGTCCTTTTTGCTTTTTATTCCCTTGCCACGATCATACGCCAACTTTCGCCCTGCACAATCAAGATAATATTCCGCACAGCCTACTGTTCCGTGTGCTACTATAGGCAACTTTTGTATAGGCAATCTTATGAAAACGCCAAAACTGTTACGTGG
>JAZQWX010000017.1:0-4700 GCA_045632565.1 Eubacteriales bacterium | reverse complement strand
GGGGGCTTCGGACAGAACGCTCCGCGAATTAGAACGGCGGGAGAGAAACCCCCGCCCTGCGGATATTTACCCCTCCCGCAAGCACACGACCGCAAGGCGCATACCGAGAGAAAATGCGTACGAGAACAGGGCCTCGTTCGTCAGGCTTTCCAGCTCCAGAACGTTGTCATTGTATTTTTCCAAAAGCTCCTTGTCTTTTTCGGGCAATCGCGCCATAAGATCGTCATAATGCCGCGCGATAAAACCCGACAACTCCTTCATTTCCTTCGTGTTGGGATAAAATTGCTCAAACGGGCTGATGTTGCCGTACCAAAATTCTTTTAAAACGTCTTTCATAGCCACTCCTTCGACATCAAATGATGTTTTTTCTTTATTATAACATCATTTGTTGTTTTTGTCAAGCACATCATTTGATGTTTTGGTAAAATAAAGAAAAACACGCAAAAGGAGTTTTTTATGTATCAACGCATACGCGACCTGCGCGAGGATGCCGACAAAACGCAAAAAGAAGTAGCAGACGAGCTTGGCCTGTGGCTGACCACCTATCGCAACTACGAAACGGGCAAAAGAGAGATCCCTCTGGATATCGCCATCCTGATTGCGAGGCACTACCGCGTGTCCCTTGATTTTTTAGCAGGATTGACGGATGACCCCCACACGAATTAACGCCTGCGCCGAGCCCCGATGGCGCGCCGCAAAGCTTTTGCGGCGCTTTTCTTGAAAAGCGACCTGATCACGTCTTTAACAAAGGAGAACTACCATGAAAAAATTTGCTCCCCCCTATCTCGGGGCGGCCTACTATCCCGAGGCGTGGCCGCGCGAGGAAATCGACCTTGACCTTGTGCGTATGCAAAAGCAAGGGCTGAACACCGTCCGCGTGGCGGAATTTGCCTGGGCAACCATGGAGCCGCGCGAGGGTGAATATGATTTTTCCATCTTCCGTGAGGTGGTGGACAAATGCAAGAAAAAGGGCATAGCGGTCATCATGTGCACCCCCTCCGCCACGCCGCCGAAGTGGCTTACGCGGAAATATCCGCCCGTCATGGCCGAGATAAACGGTACCCGTGTGTCGCACGGCGGCCGCCGCGACACCTGTCCGACCGACCCGACCTACCGCGAGAAGTGCCGCCGCATCAACCGCGCCATGGCAAAGGAATTTGCCGACGATGAGAATATCATCGGCTGGCAGCTTGACAACGAGCTGATCCCCCAAAAGGGCGGCTTTGGCTGCACCTGCCCGACCTGCCGCGAGGATTTTCGCCGCTATCTGCGCCATCGCTACGGCACAATCGAAGCCCTCAACGATGCTTGGGCCAACTACACATGGAGTCTTGCCTACTCGGATTTTGACGAGATCGATCCGCCCGACAACACCACGGGCTACTGCGCCTCGCTCTACATCGTATGGGAAACCTACAAAAACGAGGTGTTTACGGGGCTTCTGTGCGAATGGGCGGACACCCTGCGGGAGTTTGTCCGCGTGCCGATCGGCACGGACACCATGCCCGTTGGCTGGCTGGACGTGGAAAAGGCAAACGCCTCGCTCGACGTGCCGCAATTCAACCACTACAACGGACCGCGCGCAGCCTCCTTCCGTTTTGACCAGTATCGCGCCCTCAAGGATCGCCCGTTCTGGGTGACCGAAACCTCTGCCAACCACAACAGCGCGCAGATCCCGAACGGCCCGCGCCTGCCCGGCTTTTGCCGCGCAAACACCCTTTTGGGCTTCGCGCGCGGCGCGGAAGCCACGCTCTATTGGCTGTTCCGATCTCACCGCGGCGGCCATGAGCAGGCACACGGCTCGCTGGTAGACGCGTGGGGACGCGAGCTTCCATCGGCCGACGAGGTTCGCAGCATTTCCTCCACCCTTGCCGTGCTCGGCTCTGCCTTGCGCGGCACCCGTGTGGTGCATGGCGGTCTTGCCACCGTGATCGGCGGACTTCCCTACTTCATCAGACGCCACCTGCCGATGGCAGAATTTCTCCCCGAATATCACGAAGCGACCGTTCACCGTCTGCTCTCGGACGCACACTTTTGCCTGGATGCCGTCGGCACACGGCGCGACCTCTCCCCCTACAAAATGCTGGTATCGGTCGGTCAATACACGCTGGACGAGGACGGCTTTGCCGAACGCATTTACGAGTGGGTGAAGGCGGGCGGCACGTGGGTGGTCGGCCCGCTTTGCGACATCGTCACCCCCGACGGCACAAAATACAAAAACGCCCCGCTTGGACACCTGGAGGATTGGGCCAAGGTCTATCGCGCCTACACCGTTCCCGCCCCGCAACCGAAGGGCCGCTACGCAAGCTTTGCTCCCGTGGGGGAATGCACGAAGATCCGCCTCTCCCCCGATCGCACAATCGACACCGCGCCCATCCATTACGATGCCTTCCGCGCGGATGACCACTCCCGCGTGATCGGCCGCTACGCTTCGGGCGGCAACGAATATCTTACAAACTACCCCGCCATCATCGAAACCAAGGTGGGGGACGGCCGCATCATCCTGTTGGGCGCACAGCCGGCGGATAAGGATTTTGCCGAGCTTCTTGCGGGCATCGCCGCCGAATGCGGCATCTATCCCGTCGCCGAGGCCAGCCCGAACGTGGAAGCCGTGCTGCGTGAGGGAGAATGGGGCTCTCTGCTTTGCCTTATCGAGTGCGAGGGCAAGGTGGGCGAGGTCACGCTGCCCTCGGCCGGCACGGACCTGCTTTCCGGCAAGCAGTTTGCCGCAGGAAAGAAGCTCTCGCTTGCCGCGTACGATTGTCTGTTTATCAAAAAAGAAGACTAAAAAAGCCACCCCCGTGTGTCGCTTTGCGACACACGGGGGTGGTCTTTTTTGTTTTTTCGGCTTATTTCAGCTTCTGACGGCGGACGTCCTCGCCGACGAAGACGAGCACGCGATACGAGCCGAAGAGGCGGGAGGTGATGCGATCCCCATAGCGGGCTTCGAGCTCCGCTTCACCGAGGTTGGTGTTGATGATGGTGGGGCGGCCGTTATTTTCCCGCGTGTTGATGATGTTATACAGGCAGGACACGGTGAACTGCGTGGTGGCCTCCGTGCCGAGATCGTCGAGAATGAGAAGATCCGCTTCCATGTACTTGTCCGCGCGGGCATCCTCGCCGTGGCCGCTTTTGAAGCGATCGTACTCGAACTCCCCGAACAGGTTGGGCGCGCTTTCGTACCGCACGTCAAAGCCGCGCTCGATCACGCACTTGGCAATGGCGGTGGAGAGGTGCGTTTTGCCAAGACCTGTGCGGCCGAAGAAGATCAGATTGCCCGAGGCGGGTGAAAAATTCTCGGCGTACTCGCGGCAGATGGCAAGGGTGCGCTCCATGCGGCGCGCGTTTTCCTTGTTTTCTTGGTAGTAATCCAACGAAAAATTCTCAAAGCTTTGGGTGTCGATCAGGCGACCGAGCCCCGACTGCCGCAAGGCGGCTCTGGTCAGCTCACGGCGCATGCAATCGCACATACGGATGTCCGAATAGCCCGTATCGCGACACACGGGGCAGGTGTAATGCACCTCGGTGTAGTCGGCGGGAAGCCCCAGCGACACCAGAATTTTGCCGCGCTCCTCCTGGAGTGCCTGATTTTTTGCCATCACCTCGATAAAGGCATCCGAGCTTTTGCCGCCCTCGCAGGCCGCGCGGAACAAAGAAAGCCCCGTCTTACGCAGCTCGCGGTCGATCTCGGCAATCTTTTCGCTTTTTTCATGCACCTCGGCGCGGTGGCGGTCACTTTCCGCAAGTGCCGCTTGACGGCGTTTTTCTAAAATATCCTTGACGGCGCGATAGGTTTCGGTGCTGTATCCCATGGGTGATCCCCCTTTTTCGTTATTTTGATCAGCTCTATCCTCTTTTTGTAGGGGGGGGGTAGCGAAGCGGCGCGAGGGTCTTGAATGACACCACGGTGTGGTGTCAGACCCCGAGCGTGACCGAGCCGCAGCGAGATCCCAAATCCCGCCTCGCTCCCGCAAATTTTTAAAACCAAACCACCTACGGGAGTTGCATAAGCAACCCAGCGCAGTTGCGAAGCAATCTGCTAAATCCAAAATTTGACCCCCCAAAAGAGGTACACGTATGGGAAAATTCGACGGAATTCTCCTTTGCTCGGATATTGATGCCACTCTGCTTTCGCAGGGCTCTCTCCCCGAGGAGAATCAAAAGGCAATTAAATATTTTCAGGAAAACGGCGGCAGATTCACCCTCTGCACCGGAAGACTGTTCGACTTTTTAGACAAATATTCTCACCTCGTTATGCCCAACGCGCCCTTTATCGCAATGAACGGCACGATGATCGTGGACAAGACCACGGGCGAGACCCTTTATTCCTGCCCCCTTGAAGCCGATCCCGGAAAGGCGACAGAGGAGACTTTGCGCGCGCTTCCCTATCTGAAGGCGGCATACGTCTTCCCCGAGGGGCATTCCACAATGGTAAGGCTTGCCGACACGGGCGACTTTGAGGTGACACGCCCCGACGGAGAGGATAGATCCGTGCTGAAAGCCCAAAATGCCGACGAGCTGAACGGGATCTTCGGCTATCCCGATAAAAACAAGATATATAAAATAGTTTTCTCCCAATACTTCTGCTATCCTTTTTTCATTAGCTGACCAATAGAAATGAGGAGTCCCTCTGAAAGATTTGACCTCTATATACCTATCGAAATGCAAAGAAGTTGAATCTTCAAATGAAAGGATATCAT
>JAZQWX010000016.1:0-7419 GCA_045632565.1 Eubacteriales bacterium | reverse complement strand
GGATGCGCGGGGGCAGATTGTTTTTCGTTTGGGTAGAAAGCTCAAGATTGGCGGGCATCGCGCCGCACAGGCCGTCTACCGCATCCTTGATGTTGACTACATAGTGACGGATACCGAGGTGGTTGACCAGCGCATAGGCGCAGTCGATGTCCCCCTGCTCGCCGCAGGGCATCAAGACGCCGATCACGCGATCGCGTCCAAGCGCCTCCACGCAGAGCGCCGCCACGACCGAGCTGTCCTTGCCGCCCGAAATACCGAGCACGGCGTTGCAGTTCTTCCCGTTTTTCTCAAAAAAGTCGCGTATCCACGCAACACATTCGTTTTTTACCTTTTCGGCGTTAAACATAAAAGCCTCCTGCCTGTTTTGTGTCTATTATACTATGCCAAAAAAGACAAGTCAAGTCGTTTTCCCTCGGCTTTTTTGCTTTTTTCGGCCTTTTGGGCATTTCACGCATAAAATCCCCTTTCTTTTTGTCAAAACTGCCTATGGGCTTTTTTTGAAAAAATATGGTATAATATGGACAGAAATGGGAAAGGGGTCGATCATGCAGCACAGCATTGGGGAATTGATCATATACGGCACAAGCGGCGTTTGCCGCATTGAGGATATCCGAGAAGAAAATTTTACGGGCGTGGCACGCGCCTACTACATCCTGCGCCCCACGGATAACACCTGCAAATCCAAGATCTTCGTGCCCGTGGATAACGAAGCGCTTGTTGCCATGATGCATAAGCTGCTTTCCCCGAAGGAATTGCTTGCCGTAACGCGGGCAACGCCCTGCATCGAAGCGGACAAATGGCCGCAGGACGGGCGCGCACGGAACAAAACATGCAAGGAGCTGCTTGCCTCGGGTGAGCGCGCCTCTTTGATCGCGCTGGTCAAGACGATCAGCCAAGCCGGATATAAGCCCACCGCAGCGGAAGAAAGCGCCTGCCTGCGGGCAGCCACCATGCTGTATGAAGAGTTTTCCTTGATCTTCAACCTGTCTTTTGCGGACACGATCCCAACCATCATGGGAGAAATCGAGCCAAAGAGCAAAGAATAAGCAGAAAAAACGCAATTTGCGTGATTTTTTTCAAAAACCCCTTGCATTTGAGAAAGAATTGTGCTATACTGTCTTTTGTTATAGGGGTATAGTTCAGTCGGTAGAACATCAGTCTCCAAAACTGAGTGTCGTGGGTTCAAGTCCTTCTGCCCCTGCCAAAACGGAAAGGTCGCCATTCGGCGGCCTTTTCGTTTTGATGGGGCTTTTAATAAAGGACTTGAATAGGCGCGGGAGTGAATGACACCACAGTGTGGTGTCAGAGCCGCGCCCGACCAAAGGGCGGAGCAAAGGCGCATGGTACGGCGGCTTTGCGTCGCCGCCCTGCGACAAGTCCTTCTGCCCCTGCCAAAAAAATCCAAGTCACAAGACTTGGATTTTTTCATTTATGTCCGCAGGACACAACATCTTTTGCGTGCAACGCACGCAACATCATTTAGCCGAAGGCTAACATCATTCCGCCGCAAGGCGGACACAAATGAACGATGTTGCACTCCGCAAAAACAGACACGCCTACCCGCCTTCCTCCGCTTGCTTTTTTCTCATTTCTTTCACAATTTTTGTGCAAAACAGAAAATTTGCTTGACTTTTTTCTTTACATATTATACAATTATAATGTCTATAATTTAATTGTAAGGAGTTTGCTATGAAAAAGACCCCGGTACTTGATGCCAACGGGCATCGCAAATTCGGCATACGCGACAAGCTCGCCTATGCGGCAGGTGACCTTGGCTGTAACATGAGCTTTTCTCTGAAAAGTACGGTTCAGACCTTCTGGCTCGTATTCATGATGCTGGAAACAGGGCTTCTCTCCATCCTTCTTCTGCTTGTGCAGATCTGGGACGCGGTCAATGATCCGCTGATCGGTACGCTGATCGACAACGACAGAAGAAAATACAAGATGGGTAAGTTCAAGACCTATATCTTTATCGGCGCATGCGGCCTGCTTGTGGGCGGTGCGATGGTATTCCTCCCCTTCCCCGATGCTCCTGACGTGATCAAGGCCATTCTGTTCGTTCTGGGCTACATCGTTTGGGATGCGTTCTACACGATCGCCAACGTGCCCTACGGCTCTATGCTTTCCGTGGTCACGGAGGACGTGGGTGAGCGCGCACAGCTCTCTACCTGGAGATCCATCGGCTCTATGATCGGCAACATGCTTCCCAGCATGATCCTGCCTATGCTGATCTGGAAAAAGGTGACCTATGACGGCACTACAGGCTTCCTTGACAAGATCGAAATTCCCGAGGGTGCTGAAGACATGTTCAGCCCGGACAAGTTCCACACCGATCCCGTGACGGGTGAGGCCTATGAGATCGGCGACAAGGTGCTCAGCCCCTTGACGGGTAAGCAGCTGGAGATCCTTCTCGGTGACAGAGTATTCTGGGCTGCCCTGATCATGGGTATTATCGGCTTCCTTGCCTTTATCTTCATGATCAAGACGATCACCGTGCGCGTTGACGAAAATACCGTCAAGACGAACGAAGGCGGCGCGAAGTTCAACATCTTCGGCGCGTTTGGCAAGTTCCTGCGGAACCGTCCCGCTGTCGGCGCTACGGTAGCCGCTATGGGTATGTTCCTTGGCATGAACGCCGCCACCACCGCCACCACCATCATGTTTGCCACCTATTTCAACATGGCATCCCTCTCCGGTATCGTACAGATGGTCGGCTTCCTCCCCATGTTCTTCTTCATGCCGTTCATCACCAAGATCGTTAAAAAATACGGCAAAAAGGAAGCTTCTGTATTCGGCACCATCGTTTCGCTTGTCGGCGGTGTCATTATGCTCATATTCCCCCTGATCACGAACGTGAACGTAGCGCTGGTCGTCTATCTGCTCGGCCTTGTCGTATACGGTGTTGGCATGGGCGTGTATACCTGCGTATCCTGGGCCATGATGGGCGACGCGATCGACTACAACGAATGGAAGTTCGGCACGCGTGAGGAGGGCACGGTATATTCGCTGCACTCCTTCTTCCGTAAGCTCGCACAGGGCATCGGCCCCTCTGCCGTTCTGTTGATCATGGGTGCGCTGGGTTATGTTTCCAAGTACGGCACGATCGGTCAGAGCGCCGCGACGGCACATAACATGTGCTGGCTGGTAGCCGGTCTGTATATGTTCAGCGCTGTGCTGCAGTTTATCGGTCTTGCCCTGATCTACAATCTGGACAAGAAGACCCTGAACAAGATGAACGCGGAGCTGACTGAGCGTCACGCAAGCGAAGCCAACTGATGTTAGGATACACACCACAAGGAGAATACAGGATGAGAAACATCATCAATCTGAACGAAAATTGGCTGTTTAAAAAAGACACCACGGACATTTCCCTGCGTGATGGCGAGCAGATCAATCTTCCCCACACCTGGAATGCCGAGGACGGCTTTGACGGCGGCAGCGACTATTTCCGCGGCTCTTGCCTTTACGTAAAGGAGCTGAACAAGGCGGACCTGCCCGCGGCCGACCTCTATTATCTGGAATTCCGAGGCGCCAACTCCTCTGCCGACGTATACGTAAACGGCAACAAGCTGGCACATCACGATGGCGGTTATTCCACCTGGCGCGTGAACGTCACCGAAGAGATCAAGGACAAGACCGAGATCGCGGTGATCGTGGACAACGCCCCGAATGATACGGTTTACCCCCAGATGGCCGACTTCACCTTCTACGGCGGTCTTTACAGAAGCGTCAACCTGATCTGCGTGAACAAGACCCACTTTGATCTGGATTACTACGGCGCTCCCGGCATCAAGATCACGCCTGCAGTGAACGGCGCGGATGCGACGGTGGAGGTTGAGGCCTTCGTTGCCAACCTCACGGACGGTCAGAGCCTCGTTTACACCATCTACGACAAGGAAGAAAACGAGCTTGACAAGATCGTGACCACCGATAAGAAGGTCACCTTTACCATCAAGAACGTGCACCTTTGGCACGGCCGCCGCGATCCTTACCTCTACTGCTGTGAGGTGGAGATCACCGAAAACGGCGAGGTCCTTGACAACGTATGCAACCGCTTCGGCTGCCGTAGCTTCCGCATCGATCCCGATAACGGCTTTATCCTCAACGGCGAGGAATACCCGCTGCGCGGCGTTTCCCGTCATCAGGACAGATGGGGCGTGGGCAACGCGCTGCTGCCCGAGCACCATGAGGAGGATATTGACCTGATCTGCGAGGTGGGTGCTACCACGATCCGCCTGGCGCACTATCAGCATGACCAGTATTTCTACGATCTGTGCGACGAAAAGGGTCTTGTGATCTGGGCGGAGATCCCCTATATCTCCAAGCACATGCCCGGCGGACGTGAGAACACGATCTCCCAGATGAAGGAGCTGATCTCGCAGAACTACAACCATCCCTCGATCGTGGTTTGGGGTCTTTCGAACGAGATCTCCATCGGCGGCTCTGACGATGATCTGCTGGAAAACCACCGTATTCTCAACGACCTCGTTCACGAGATGGACAAGACCCGCCTGACCACCATTGCGGCCGTTTCGATGTGCAAGATGGACGATCCCTATCTGCAGATCCCCGACGTGGTTTCCTATAACCACTATTTCGGCTGGTACGGCGGTGAGACCGACATGAACGGCCCGTGGTTTGACAAATTGCACGCCACCCATCCCACCATTCCGATCGGCTGCTCCGAGTACGGCTGTGAGGCGCTGAATTGGCACACCAGCGACCCGAAGCAGGGCGACTATACCGAGGAATATCAGGCATATTATCACGAGGAGCTGATCAAGCAGCTCTTTACGAGAAAATATATGTGGGCGACCCACGTATGGAACATGTTTGATTTCGGTGCGGATGCAAGAGCCGAGGGCGGTGAGAACGGCCAGAACCACAAGGGCCTTATCACCATGGACAGAAAGTATAAGAAGGATGCCTTCTATGCTTACAAGGCATGGCTGGTTTCCCCCGAGGTCGATCCCTTCGTTCACCTGTGCGGCAAGCGTTACGTTGACCGCGTAGAGGACGTCACGAAGGTGACCGTCTACTCCAACCTTCCCGAGGTAGAGCTGCTTGTCAACGGCGAAAGCCTTGGCAAAAAGACCTCCGAGAACCATTTCTTCTACTTTGACGTGCCGAACGTGGGCGAGAGCACCATCGTGGCCAAGGCAGGCGAACTGACTGACGAGGGACACATCCGCAAGGTTGCCGAGATGAACATGGACTATGTTCTGGTTGAAAAGGGCACCGTTCTGAACTGGTTTGACGTAGACGCTCCCGAGGGGCGCTTCTCGCTGAACGATAAGATCAGCGACATCATGCAGTCCAAGCGCGGCAAGCTGTGGTTCATTGGCGTTGGTCTGAAGCTGAAAAAGAAGATGAACGCGAACAAAAAGGATAAGAAGGCCGGCAAAAAGTCCGGCGGCTTTGACGTGGATCTGAAAGCAGACAGCGGCCTGATGCAAATGATGGGAAGCTTTACGGTGCTTCGCCTCACGAGCATGATGGGCATGATGAACATTTCCTTTACCAAGGAAGAGCTGCTGAAGATGAACAAAAAGCTCAACCGCATTAAGAAACCGAAGAAATAAACAAAAAATGCCCCCGTTCCGCGGAACGGGGGCATCCTTTTACGGAATACCGAATTCATACATTTCTCGACAAACCTCTTGCAAAACGTGCAAAACTGTGTTACAATTCTTATAAACAAAACGAAGCCAAGGCCACCGCAGGGTCGGCCGGGGGAGCACAAATGAATATTGGATTGGTTCTTTCCGGCGGCATGGCCAAGGGCGCGTATCAGATCGGCGTCCTGCGGGCACTTGGCAGCTTTATCCCGCCACACGAAATCAAATATATCAGCTGCGCCTCGGTGGGCGTGCTCAACGGGTATGCTTACGCCACGGGGGCACTGGATGAAGCAGAGGATATGTGGAAGCACCTCTGTGAGGGAAATGACACGCGATATTTCATCACGCAGATCTTACGCAGCAGCATGCTGCAACAAAACATTGCACGGCTGTATGCGCCGGACAGGCAGCTTTCCGCTTCTTTTTACTGTGCGCTCCTCGATTTCAACCACCGCAACATCGTGTACAAGGATCTTTCGACCGTAGACCATGACAAGATCCCCCTGTATCTCAAGGCCAGCGTGGCCATGCCGGTATACAACCGTTCGGTTTCGGTGGACGGCACGTCCTACTTTGATGGGGCAATGGTCGACAACATCCCCGTCTATCCCTTGCTCAAGCACAACTTGGATTACATCATCTGCGTGTATTTTGACGACAAGTGCTATAAATTCGAAAACACCTACTTTGCCAACAAGGTCATCAAGATCACCTTTCCCGGCGACAGCATATTGAAGCAATCCGTTTCCTTTAATCGGGCAGGCATTGAAGATATGATCCGCGCAGGATATGAGCGTACCACCGAGCTGCTGACCTCTGTTTTGGCAGAGGGGTATGACAATACAGATTACATTTACCGCAAGATCGAGGCCATCAATGACGGCGCGCGGAATTCCTGCCTGCGTATCACAGGTGACGTGATGGTGGCCAATCTGAACAAAATCACCCAAAAGCTTACCAGACGAAAAATTTTGTAACGGACAAGGAGTGTATGTATGAGAAAGGCTTTAAGAATTGTTGCGTTTGCCTCGGGCATGATCAGCGTTGTTGCAACGGTGATCCTTGGCTGCATTTACCTTGAGGATCTGCTTGGTCGCGTCAAGGAGCTCAAATCCAGAATGACAACTCCCACTTATCAATAAGAGGTTGAATATGAAAGAATTGCGTTTACTTGGCAAGCTGGTAAAGCTTGATAACTGCCCTGTTGTTTTCTCCTATCAGCCGCGTGCCGACTGGAAGGATCACTTTGACGTCAAGCTTGGCACGTGGTATGAGGAAAACGGATACCTGATCGGCCGCGAGCCGGGCAACTTTGGCGGCATCCTGTTCTCAAAGGCCAGCTACGACCATGACATTATTTTCTCCTTCACCGCCAAGACGGTACTGCCCGCCACGCGCGACATCAACGGCGTATTCTGCGCGCATTGGGATGAGGAGATCAACTACCTTGGCAATGCCTACGTCTTTGGCCTGAACGGCTGGTACGAGGGCAAGAGCGGCATCGAGCGCAGCCCCGAGATCGGCCTGCGTTCCCTGACGGGCGCTTACCATTACACACCGGGCACCGAGGTGCACATCACCACGGGTATCATTGAGGGGCATTCCTTTTTGTACGTGGATGACGAGTTGGTCGCCGAGCTGATCGACCCGCACTACATCAGCGGCGGTCACGTGGGATTTTCCCCCTACTCCACGATGCTGGCGATCAAGGACATTGAGGTGCGCCGTGCGGTGTGGGAGCCGTTTGAGCAGAGCTACGAGCCCGAATTCAAGTAATGAATAAATATCCCCCCGCGTA
>JAZQWX010000015.1:0-5211 GCA_045632565.1 Eubacteriales bacterium | reverse complement strand
ACGGTATCGTTTTCATTGATGATGGGCAGCACGCCGAGCGCGAGCAGTCGGTGCAGGGTGCTGTGCAGATTGTGGTGGCGCTCCTCGCTCTTGAAGTCCGCGCCCGTCAGCAGCAGCTGGGCAATGTTCTGGCCGTACTCCGAGAACATTTTGTCATAGGTGTACATCAGGTCACATTGACCGACGGCGGCCGCCGCCTGCTTGGTGGCGATGTCCTTTGGCTTTTCGGAAAGGCCGAGCTTGCCGACGCCCATGCCGATCGCGCCGGAGGACACAAGGATGACCTCGTTTCCTGCGTTTTTGATATCCGAGAGCACGCGGCAAAGCAGCTCCGTGCGGCGGATGTTCAGCCGCCCCGTGCCGTGCGCGAGCGTAGACGTACCCACTTTCACAACGATTCTCATAAGAAGACCTCGATTTTTGATACTTTTTTCCTATTTTATCATAATAAAAGAGAAAGTGCAAGAGGGGAACGAAGGCTTTTTTAAAAAAGGGGACGGGGCAAAAGCGGCTTAACGAAACCCCCGCCCTACGAACGGTTGCCGCGGTCTATAGAAGCCTCCCTCCGGGAGGGAGGTGGCACGCGAAGCGTGACGGAAGGAGCATGCGGGTAGCATAGCAACGAAAAAAGAGAAACTCTATTCCTGTTTTGTTTCACAAACTCCGCCCTGCAAAAAGCAAACACCGAGCGGAAAAGATACGCGAAAGAATATACTCACCCTCTAATCACATCCCTCTACCCGATGGCTCCCCCCTTGATCCCCCCTCCCGGAGGGGGGCTTCGGGCAGAGCGCTCTGCGAATTAGAGCGGCGGGAGATAAACCCCCGCCCTACGGATATTTACCCCTCCCGCAAGCACACGACCGCAAGGCGCATACCGAGAGAAAACGCGTACGAGAACAGGGCCTCGTTCGTCAGGCTTTCCAGCTCCAAAACGTTTTGCTCGTATTTTTCCAAAATTTCCCTTTCTTTTTCGGGCAATCGCGCCATAAGATCATCGTAATGCCGCGTAATATACCCCGACAGCTCCTTCATTTGTTTCGTGTTGGGATAAAATTGCTCAAACGGGCTGACGTTGCCGTACCACAGGTCTTTTAAGAGGTTTTTCATAGTTTTCTCCTGTTCGTGTTTATTTCAACCCCATTATACCAACCATTCGGTTGGATTTCAAGTACAACCAAACGGTTTTGTGTTAAAATCTCCTTGTTGCACAAAGCAGGAGGTGATTTTTTGTGTATTATTATCAAAGAATTCGCGATCTTCGAGAGGATCACGACAAAAGCCAAAGCGAAATCGCAAGCATCCTTTGCATGAAATACCAACAATACGCCCGCTATGAAAACGGCGACAGGGAAATTCCCCTGCACCATCTGATCACCCTTGCCCGCTATTACGGCGTCAGCTTGGATTATCTCGCCGGGCTGATCGACACCCCGCGAAAGTTAGAGCCGTAACGCAAAAGCCTCCCGACGGGAGGCTTTTTTATCTTTTTTCCTCCCTCTTGCATTTTTTAGAAAAATTGTGTATAATATAGGTAAGAGGCAACGGCTCCATCCCCGTTGCAGTAGTACGTCATGCGGTTGCGCGCGCGACAAAAGGACGTTTTGTTTGTCGCACAGGCTCGCGCCGCCCATATTCCCCCATCGGGCGCACGCCCGAAGCCGATGGGGGGAGTCTGTCATTTTTTCGGGCACATACCAACCATGGAACAGAATAAAAAAACAAAGCACCAAGCATCGCCCGCCCGCCCCGTGCGGCAGGCGTGGGAGCCTGTGGAGCGCAAGGATGCAACACACGCCCCCCTTGAAACAAGCAAAAAGAAGCCGCATCCCTCTGCGCGCCCCCCGAAGAAGGACGGCGCAAAGGAGGATCGCGGCGCACGCGCGCCGCGCGCCGAAAAGCCGACCCGTGTGTCGCAGAAGGCCGAAAAGCCGACCCGCGCGACCGACAAGGCAAGCCGCCGTCCGCAGCCGCGCGGCGCCGCTCCCGCGCCGACGCACACCCCCGACCCCACCCCCGCGAAGCACACACGCGCCGCCGCGCACGGAAAGAAAAAGTCGCTCGGCAAGCTGCGCGTCATGTCGCTCGGCGGCCTTGGGGAGATCGGCAAAAACATGACGGTCATCGAGTACGGCGAGGACATCGTGGTGGTAGACTGCGGCTTCGGCTTCCCGGACGAGGATATGCTGGGCGTGGACTACGTCATTCCCGACATCACCTATCTCGAAAAGAACGCCGACCGCGTGCGCGGCATCCTCATCACCCACGGGCATGAGGATCACATCGGCGCGATTCCCTACGTGCTCCGCGCGATCAATCCGCCCATCTACGGCACGCGCCTCTCTCTTGGCATCATTAAAAACAAATTAAGCGAGCACAAGCTGCCGCACAAGCCGCGCCTTCTCACCGTGGAGGCTGGGGACGTGGTACAGCTTGGCGTGCTGCTGGCTGAATTTATCCACGTCAATCACTCGATCGCGGACGCCTGCGCGCTGGCGATCCGCACGCCGCTTGGTACGGTCTTCCATTCGGGCGACTTCAAGCTGGACGTGACCCCCATCGACGGCAACGTCATGGATCTCACGCGCATCGGCGAGATCGGCCGTGAGGGCGTGCTGCTCATGCTGGCCGAGTCCACCAACGCAGAGCGCGCGGGCTTCTCGCCCTCGGAGCGCTCGGTCGGCGGCTCGCTGGATCGCATTTTTGCCGAAAACGCCGACAACCGCCTCGTGATCGCCACCTTCTCCTCCAACGTGCACCGCGTGCAGCAGATCATCGACTGCTCCGTCAAGCACGGCCGCCACGTGGCGGTGCTCGGCCGCAGCATGGAAAACGTCATCGGCGCGGCGGTGGAGCTGGGATATATGACCGTTCCCAAGGGAACGCTGATCGAGGTGGGCGACATCCGTCGCTTCCGCCCGAACGAGATCACCCTGGTCACCACGGGTAGCCAGGGTGAGCCGATGAGCGCGCTCTACCGCATGGCGTTCGGCTCGCACGAGCGCGTGAAGCTCACGCCGCAGGACACGGTAGTTCTCTCCTCCAGCGCGATCCCCGGCAACGAGCTGCTGGTCGATCGCATCATCAATGCGCTGGTCACGGGCGGCATCAAGGTCGTCAGCGATGCCACCACGGCGGGTGTACACGCTTCGGGACACGCCTGCTCCGAGGAGCTCAAGCTTCTGCACGCGCTGGTGCGCCCGAAATATTTCATGCCCATTCACGGTGAGGCGCGACACCTTCACGCCCACAAGAAGATCGCCGAGTACATGGGCATGTCGCCCGACTCCATCTTCGTGTCCGAGATCGGCGAGGTGCTGGAGATCGACGAGCAGGGCGCGCGCAAAAACGGCAGCGTGCCCGCCGGCCGCGTGCTGGTGGACGGCGCGGGTGTCGGCGACGTCGGCTCAATCGTGCTGCGTGACCGCCGCCTGCTCTCGCAGGACGGCCTGATCGTGGTGGTGGCCACGGTCGCGCTCCGCGAGCGCGCCATCCTCTCGGGGCCCGAGATCGTGTCGCGCGGATTTGTCTACGTGCGCGAGTCCGAGGAAATGATGGACGCGGCGCGCGCGATCGCCCTCACCTCGCTCAAAAAATCGCTGGAAGGACGCGGCGATTTCGCCATGCTCAAAAATTCCCTGCGGGATGAGCTCTCGCGCTTCTTCTTCGCCAAGACCAAGCGCAGCCCCATGATCCTGCCGATCGTGATGGAAGCGTAAAAGTCAATATAGCAACAATTGTTGAGAAAAAATTTCATCATTTTATCAATATAGCAACAAAAGGCAAGCCCGCAGGGCTTGCCTTTTGTTGCTTTGACAGGGCGCGTCTTCCCTTGCAGGGGCTAACTATCCAACACCCCCCACAGGGCTCTTTGCCTTCCCCGGCGGGGAAAGAGAGACCGCTTGCGGTGGATAGGTGTAGGATGCAAAGCATCCGTTCCCTGACGCTCACATCTTTCAAGGATCACGCCGCCTGCTGGCGGCTACACCTCATCAGTCACCTACGGTGACAGCTTCCCCTCAAGGGGAAGCCTTTTGCAAGCCCTCGCTCTGCGGGTTTTGAGTGCGTCCGTCCGTGTCATTCTGAGCGGAGCGGAGCGCAGTCGAACTGCGAAGCAGCACCGAGCGAAGCGAAGGTGGAATCTCGGACGGACTTCGCTCAAGATGACACCACAGGCGGGGGCTTTTACGGCTCTATCTTGCGCGGGGTGTCGATCAGCCCTGCGAGATAATCAAGCGTGACGTTATAATATCTTGCCAACATGACAAACAGGTGCATGGGCATTTCGCGTTTTCCGCTTTCGTAGAGCTGGTATTGCTGTCTGGAAATGGCCAAAACGGCCGCAATATCCTCTTGCTTCTTATCAAAATCCTCTCTTAAATCGCGCAATCTTGCATATAAAAACATAAGAAAGCCCTCCTTTTTCTTTATTATACAATGCATTTATACGAATGCTCTTGACAAGCATTCAAATGAATGCTAAAATAGATGCATCCAAACAAATGCGCAAAGGAGAGGTATCATGGACAACATTTTAAAAGAATTTTGGTACGGCAACATCAGCCCGTTTGAGCAATTTTATCCCAACACGAAGGAAATGAAGGAGTTGTCGGATTTTATCGCGCGGCATTATGACGATCTTATGGCGCGATTGCCCGAAAAAGACAAGGAGCTTTTGGAAAAATACAATGACAACGTTCTGGAGCTGGAGGAATTGACCAATCAAGCCCTGTTTGCCTATGCCTTTTCGCTCGGCATGCGTCTTGCGGTGGTGTGCTTGCACCAAAAATAAGTTGGTAGGGGGCAAGCCCCCGGCCTACGAAAATCCCCACGCCTGTGGTGTCATCTTGAGCGAAGTCCGACCGAGACTCCATCTTCGCTTCGCTCGGTGCTGCTTCGCAGTTCGATTCCGCTACGCTCCACTCAGAATGACACGGACGGACGTAACCGACACCCGCAGGGCGAGGGCTACGCCCTCGGACCTCACAGGCGGGGGAAAGGCGACAGAGCCACCACCCAACGACAGACGAGAAACACCACCCCGTGTGTCGCAATGCGACACACGGGGGTGGTTTTCTTGTCTGTCGTTGGGCGGTGGCTTCTGTCGCCTTTCCCCCGCCTGTGAGATCCGAGGGCGTAGCCCTCGCCCTGCGGGTTTCGGCTACGTCCGACCGTGTCATTCTGAGTGGAGCGTAGCGGGATCGATCTGCG
>JAZQWX010000014.1:0-7270 GCA_045632565.1 Eubacteriales bacterium | reverse complement strand
ACGTCTACCCGTATTTTGTCGGGAAAAGAGGGCATCCTTGATGCGATCGGGGAAACCGCTGCTCCCGTGGTGGTCAACGCCATTTTGGGGGAAGCAGGTCTTGCTCCTACGCTCGCTACCATCGAAGCAGGCAAACGCTTGGCCTTGGCTAATAAAGAGTCGCTTGTCATCGCGGGACGCGAGGTCATGCGCCGCGCGCGGGAAAAGGGCGTGGAGATCCTGCCCGTGGACAGTGAGCATTGCGCCATCTTCCAATGCTTGCAGGCCGGTCGGCATGCGGAGGTAAAACGCCTGTATCTGACGGCCTCGGGCGGCCCGTTCTTTGGCTATACGAGAGAGCAGCTTGCGACGGTCACCCGCCGCGAAACGCTGGCCCATCCCACCTGGCAAATGGGTGCGAAGATCACCGTAGACTCGGCCACCCTCATGAACAAGGGCTTTGAATTGATCGAAGCCGCCACTCTCTTTGACATTCCCGCCGATGACGTTACCGTGGTGGTGCATCGGCAGAGCATAATTCACTCCATGGTGGAATATATTGATAACACCGTCATCGCCCAGCTTAGCGTCCCCGATATGCGGGATTGCGTGCAGTACGCGCTTACCTATCCCGCGCGTGCGGACGGTCTTACGCCGCCGCTGGATTTCTTCTCGCTGGCACGTCTGACCTTTGATCGCCCGGATGGAGAGGCCTTCCCGCTTTTACCGCTGGCCGCGCGTGCCTACGCCGCAGGCGGCGCCGTTCCCGCTACCCTGAACGCGGCAAACGAAGAAGCGGTTGCAGCATTCCTTGCCGATCGCCTGCGCCTCACCGACGTCATGGATATTGTGTGCGAGGTGGTTGAGGGACTTATGCCGCGCGCCAAGCAAGCAACGGATCTTTCCGACATTCTCGCCTATGCGGGCGAAGCGCGAGAGAAAACACGAAAACACCCGAAATTGGAGAACAAATGAAAGCACTCTATTGGCTTCTTGCCTTTCTTGTATTCGGTATTCTGATCTTTGTGCATGAGCTTGGACATTATCTGACTGCCCGACTTTTTCACGTAAAAATTGAAGAATTTTCGATCGGCATGGGGCCAAAAATGCTCACCTACACCTCGAAAAAAACAGGCATCAAGTACTCGCTTGGCGTGTTTCTTTTCGGCGGATACGTCAGCATGGCAGGTGAGGATGAGGAATCGGACGATCCGAACGCCCTTTCGAAAAAGGCCGCGTGGAAACGCTTTATCATCGTGTCCGCGGGCGCGGTGATGAACTTCCTGTTCGGCGCGGTTTTGATGTTTGCTTTGGTTCTTTCGTCAGGGCCTCTTGCCTCTAACCGCATCGCCGGTTTCCGCCCCGACTCCTTTTATGAGAAAAACGGCTTTACGGTCGCTTCCTCCGACACCCTGCAGGTCGGGGACGAGATCCTGGCCATTAACGGCAACGCCGTGTATATCGCAAACGACCTCAGCTACGAGATCATGCATGAGGGCGGGGAAGAGATCCCCGTCACCGTGCTGCGCGACGGTGTGAAAATGACCCTTTCGGTCACCTTTCCCTCGGAAACCAACGGGAAAATGACCATCGGCGTGCCGGACTTTTTCGTAGAAGAAGAGGCGCGCACCCCCTTAAACCTCTTGCGCCACACCTTCTTCCGCTGTACCTCTACCGTGAAAATGGTATATGACGGCATCTTTGATATGCTGGGCGGTAAATACGGTATGGATGGGGTCGCAGGCCCGATCGGCGTAGCCGATGCCATTTCCACGGCCGCCCAAACCGATCTTTTGCAGCTTCTCTATCTGACCGTGGTCATCTCCATTAACCTCGGCATTGTCAACCTCTTGCCCCTGCCTGCGCTGGATGGCGGTCGCCTCGTCTTCATTCTGATCGAAATGATCACGCGCCGTCCCGTTTCGCAAAAGATCGAAGGCCTTGTGCATTTTGTCGGTATCGTGCTCCTGTTGGGACTGACGGTACTGGTCGCCTTTAAGGATATCGTTAGCCTATTTTCGTAAAAAAGCGCGCCTTTCGGCGCGCTTTCCTATCAAGGAAAGGACAACCATGGATAACAGCATTTTTCGCCGTAAAAGCCGCGCCGTGCGCGTGGGGAATATCACCGTGGGTGGGGATGCCCCCATTTCCGTGCAAAGCATGACCAATACCGCCACCTCAAACGCGCAGGCTACCCTTGCACAGGTAAATGCCCTGTCGGACGCAGGCGCGGATATCGTGCGCCTCGCCGTGCCGGAGGAGGCGGATGCCGCTACCTTTGCCTATCTCAAGGAGCAGGGGATAACTGTGCCCCTGGTTGCCGATATTCACTTCGACCACCGCATCGCCCTCGCCGCCATCGCCGCAGGCGCGGATAAGATCCGCATCAATCCCGGCAACATCGGCTCGCGTGAAAAGGTCGGGGAGGTCGTGCGCGCCTGTCGCGCGGCGGGTGTCCCCATCCGTATCGGCGTTAATTCGGGGTCGCTTGAAAAGCACATTCTTGCAAAATACGGTGCGCCCTGTGCCGAAGCACTTGCCGAAAGCGCCCTTTACCACGCGCACCTGCTCGAGGAATTTGATTTTTACGATACCGTTCTGTCGGTCAAGGCCTCCTCGGTACGGGAAATGCTCGCGGCCAATCGCATCTTGGCCGAACAAACCGATTACCCTCTGCACCTCGGCGTGACCGAGGCAGGCGGCGCACATATGGGCGTGATCAAAAGTGCCGTTGGCATTGGTGCTTGCCTTGCTGCGGGGATCGGTGATACCATCCGCGTGTCCCTGACCGCCGACCCGCTCCTGGAAGTCAAGGAAGCAAAAGCCATTCTTTCCGCCCTTGATCTCAACCCCTCGCGGGAAATGGATATCATCTCCTGTCCCACCTGCGGTCGCACGCGCATTGATCTCATCCCGCTGCTCTCGGAATTTGAGGCCGCGCTTGACAAAACAGGTCTTCGCAAAAAGCCCTTGAAGGTCGCCTTTATGGGCTGCGTGGTCAACGGTCCGGGTGAAGCGCGCGAGGCCGATATCGGCATTGCGGGCGGCATCGGGGAAGGCATTTTGTTCAAAAAGGGAGAGATCCTGCGCCGCATTCCGGCCGAGCGCATCGTAGACGAATTGATTTGTGAAATTGAGAGAATGTAAGATGACAGAACGCCGTTTTTTTGACATATTCAAGCGATATGAGCCGGCAGGCGAACGTCGTGCGGTTCTGGAGGCCGCCACCTCGTGTGACGTGCGCCTCTGCCGCGACCCCTTTCGCGTGGAGGTGGATCTTGCCTTTGAGAGAAGGCAGGATGCCTACCTGCTTTATGCCATAGAGGACGAGCTCCGCACGCTTTATGAGGCGCGCTCCTTCCGCATCTTCCCGAAATATAAAAGCGAGCTGTTTTCGCTTTCCGTCATGCCCGAGATCATCGCCGAGGCAGAGCGCATCGGCGCGGTCACGCACGGGTTTCTTGCCGATCCGCGTTTCTCTTTGGAGGGGGACGAGCTGCTTGTGGATATTCCGTTTACCACGGCCGGCGTAGACCTGCTTGGCCTTGCCAAAACCGACCGCATGCTAGAGGCCATCATCAAAAGCCGCTATGATACGACCGTCAAGGTCAAGATCCGCCCCTCGGCAGACGCTGTGGCACAGGAGGAACGCCGCCGCCGCGAATTTGAAGCCTCTATGGCAGAGCTGGATCGCGAGATCCGCGCCAGTGCCGCACAGGCACGCGCGAATGCCGCCGCACGCGGTAGCGAAAGTGCCCCCGCCGCTTTGCCGGAGCATGCGGATTTTGAACAGAAAAGAAGCCTCTTTTCGGAAGAGAATACCGCCGTTACGGCAGGAAACGGTTCGGTCACCTTGGGTGGCAATACGTTCGTATTTTCGGATGCCAAGGTACTTTTGGGCAGTGAATTTACTCCCGAGAACCCCACGCCTATGTCCGCCGTTTCCGAAGCCCGTGGTGTGATCCTTGTCGGTACGGTCTTTGAGGTCGTTTTAGATGAAAACCGCACGGGTGACCGCATCCGCGTCCGCATCGGCTTCTCGGATGGCACCTCCTCCATCTATCTTCGTCAAAACCTGTCACCCGAGGAGGCCGCATGGGCCAAGGACGTCAAATCGGGTGCCTCGATTGCCGTATACGGTAACGTTATCCGCGATAAATTTGACGGAGAGCTGGTGATCAATCCCCGCCACGTCATGTCCATTGGCCGCGAGCTGCGTCAGGATACGGCAGAAAAAAAGCGCGTGGAGCTGCATCTGCATACCACCATGTCTACCATGGATGCCCTCATCCGCCCGGCCGACCTTGTGCGTACCGCCACCCGTTGGGGGCATCCCGCTATCGCCATTACCGATCACGGCAACGTGCAGGCCTTCCCCGAGGTCATGCTGGCGGTTGAAAAACAAAAAGCCGACATCAAGATCCTTTACGGCATGGAGGCCTATTTCGTCAACGATACCGCCCGCGTCATCTTCGGCACGGATCGCCCTGCCTTTTCGGATGAAATGGTGGTCTTTGATATCGAAACCACAGGCCTTTCCCCCGTAAACTGCCATATCACCGAGATCGGTGCCGTCAAGATCAAGGGCGGCGAGATCACGGATGTGTTCAATACCTTCGTCAATCCCGAGGTGCCGATTCCCGAAGAGATCGTGCGCTTGACCGGCATCACGGACGAAATGGTAAAGGACGCCCCACCGGTGAAGGAAGCCCTGGAAGCATTTTTGGCCTTTGTGGGTGACAGAATGCTCATTGCCCACAATGCGAACTTTGATGCAGGCTTTATCCGTACCTATGCGGAGCAGTGCGGCCTGCCGTTCGGCAATTCCTATCTGGATACGGTCGCCCTTTCCCGTTACGTCAATCCCGAGCTGAAAAATCATAAGCTTGATACCATTGCAGAGGCGTACAAGCTCGGTAACTTCAACCATCACCGCGCCTCGGATGACGCCGAGATGCTCGCCCGCATCTTCTTCTGTATGACGCAGCGTCTGACGGGTGAGGGCATTGGTGATTTTGAAGCGCTCTCTGCCGCCATGAGCGAGCATGCCGATCCCCTGCAGATCAAGCCGCGCCACATGATCCTTCTTGTGAAAAATCAAGAAGGACTTAAAAACCTCTACCGCTTGATCTCGGATAGCTACCTCTCGTATTATAAGCGCTTCCCGCGCATTCCGAAAAGCCTGCTTGAAAAGCACCGCGAGGGCCTTATTATTGGCTCGGCCTGCGAGGCGGGCGAGCTCTATACGGCCATTTTAGAGGGACAGCCCGACGCAAAGCTGGAGGAAATTGCTTCCTTTTACGATTATCTCGAGATCCAGCCCCTCTGCAACAACCGCTTCCTGATCGATGAGGGCAAGGTGTCGGGAGATGAGCAGCTCAAGGAGATAAACCGTCGCATCATCGCGCTTGGCAAAAAGCTCGGTAAAATGACGGTCGCCACCTGCGACGCACATTTTCTTGAAAAAGAGGATGAGCTGTACCGCAAGATCCTGCTTGCAGGGCAGAAATTCAAGGATGCAGACCGTGATACGGGCATTTACCTCCGCACCACGGACGAAATGCTTGCAGAATTCGCCTACCTTGGGGAGGAGCTTGCCCGCGAGGTGGTTATTGAAAACCCGAACAGGATCGCGGGCATGATCGAAAAGATCCGCCCGATCCCCGAGGGGCAGTATACCCCCGCCATCGAGGGCGCGGATGACGATCTGACCCGCATCTGCTGGGAACGCGCCCACGATTGGTACGGAGAAAACCTGCCCGAGATCGTGTCCGCCCGCCTGGACAGAGAGCTGACCTCCATCATTTCCAACGGCTTTGGCGTCTTGTATATGATCGCGCAAAAGCTGGTTGCGTACAGTGAAAGCCTTGGCTACCTCGTCGGCTCACGCGGTTCGGTCGGCTCGTCCTTTGTGGCCTCCATGGCCGGCATCTCGGAGGTCAACCCCCTGCCGCCGCATTACCGTTGCCTCAAGTGTAAATATTCCGAGTTCATCACGGATGGCTCGGTCGGATCGGGCTTCGATCTGCCCGACAAGACCTGTCCCGTATGCGGCGAGCCGCTCTTTGGTGACGGTCACGATATTCCCTTCGAAACCTTCCTTGGCTTTAACGGCGATAAATCCCCCGATATCGACCTCAACTTCTCAGGGGACGTGCAGGGGCAGGTACATAAATATACCGAGGAGCTGTTCGGTGCGGGCCACGTGTTCCGCGCGGGTACGATCGGTACGCTTGCCTCCAAAACCGCTTACGGCTATGTGATGAAATACCTCGAGGAAAAGAAGATCACCCTGCCAAAAGCAGAGGTGTCCCGCATCACCGTGTGCTGCGAGGGCGTTAAGCGCACGACCGGACAGCACCCGGGCGGCATTATCGTTGTGCCGATGCAGTATGACATCTATGATTTTTCGCCCGTCCAACACCCCGCAGACGACCCGAACTCGGATATCATCACCACGCACTTCCAGTTCTCCTATCTGCACGATACCATTCTGAAGCTGGACGAGCTTGGACACGATATTCCGACCAAATATAAGATGCTAGAGCGCTATACGAATACCAGCGTCATGGACGTGAAAATGAATGACCCCGCGGTGTATGAGCTTTTCCATAGCACAAAGCCGCTTGGCGTGACCTCGGAGGAGATCAAATCCCCCCTCGGCACGTACGGCATTCCCGAAATGGGTACGCACTTCGGTCAGGGACTGCTTATGGACGCAAAGCCCAAAAACTTTGCGGATCTCTTGCAGATCTCGGGACTCTCGCACGGTACGGGCGTGTGGCTCGGCAACGCGCAGGATCTCATTCGTGACGGCACCTGCACCATTTCGGAGGTGGTCGGCACGCGTGACGGTATCATGCTGTACCTCATTCGTCACGGGCTTGAAAACATTACCGCCTTCAAAATCATGGAGGACGTGCGAAAGGGTAAAGGGCTCAAACCCGAATACGAGCAAGCCATGCGGGAGCACGACGTGCCCGATTGGTACATTGCCTCCTGTAAGAAGATCAAATACATGTTCCCCAAAGCGCACGCCGCCGCCTACGTCATGTCGGCTATCCGCCTTGCGTGGTATAAGATCTACTACCCTATGGAGTTCTATGCGGCATTTTTGACGGTTGCCCCCGGCGGCTTTGATGCCGGGATCGTAGGGCAGGGCAAGCACCACGTGTATAACACCATCGCGGAGCTTGAAAAGAAGGGCAATGAGGCCTCCCAGAAGGAAAAGGAAATGATTACCACTCTGCAGCTTGCAGGGGAATGTATGTGCCGCGGCGTTCGCTTTTTG
>JAZQWX010000013.1:0-65129 GCA_045632565.1 Eubacteriales bacterium | reverse complement strand
GTCAAAGACGGAGGATAGGGAAAGACATCTTACCGCCACCAAGGCACAGCAGCAATTATACAAAATGCAAATTTTGTATAATTTGGGGAAGCGAAATAGGGGCAAATAAGGGGTTTTTTATAAAAACCCCCATTTTTCCTTGTAAAATGCGCCCGTTTCTGTTATGATATACTTATACATCATTATCTCATGACGGAGCTTTTTCATGTTTTACTGCGACGCTCATATTCATCTGCTTCCGCATATGGACAACGGTTCGTTTTCACTTGACGAATCGCTTGCAATGTTGGAAGTCTTGCAGCGTGTTCGCACTCGTCAGCTTGTCTTGACGCCGCATTTTGATTGTCGCTCGGAAACCTGTGCACACTTTCTTTCCCGCCGCAAAGAAAGTTACAGTTTGTTGCGAAAAAAGGCCGGCTCTCTTTTGCACCGCATGAAATGCCTTTTGTCCGCCGAGGTCTATCTTTGTAACGGCATTTCCAAACTTGCGTTGCTCGAACGTCTATGCATTACCAACACGCGTTGTTTGCCGCTTGAGCTACCGCTTTCCGGATTTGATCGACAAATGATGGCGGAAATGGCGCATATTTTGCACAAACGAAAGCTGACGCCTATGATCACCTGCACAGAACGGTATTTTTTAATGTACAGCCAACAGGATTATGATGTTTTGGCAAATTTACCGGGCACGGTATACCAGTTTACTGCACGTGCTTTGTGCGACAAGCCCATATTATACGAAGCCGTTCGTCTGCTGCATACGGGACATACCGTTGTTGTGGGATCAAATGCACACGGTATGGATCGTAGAGGCCCTGTTGACGAGAAAATGATGGAAATTATAGAGAATCAATGCGGCAAAAGTGTTTTTGAGGCGTTATCCCTAAAAACGGCGGCTTTTTTTGAAGGATGCTTTTGAAAATTAGCACTTCCCCGATTTTTCAAGGTATTTTTGCCGTGTGGCCTCTCCGCCACGCAAATGGCGTTCTTGCTTGTTCTGCTCCAAAATATCCTTCGATTTTGCATATAGTTGCTTGTTTACATAGCGCAATCTCGTGGTGATATCCTTATGTACTGTACTTTTGCTAATGCCAAAAACGTGGGCTACCTGCCGTACAGTTGCTCTGTTTTCGATCAAATAAGCTGCTAACTGCTCGCACCTGTCGCTTTGTTTGTGCACCTTCATCATGATAAGGATCGCCGGCAAAGGCGATTTTCCTCCTTCATACATTCTTGTTAAACTATATGAAAGGTTTTGCCGTATCATGCAAAAAGAAAGTATTAAATTTGAGTCCTCAACAGTATTAGAGGGGATGACGTCGCTGCGTGCGCTGTTTGAGGGGCGCGCAGAAGGGCTCAATGACCGTCCGATTTTGCGGGTTCTGTTCGATGAAAGCAAGCAAAAAAAAGACGCCCGCGAGCTGCATTTTTTGCAGAGAAAATCCGAAGAATTCGGATATACGTTACAGCTGGCGTCGGGAGAAGAAATCGACCGACTTTCACTTGGCACGACGCATGGCGGCGTATTGGCGGAATGCGGTGAAAGAACGCTTCCTCGTCTGTCAGAAAGCATCGGTATGATTGAGGAAAACGGATTCTATGCCATGATCCAAGGCATAGAAGATCCGTACAATTTTGGCTATGCCCTGCGCTCTCTTTATGCATGCGGTGCAAGCGGGATCATTCTTTCCGAGCGAAATTGGTTGAGTGCGGCAGGCGTTGTTGCGCGTTCATCGGCGGGGGCTTCCGAGCGTTTTCAGATCTTTGTGGCCGATCCCGCGGAGGCGGTTGCGCTCTTCCACCAAAAAGGCTACAACGTCGTTTGTGCAGATGAAGATACCGATCATATTTTGCAGGAAACCTTTTTGAAAAAACCGCTTCTTTTGATAGTCGGCGGAGAGCGTCGTGGCATTTCCAAAAGCATTTTGGAACAGGCTGATATCGTGGTAAAAATCCCATATGGGCGCGAATTCCGCGCCTCCTTATCTGCCGCTTCGGCCACTACGATCCTCGGATATGAAATTCTGCGTCAAAACATGTGATCTGCCGAAGAATTAGTTCCGTTTTTTTAAATTTCCCTGCTTTCTTGTTGCTCTTTGTTGTTTGCCATTATACAAAATCGCAAAACAAAAAACACACGGAAGATCGTTCTGCCGTGTGTTTTCTCTCGCTTTTTATTAGTCCGGGTAACCGTCCGGGTTCTGCTTCTGCCATCTGGCACTGTCCTCGCACATCTTTTCAAGGTTGCGCTCGGCACGCCAATTGAGAATTTCAGCAGCCTTTTTGGGGTCTGCGTAGCATTCTGCGATATCGCCGGGACGACGATCGGCAATCACGTACGGAACGGGTGCGCCGTATGCTTTTTCGAAGGCTGCGACGATCTGCAGCACGGAATATCCTGTGCCCGTACCGATATTAAAGTACTCAATTCCCTGCACGCTTTCGGTACGTTCAAGGGCTTTCAAATGTGCAAGCGCCAGGTCTACTACGTGAATGTAGTCACGCACGCCGGTACCGTCGATCGTGGGGTAATCGTTGCCAAAAACGTTCAGCTTGGGCAGCTTCCCTGCGGCAACCTTTGCCACGTACGGAAGAAGATTGTTCGGAATACCGCGTGGATCTTCACCGATCATACCGCTTTCGTGCGCTCCGATGGGGTTGAAATAGCGCAGAATAGACACGCTGAGCGCCGAATTTGCCGCACAGGCATCCTTCATGATGCGCTCGATCATCAGCTTGGTTTCACCGTAAGGGTTGGTGGTGGAAAGCGGAAAATCCTCACGGATCGGAACGCTTTTCGGTACGCCGTACACCGTAGCGGAGGAGCTGAACACAATGCGGTTGACGTTGTGCTTTGCCATGGCCTCCAGCAGAATAAAGGTACCGGTCAGGTTGTTGTGATAATATTTCAGAGGTAAGGAGCAGGATTCACCAACCGCCTTCAGACCTGCAAAATGGATGACGGAATCGATCTCAGGGTGCTTGTCAAAAACCTCGTTGAGTGCCGCTTCGTCCAAGAGATCTACCTGATAAAAGGTAGGGCGCTTGCCGGTGATGGCCTCAATTCTGTCAAGAACGCAGGCTTTGCTGTTGGAGAGGTTGTCAACGATGATAACGTCTTTGCCGATGCCAAGCAGCTCTACAGTCGTGTGAGAGCCGATGTATCCGGTACCGCCTGTTACAAGAATAGCCATGATTTTTCTCCTTAATTATTCTTCCAGAGTCCGTCGGGATAAACGCCGTCTGCCACCAATTTCTGAATGCAGGCAACAACCTCGGCCTTGTCTTCATGGTAGGTCACGCCGTGCCATTCGTCGGTGCTCTTCAGCACTTTCAAATCGCACTTCCCTGCCGCCATCATTTCCGAGGTCATGGTGGGGAGATAGTATTCGCCCTTCAGAAGATCGGTCGCGGGATCGTTAAGGAAACGCGCGAAGCCCTCTTCTGCAAAAGCAAAGATGGAGGGATCATAGCCAAAGAAATTCATGGAAGCGATGCTTTCATACGGAAGCGAGATCCAAGCTTCACCATCTAAATATTCAGCAGATCTGCCGTCCTCGGCGTGGCGAATTTTGGTGCGCTCCGTGATGGATTCCAGCGTGCCGTCGCCTTTTTCCACGCAGATACCGCGGGAAACCGTTCCGTGATCGGTCAGGGTATTTTTGAGGACGTAGCCAACCATGCAGAAATGGCCGTCTTCCACGGAATTCAGATAGTCGGCTGCCTTTTTGTAAGCGGACGGCCCGTAATAGTCATCGGCATTGATAACCGAAAACTTCTCATGAATCAGATCACGCGCCGCAAGCAGGGCGTGTGCTGTTCCAAGAGGCTTTACGCGCTCTGCGGGAACGGAGGTTCCTGCAGGAATATTCTCCATCTCCTGGAAAGCGTATTGTACTTCTATAACCTTTTCAAGGCGCTTGCCAATGGTTTCACGGAAAGCGTCGTAATTTTCCTTTTTAATAACAAAAACAACTTTGTTGTAGCCGGCACGAATGGCATCGTAAATGGAAAAATCGATGATAAATTCTCCGTGCTCCGTCATAGGATCCAGCTGCTTAAGACCACCGTAACGCGAGCCCATGCCCGCGGCCAATACAAGTAGTGTCATTTTATTTTACCTCATTGTAAGCAAAGAGAGCAGATAATCATTACCTGCTCTCTTTTGGTGTATTTAGTCGGCGTATACGCTGACCTTTTTCTTATCCTTGGTGATATGCTCGAACTTAACCTTGCCGTTTACGAGAGCATACAGGGTATCGTCCGTACCAATTCCAACACCGGTACCGGGATGGATCTTGGTGCCGCGCTGTCTGACGATGATGTTGCCGGCGAGCACGCTCTGGCCGTCTGCACACTTTACGCCAAGACGCTTCGATTCGCTATCGCGGCCGTTTTTGGTAGAACCAACGCCCTTTTTGTGAGCAAAAAACTGCAAACTGATTCTCAGCATCAAAGGGAACCTCCATTTTGAATTTTGAAAAGCTTGGACTCAAACGATCAGCTCGTCTGTCACCTCAACCGAGAGGAAATCATAATATTCCTCGATCAGATCGTTTAACTGGTAATAGTAAGCCTGAATAAGTCCGGAAACTGCAAAGCGTTTTTCATCGCTTGCTTCGTAGGCGGGCAACGCGCCGCGTGCAATAACCTTGATATCGGTGGTCTTTTCGTCAATGATGTACTCGACATCCGAAGCGTAAGACACCTCAATGGCATTGACGATCAGCATGGTCATGGCGGAAAGGGCTGCGCACAAAACGTCATCCCCTGATTCACCGTAACCGGTATGCCCCGTTTCTTCAAACGCGTAAAACACGCCGTTTGACTTGTAAAACGTGATCTTTGTCATATTAGCCTACTACGATCTTGGTAATGCGAACCTTGGTGTAGTCCTGACGGTGGCCGATCTTCTTCTTCTCGTTCTTCTTTGCCTTGTACTTCAGAACGTAGATCTTCTTGCCTCTGCCGGACTTCACAACGGAAGCCTCAACAGCTGCGCCTGCCACGTAGGGAGCGCCGACGGTCAGAGCATCAGCGGCAACGGCGAGAACCTTATCAAAGGTTACGGTTGCGCCATCCTCAACACCCAGCTTCTCGATGAAGATTTCATCGCCTTCGCTGACTTTGTACTGCTTTCCACCCGTTTCAATAACTGCGTACACGAAAAGCACCTCACTTTCTTGTCAAAATCGCTACCTTCAGGCGGCAATGCCTTAGAAGCCCGAGATAAGCGTCATTGCATTATAACATATAAAACCTTGATTGTCAATAGCAAACAGAAACTTTTTTCTATTTATTGTAAGGATTTTTCAGCCGCCTTCAGGGCGTTTTTAAGAAGAACCGTAATGGTCATAGGACCAACGCCGCCCGGAACGGGGGTAATGGCCTCGGCGATGGGCTCAACGCCTGCAAAATCCACGTCACCGCACAGCTTGCCGTCGGGCAGGCGGTTAATACCTACGTCGATCACCACAGCACCCGGCTTGACCATATCTGGCGTAATGAAATTCGGGCGACCGATCGCCACGACCAAAATGTCGGCGGCGCGTGTTTTTTCGGCAAGATTTTTTGTTCGGGAGTGGCACACGGTTACCGTGCCGTTTTCGCCAAGCAGTAGCATTGCCTGGGGCTTGCCGACGATGTTGCTGCGGCCCACCACCACGCAATCCTTTCCCTGCACCGAAATGTCGTAATAATGCAAAAGCTCCATCACACCGGCGGGCGTGCAAGGCAGAAAATCGTAATTGCCCAGCATGATCTTACCAACGTTGCTTTCGTGGAATGCATCCACGTCCTTTTTGGGATCGATCGCAGCGATCACCTTTTCCTCGGAAATATGCTTGGGAAGCGGCAGCTGTACCAGAATGCCGTGGATCTTCGGATCGCTGTTCAGCTCTGCAAGGCGCGAAAGCAACGTCTCCTCGGTGGTATCTGCCGGCATCGTGATGACCTCGGAATACATCCCGACCTCATCACACGCGCGGTGCTTGTTGCGTACGTAGACTGCCGATGCAGGATCATCACCCACCAAAACAACCGCCAGACCGGGCGTTACGCCGCTTTTTTCTTTTAGTGCCGCAACATCCTTTTTGATCTGTTCCCGCAGATGTGCGGAAACCATTTTGCCGTCAATTCGAATTGCCATTTCCAGTTACCTCAATTTCTGTTGAAATTTCTTGACGCTTTTTAGCCAAATAATCCTTTACCGCCAAATAGATCAGCATGCCTGCACCGAACAGAACGCAAAGAAGCGCTACCAGCTGCGAGGTGCGAATAGCAGAGCCGAAGAGGTACAGGCTGTCGCTGCGAAGACCTTCGATAAAGAAGCGACCGAAGCCGTACCAAGTGATATATCCGTAGAAGATCTGCCCATGATGTTTTTTCTTGTTGAACAGCAAATTCAGCAGGATAAAACCAAGCAGATTCCAAAGAGATTCATACAAGAACGTGGGATGAACGTAGGACACACCACTCCATGAATGAATGCCCATGCGCCACGGCAGATCGGTTACGGAGCCGTATGCCTCGGCGTTCATGAAGTTGCCCCAGCGTCCGAGGATCTGCCCGATCATCACGGCAGGTCCGAGAATATCCAAAAGAAGCATCACGTTGATCTTTTTGTGTCTGGCAACCAACCACGCCGCAATGCCGCCGCCGATAATGCCGCCGTAAATAGCAAGGCCGCCTTGACGCAGGTTGATCACGTCCAAGAAGGTCTTGTAAAGCTCCGGCTTCATGATAACGTAGTACAGGCGGGCACATACGATGCCAACGGGTACAACGATCAAAGCGAGATCCAAAACGTCATCGGAGGAGATCCCGTTTCGCTTTGCGCGATACATAACGTACAGGCAGGATAATACGATGCCGAGGGTGATGATAATGCCGTACCATGCAACCGAAATGCCCGCTACCGTAAACGCCACGCTATTGACGTTAAATTGCCCTATTCCGAGTCCCGGGAAGGATAACGTTGATATTTTCAGCATGTTTCTTCCCTCCCGGTAATCGGCATAACGACGGACATGGCCATTCGATCATCCGAAAAGAAAGCTTTGATTTCGGAAACGACCTCGTCATACGTGATCGAGGATAAAAGGTTGCCGACCTCAAGCGTATCGATTCCGGCAAAAAGATCCTCCAAAAATTCGTTGGCAATTCCGGAGGTAGAATCAAAGGTACGGAGATACGCAGAATAATGATTGCGTTTTGCCCTCAAAAATTCTTCCATCGTAGGGGGGGTCTTTTTTGCTGCCTCGATTTTTTTGGCGATTTTAGAATATATCAGCTCGGGGTCATCCGCTTCGCCCCACAGGAGCATAAAGGCACTTGTTCTGGAAGCTTCGTAGCTCGCATCAAAATTGTTGTTGAGCAAGCCGCTTTCATACAGCTCGTTGTAGAAGTCACCGGAAGAACCAAACAGCATGTCGGCGATCATCCGCAGGATAAGAGCGTGACGCTCATCCTCCATGCCGCCTTGCATTTTTCGTGTGTCCTTAATGCCGATCGCAAACAGCGGACGTGCCACAGACATGGCAACAGATCCTCTTGACGCGGCAACGGTTTCAGGCTCTGCCTCGTAATATCGATTGATTTTGGAAAATTCTTCGGCTTGCAGCAATCTGTCTGCTACCTCAATGATCGGATCGCATTCCACACGCCCGCAAATAATAAGCGCCATGTTGGATAAGCGGTAAAATGTGTTGTAGCACTGATAGAGCAGCTCCGGGGTAATTTCGGCAATCGATTCTTTTGTGCCGCATATATTGATCCTTACCTTGTCCTTCGCATACAGCAGATTGAGAAGCTCGTAATACAGGCGGCGCATGGGATTGTCGTCACACATGCCGATCTCCTGCCCGATAATTCCCTGCTCCTTTTGTACGTTTTCTTTGGTGAAATAGGGGTGCGTCACGTAATCCAAAAGAATTTCGAGTGCCTTATACGGCTCATCCGTACAGGAAAATTCGTAAGCCGTCATATCGTTGGAGGTGAAGGCGTTGGCGGATGCGCCGATCTGTGCAAAACGCTCGAACGTGTCTGTTCCATCCTCGGCCTCAAACATCTTGTGCTCCAAAAAATGAGCAATTCCGTCCGGTACGGTAAGGGGAGCTTCACTTTCGTTAACGCTGAAGCAATTGTCAAGAGAGCCATATCGTGTAGCGAACAGCGCATAGGTTGTGGAAAGGTCCTTCGGGATCACGTAAATGGGGAGTCCGCTTCTGTGACGTATCTCGTAATACATCTCGCCAAGAGAATCATTGCGATGCTCCAAAATCGTTGTCTTCATCAGAATCGCCTCCTTCCGCATCTTCTTCTGCCTTGTTATAAAGCTTGGATTTATCTCCTTTTAAGAAATATACCGTATCCAACGCAACCGTTTTTGCCACCGAAGCTACCTCGTCCTTGGTGACGGATTCTATTCTTTTGATGACGTCTTCCGGCTCTTCGATGTATCCGCACAGGATGCGTCGTAAATACCAGGTTTCCATGGCGGAAACGCTATCCGCAAGCGACTGATATCCGGAAATAAGCGATTGCTTTGCACAATGCATTTCTTCGTCGGTTATATCTGTCTGCCGCACATTATCCAGCTGTTTTATGATTTCGTTGATGGTTACATCCTTGTTTTCGTTATCAATTCCCGCATAGGCAAGTAAGGCCCCCTTGGCAGTATCACCTGTGGAAGAGCAGGAATAGCAAAGGCTCATCTTTTCCCGCACGTTCATGAAAAGCTTGGAAGAGGCAGAGCCGCCAAAGATCTCATTAAAAACGAAGAACGGAACGATATCCCTGTGGTTTCCCACAATAGGGGTACGGAAGCCCATGACAAGCTTTCCCTGCTCGGCCGGGGTGCTTTCTTCAAAACGGCGCACCTCCCGAACCGCGGCGTTGGCAGTAACGGGCGGCAGCTTCACGTCCTCGCTTCGCTTGATCTTCTCTACGAAACCCACCGCAAGCGGTTGGGCGGTTTCGGGAAATTCTTTGCCACCGTAGAAAATTTCAATGCGGGACTCCTGCAACATACTGTGATACGCATTCACCAAGTCTTCCCCTGTGATCTTATCGTAGTCTTCCAGGAAGCCATCCGCAGGAATACCGTATGCTTCGTCCGCAAACATCAGCTCCACACAGCGGTCAAAAGCGTAACGAGTTTTGTTATTAATAGCTGCACGAATAGCATCCTTGCCATTGCGGATTTCACTTTCCACGTATGTGCTCAGAAAGCGTCCTTCTTCCAGAAGCGGATCAAACAGAATGCTCGAGAGCAAGGAAAGCACCTCGCCGAAGAGATCAATGCTTTCTTCCTTGGGAAGATAGGCATTGTTGATCGTGTTGAATGCAAAATTGATAACACGCAGCTCGCCGCGTTTATAGGAGCGCACTGAAAGTGCTGTGCCGTAGAGCTCCTCCAAGCGGCGTGAAATGGCACGTCTGTCGGGATAGGTGCGACAGCCCCGCTGTAATATGATCGGGAGAACCGCATACACGGCAGCAGTTTCACGGCGGTGCGGCAGAACAAAGTTCACCGAAAAGGAAGTGGTTTTGAAGACGTCGGTCTTGATGTGGTTATAAAAAACACCGAAGCCGAGATCCTTTCGATATAAGGCCATAAAAACCCTCATTTCTATGTGATGGTATCCTAATCATTATACACGTATTTCATGAACAATGCAAGACCTTTTTCAAACACCCTTTTAAAAAATCGGGGGCAGAGCTATGCTCTGCCCCCGATTTCAGCTTTCAAGCTGCTTGCCAAGAAAGGTTGCCGCCGTTTGGATCAGCTTGACTTCAAGCTCTGCGGATATTTTCTGCTGTACATCCTCATCATGCGGCAGAACGGATGCAACGCAACCAACTACATCTCCTTCCGCAATGATCGGCATAGCACAGCTGACGTAATGTGATCCGCCATCCTCGATCAGTGAAATCCGTTCGGTGTTTTCCTTGTGCGAATACAGGGATCTGCCCTCGATTATCTCTTCAAAATCGGATGATACTTTGCGATCTGCATATTCTTTGCGCGGAACGCCCGCTGTGGCGATCACGGCATCGCGGTCGCAGATCACTACCGCCATGGAGCAGGTCTTTTGCAGGGTTTCCGCATACTGTGCCGCAAAGGAGGCCAGCTCGCCGATGGGCGAATATTTTTTGAAGATCACTTCCCCCTCGCGGTCTGTATAGATCTCAAGCGGATCCCCCTCGCGAATACGCATGGTGCGACGGATCTCCTTGGGGATCACTACACGACCAAGATCGTCAATTCTTCTTACAATTCCTGTGGCTTTCATTTATATAAATTTCTCCTTGCTTTACAAAATTGTACCGTTAGTATCTGCAAACAAATTCGGTTTATACCGCTTCCTTGTTTTTTGGTATATTCCATCAACCTTTTTCGCCATAACTATTTACTTTTTTTGAAATTTGTGTTATAATCACAATAATAGTGAAATAAAATGCACTTTACCCAACAAAATGAAAATCAAAAGGAGCATACTGTACGATGTTTTTTAAAGAAAATGCGAAACTCTTGCAGGATTTTTCCCGCATTTCAAAGGTTGCCGGTTCCCGTGCCGACTACGTCCAGGGCGGTGGCGGTAACACCTCTGTTAAATTGGCGGACGGTTTGATGGCCATCAAGGCATCCGGCTTCTGCCTGTCCGATATTGAGGTGGATAAAGCTTACGCTGTGCTTGACGGTGCTGCCGTTCGCAATTTCTATCTCACAAGCGAGCCCGAGCAGTTTGAAAACGTAGAAACTGCCGGCTCTGCCAAGGCAAAGGAATCTGTGAAGATCATTGATGGGCTCGCGCAGCTTCGCCCCTCCGTAGAGGCAGGCTTCCATTCCGTTTTGAAAAAATTTGTCATTCACACCCACAGCGTGTATGCCAATCTGGCCGCCTGTGCCGTTGACTGCCGCGATATTTGTGCGGCCGCCTTTGCGGATGCCGATTACACCTGGGGCATGGTTCCCTACGTGGATCCCGGCGCGAACCTCACCTTTGCCATCCGCAACGAGCTGCGCCGTGTAGAGGCCGAAACCGGCAAAGTGCCCTCCATCATCATTATGCAGAATCACGGTATTATTGCCCATGATGACGATCCCGACGTTTGTCTGTCCCTGCATGCCGACGCCAACGAGCGCCTTGCCAAGCAGTTTGGCATGTCGGGTGACTGCTTCCCTGCCGTCAAGATCAAGGAAATTGAGGAAGGCCTTTTTGAAGCCGATACTCCCTATCTCGCAAAAGCACTTTCCGCCGGTGAATACACCGAAGAGTTCCTCCTCGAGCAGCCCCTGTATCCCGATCAGATGGTGTTCCTTATCGGCACCTTCTCTATGGATAAGGATACGGTAGAGGACGGTCAGTGTGTGGCGGACAGCAAGAGCGGCCGCGTGCTGATGCGTATGGATGCCAAAAAAGCACAGGTTCTGGCCGAAACCCTAACGGCTGTCGTCTTCGTTGTTTCCCATATCAAGGCGTCCGGTCATCCTCTTTCCACCATGGGTGAGGCTGCCAAGAGCTTTATCGCTAACTGGGAAAGTGAAAAATACCGCAAGTCCCTTGCGGGTAAGAAAGCATAATCATCAAGAATAACATCTTTGAGATAGGAGAATATAACATGAGTGTTGATATGACCAAGTGGCAGGAGATCGCCAAAGAAAACGTACATAACAGACCAAACGGATGCGGTCGCCTGGCGGGCAAGATCACCATCGTGACCGGCGCGGCGCAGGGCTTTGGCAAGGGTATTGCTGAGGAACTGTATAAAGAAGGGGCGACCATCGTTATCGCCGACATGAACCAGGTGCTTGCCGAGCAGGTAGCAGACGAAATGGGGGAGCGCGCCTGCGCGATTGCCGTCAACGTTTCGGATGAAGAAAGCGTTGCCAATCTGGTGGCACAGACGGTTGAAAAATTCGGCGGTCTTGATATCATGGTTGCCAATGCGGGCGTGGTACGCTCCGGCCCGATTGCAAGCTTTGAAAAGAAGGATTTTGAGTTCGTTACCGCCATCAACTACACGGGCCTGTTCCTCTGCGCCAAATATGCCGCCATCATCATGCAGGCACAGCACGAGGCTGATCCCACCGCTATGTATGATATCATCGCTATGTCCTCCAAATCCGGCCTTGAGGGCTCCAATAAGAATTTTGCCTATGCCGGCTCTAAATTCGGTGCGATCGGTCTGGTGCAGAGCTTTGCGCTGGAGCTGACCGCCTACAATATCAAGGTTAACGCCATCTGCCCCGGCAACTATCTGGACGGCCCGCTGTGGAGCGATCCCGAGAAGGGACTGTTCGTACAGTATCTGCAGGCAGGCAAAGTGCCCGGCGCTAAGACGGTTGAGGACGTTCGTCGCTTCTACGAGGCCAAAGTGCCGATGAACCGCGGCTGTTTACCGATCGACGTGGCGCGCGCTGTTATGTACTGTGTAGAGCAGACCTACGAAACCGGTCAGGCGATCCCCGTAACCGGCGGTCAGGTCATGCTGAATTAAGGTGATGATATGATCGATATTGAAATTCTGAACAAATTGAACGCTCCTACCCGTAAGGAGCGAATTGCCAATCTGCGCGAGGTACTCAAGACCACCGTTTTCCCGGAGGCAGTACCGCAATACATCAACAATCACATCCACACCACCTATTCCTTCTCTCCGTATTCCCCCACGGCTGCCGTTTATGCCGCACGCATGGAGGGGCTATGCACCGCCGGCATCATCGACCACGACTCCATCAGCGGCGCAGAGGAATTTCTGGAAGCGGCTGCCATTGTCGGCATGCCCGTTACCATCGGTATGGAAGCGCGCGTTTCTATGGAGGGCACACGTCTTGAGGGACGCCGTACCAACAACCCCGATCAGGCAGGCGTATCCTACATGACGATTCAGTCCGTTCCTCATGACAAGATTGCTACCCTGACGGAATTCTTTAAGCCCTATCAGGCGGCCCGTCACGAAAGAAATCGCAAAATGATTGAAAACGTCAACCGCCTGGTGGGTGTTTCTCTTGACTACGACCGTGACGTTCTTCCCCTTTCCGAAGCCAAAGACAATGGCGGTGTTACCGAGCGTCACCTGATGTATGCCCTGGCGATCGAGCTGGTCAAGCAGGTTGGCCGCGGTCAGCCCATGATCGACAAGCTGACCTCTCTTGGCATGGATTTGTCCGAAAAGCAGAAGGCCATGCTGCTGGATACGGCTTATCCGTTCTACGAATACGACGTGCTTGGCATGCTCAAGGGCA
Organism: Eubacteriales bacterium; assembly: GCA_045632565.1. Classification (GTDB taxonomy): domain Bacteria; phylum Bacillota; class Clostridia; order Oscillospirales; family CAG-272; genus UBA1740. The sequence continues at coordinate 51,877 of JAZQWX010000013.1, read as the reverse complement.
CTTTCGTTCCCAAGATCTTCATTGATGCTACCGACGAGTGCCCCAAGCTTCACGATATGGTCAAGCTTTGCCGTGAGATCGACGCGTATCTTTGCTACGCTTACCTTGGCGACGTAGAAAACTCGGTTACGGGTGACAAGAAGGCGCAAAAATTTGAGGATGATTACCTCGACGACGTGTTTGAATGTCTGAAAGAAGAGGGCGTTGGTGCTGTTACTTACATGCCTACCCGCAATACACCCGCACAGCTGGAACGCTTGCGCGGTCTGTGTGACCGTTACGGCATGTTCCAGATCTCGGGCGAGGATATCAATTCCCCCCGTCAGAGCTTTGTCATTCGCGCCATGGAAAACCCCTTGTTTGCGAATTTGATCGATGCTACCTGGAAGCTGATCGAGCACGAAAAAGAATAACCCGCGAAGCGGCGTGGCAACACGCCGCTTCGTTGTGTTTTTTCGCTGTTTTGTGTGAGTTTATCCATTGACGAAAATGGGACTTATGCGGTATAATGAAAACGATCAACATCCTTTCGAACGGAGCTTACGATGAAAACCTACCAAAAAAATCACACGCAGGAAATCTCCTTTCCCCTCGGCGGTATCGGAACGGGCAGTATTGGCCTTGGGGGCAACGGCGTTTTGCAGGACTTTGAGATTAACAATCGCCCTGCCAAGGGGAGCATGAATCGGCACACCTTTTTTGCCGTGCGCGCAAAAGGAAAGGACGCCACGTGTCAGGCGCGCGTTCTGTGTGGGGATGCTGACAAGGAGCTTGTCGGTCATATTCGTCCCGGCATGCACGTTGGCTACGGCTACGGCGTTGAGGAAGAACGGATGGCCGGATTTCCGCATTTTTGCGATTGGAAATTCCACTCCCGCTTCCCTTTTGCCGATATTTCCTTCTCTGACCCCGATTTTCCTGCCCTTGTGACGCTTTCTGCCTTTAACCCATTCATTCCCCTCGACGAGGATAATTCAAGCATTCCTGCTGCGTTTTTTGAGGTCACGGTAAAGAATACCGCAAATGCGCCGATGGATTTTTCCGTCGCGTTCTCGGTGTCCAGACTCTTTCGGGGATATAACGAGGTAAAAACCGTTTTCGGCCATCCTGCCGTGTTTATGAAAAGTGATGAGAAAACGGACTCACTCGATTACCGGGATATGACGGTGGCTTGCTTGGGAGAGCACGTAACCGTTCAGCCCTTTTGGTATCGTGGCACTTGGCGTGACGGGATCACGACCTTTTTCCGTGAATTTGCCTCCGGCAACCGCTTGACGGAGCGCTCCTACACCGAGCACACGGACGCAGATACTGCCACCCTGTGCGCGGATTTTTCACTTTCGCCGAGGGAAGAAAAGGCCATTCGTTTTCTGCTTTCCTGGAATACACCAAACTGCCATAATTATTGGCTTCCCATTCAAGATAAGAACGGGAAGGATCTCACCTGGCGTAACTACTACGCCGTTTTGTGGGAAAATTCTCTTGCAAGTGCCGCACACGCCATCCAAAATTGGGATGCATTCGCCAAAAGGTCGCGCGCCTTTGGCGACGCCGTGCTTTCCTCCTCGCTTCCCACGGTTTTCAAGGAGGCAGCCATTTGCAATCTTGCCACCCTGAAATCCTCCTCTTGCTTCCGTCTGGAGGACGGTAGCTTTTGGGCCTTTGAGGGGACGCAGCAAACCGAGGGAAGCTGCTTTGGCACTTGCTCGCACGTCTTTAATTACGCGTATGCGCTTCCCTTTCTGTTTCCGCGCCTTGAACGCTCTGTCCGTGAAAACGAATACCGCTACAATATGATGGAAGACGGCGCTATGGCCTTCCGTTTAGACCTGCCGGCAGGTGCAAAAGCGCCCGATCGCTTCCCTTGTGTAGACGGGCAGATGGGCAGCGTTATCAAAACATACCGTGAATGGAAGCTTTCAGGAGATACTGCTTGGCTTGCCTCCTTGTGGGACAAGGTAAAGGCGGCGCTTTCCTTTGCTTGGAAGCAAGAAGAAAAGCCCGAATGGTCATGGGATGCCGACTGCGACGGCGTTTTAGAGGGGCGCTGCCATCACACGCTCGACATGGAGCTTTTTGCTCCCTCCTCCTGGTTGCAGGGGTTTTATCTTGCGGCCCTCTGCGCCGCTGCCGAGATGGCTGACTGCATGAACGATGCGGCTTTTGCCGAAAAATGCCGTTCTCTTTATCAAAAAGGCTCGCAGTATACCGAAAAAGAACTCTTCAACGGTGAATATTACATTCAAAAGATCGATCTTCACGACCGCGCTCTTGTGGAACGCTTTGGCAAGGCAGACATCTATTGGAGCGAGGAGCACGGCGAGCTAAAATATCAGATCGGGGATGGATGCGAGATCGATCAGATCGTCGCACAATGGCATGCGAATATTTGCGGGCTTGGTGATATTTTTGATAAAGAGCACCGCCGTTCTGCTCTTTCGGCCATTTACCGAAACAATTACAAAAAGAGCCTTCGGAATTTTGTCAATCCGTGGCGCGTGTTCGCCCTGCAAGATGAGGGCGGCACGGTGATGTGTGACTACCCGGATGGTACGAAAAAGCCCGCCATTCCTCTTTCTTATTGCGAAGAGTGCATGACAGGCTTTGAGTACGCTTTTGCAGGGCTGTTGCTTTCGGAAGGGATGCTGCAGGAGGCCGAGGAGGTCACAAAGAGCGTGCGTGACCGCTACGATGGCAAAAAGCGCAATCCTTTCAGCGAGATAGAATGCGGCAGCAACTATGCCCGCGCCATGTCGTCCTTCGCCTTCCTGCCTATTTTTTCGGGCTTCTCCTTTGATATGACACAAGGCAAGATCGGATTTAAGCCCATCACCGACAAGCGCCCCTTCCGTTCCTTCTTTTCGCTTGGATATGCGTGGGGCAGCATTTGCTTGACAAGCAAGCGTTTTTCGCTCTCCGTTGAAGAGGGCTCGTTCCCCTTGAAGCAGCTGAAGCTTGAGATGGCTGAGCATGCCGCTTCTGTGTTGGTAGACGGCAAGAAAACTCCATTCCGTGTCAAAGACGGTTGTATTTTGCTGGATAGCACGGTAAAGAAATCGCTTGTTGTTCGGTTCAGTTAACAAAAAAGACCTCCCGAGGGAGGTCTTTTTTGTTAACGGTGATGATCGTTGTCGCGGCAAGAGGTGGTATTGTTGAACTCTCCCGTCGGGAAGGCCATATTGCGGAAGAGGCTACAAGGATTGTTCGGCTCGCCCGAAACACATTCCTTATCCGGAACAGAGTAATCGGATGCGGTGATCAGGTATTGTGCAGGCCGCTCAATGCGGAACACCGTAAACAGGCCAAGCGAAACGTACAGGCGATTGCCGTCATCGGGATCGGAAAGATCCTCTACACCGCCCAGCTCACAAACATCATTCGGGATATCGTTGCAGGAGCAGCAGGTATAGCAGCACGGGCAGTTGCAGGCGTTCGGCTCTACCACGAGTGAGCCAAGCACAACCGGTTCTACCGCTTCGATCACGGCAGTCGGCGTATTGGTGGAATGATTCGATCCGCGCCAAGGCGTGCAACGGTTGGCGTCAGGATCGCTGCGGAAGATGTGCACGTTGCCCTCCCCGCCGTACAGAACGACCTTTTTATCCAACACGGCGATACCGCAGAATTCCTGCGTTCTGCCACCGCCAACACAGACCTCAAGGCGCACCTGAATATAGAAGCGGGCCGTTACCTGATAGAAGCCTCGGTTAAACTGGATCGGATCAACCGAGATGTAGGTCCAAAGAATTTTGGCACATACAACATGCACGGTTGCACCGCACCGGTTAAGAAGCTCCTGACCGCGACTGCCGAGATAAACGCGTGCGTTCTCATAGCAATCTCTGTCACGGCAAGAATCGAGCACATGACTTGTGTCGATGCAAACGGTTTCCCTTCCGCCGCCGGAGGCGCCGCCCGCGTTACAGGAGCATCTGTTGTTCTCAGACATTGGTGTTATTCCCCCTAAAAAATATTATCGAGGACACATAACGCGCCTCGATAATATGATATGCAATTGGGAGAAAACTGACAGAGATCAGATGTACTGACGCAGAGCCTCAGGGCAATTTTCAGCCGGCATAGAAGCGGTCATGACAACGTTAAAGCCGATCTTCTCAGCCAGTGCGGCGATCTCAAGAACGAGCTTTTCATAAGCCGCTACGTCCTCTGCACAGATCTTGAGCGTGGAGTCAATAAAGAGATCGGTGATATCGTGATCGCTGGCAGCAATGCCTGCTACAAATCCATAAAGTGCCTGTGCATCCGCGATGGCGTACGCATCTGCGTCGATCAAACGAGCCTTGTGCGTGATGTCAAAATTCAATTTATTTCCCTTTTCGATGCAGATAACAGAGCCCTTACTTTTCGAGGCAACCTCATTTACCATGTCAATGAGTGTCTTGGTCTTACCTGTTCCTCTTACGCCGACAATAAGTTTTACCATAATCCTTCTCCTTTACGATAGTGTTCGTGGATGAAATCCACTTCTACCTTTATGATACACTAATTTCTGTGGAATTTCAATAGTTTTTTTAATAATTTCCAAGATTTTTTGTTAATTTTGGATGCGTTTTTGAAGAATTTCGCGTTCTGCCTCATAACCGGGCTTGCCCAGCAGAGCGAACATGTTCTTTTTATATGCTTCTACGCCGGGCTGATCGAACGGATTGACACCCAGCATATAGCCGTCCACCGCACAGGCAATCTCAAAGAAATAGAAGAGATAACCAAGAGAATGTGCGCTTCGGTCTTCAATTTCAAGGACGATATTAGGCACGCCGCCATCCGTGTGGGCGAGCAGAGTACCGAGCATAGCCGTTTTGTTCACGTAATCCAGATCCTTGCCGGAAAGGAAGTTCAGACCGTCCACGTTGGCAGGATCGTTCGGAATGGTAAAGCTACAGCCGGGGTTCTTGACGTCAAGCACCGTTTCAAAGAGGTTGCGAACGCCGTCCTGGATATACTGGCCGAGCGAGTGAAGATCGGTCGAAAAGTTGACGGAATCCGGCAAAAGTCCCTTATGATCCTTGCCTTCGCTTTCACCGAAGAGCTGCTTCCACCATTCGCAGATCATCAAAGTATACGGCTCATAGCCTACCATGATTTCGGTGACGCAGCCCTTTCTGTACAGAATGGTACGCAGGGCGGCATACTTCAGTGCCTCGTTGTTTTCGATATCCTTACCGGTCAGGGCGACTCTTGCATCGGCTGCGCCCTGCATCATGGCATCAATGTCAATACCTGCTACGGCGATGGGGAGAAGACCAACGGCTGTGAGAACCGAGAAACGGCCGCCAACGTCATCCGGAACAACGAAGGTTTCATAGCCGCTTTCATCAGAGAACTTTTTCAGCGTGCCGCGGCACTTATCCGTGGTTACGAAGATACGCTCACGAGCGCCGTCTACACCGTACTTGTTGACAAGCCATTCACGGAATACGCGGAATGCGATAGCCGGCTCGGTGGTCGTGCCGGATTTGCTGATCACGTTGATGCAAACGTCACGTCCCTCGCAGATCGAAAGCAGCTCCGAGAGAGCGTTGGGGCTGATATTGTTTCCTGCAAAGTATACCGAGGGGGTATCCTTCTTCAGCTCGTTATACAGGGGAGATTTAACAAACTCGATCGCCGCACGAGCACCGAGGTAAGAGCCGCCGATACCGAGAACGACCAAGATATCGCAGCTTTTTTTGATCTTCTCTGCCGCCACCTTGATGCGGGCAAATTCTTCCTTATCATAGTTTACGGGAAGGTCGAGCCAACCGAGAAAATCGTTGCCCGCGCCGTTCTTTTTCAAAACGGTTTCAAAAGCGGTTTCGAGGGCGGGACGAAGGTTTTCGATTTCATGTGCGCGAACGAAAGGGGCAACAAATTTGTCATTGATTTTTACAGACATGGTAGAACCTCCAAAGTAAATATATTCCTGTCATTATTATAAACGAAAACAAACAAAAATGCAATAAAAATTTGTCATTTTATCCGATCACAGCAAAACAATTTTTCAAAATTCGGAAAAAGATATCCCAAAGTGAAATCTTCCCGATCGACTCGGTCGCCACGATATCACATTCACCGATCAGGGTATCGTTTGCATAGTAGGATACCGTTCCGATTTTTTGTCCGTTTTCGATCGGCGCAGTCAAGGACGGCGGCAGGCTGATCTTCTTGGTGATCTTCCCTGCCAGCCCTTTGTCGGTCAAAGCGCAAAATTCCTTTTGCCGCACGCGACACAGGTCGGCCGTTCCGCCCAAAACGGCCAGCTCTCCCAAGTCCTCTTCTTCACCGTGAAAGAGGGCAAAATTCGCAAAGCCATAATCCAGCAGCTTTTTGGCCTCCTCATTGCGGATGTCCCTTGTGGGTGAGCCCATGATCACCGCAATCAGATGCATGCCGTCCCGTTCTGCCGTGGCGCTGATGCAAAACTTTGCCTTGGCGGTAGAGCCGGTTTTCAGTCCCGTTGCACCGGGGTAAAAGCGAACGAGTCTGTTTGTATTGGTCAACCCGAAAGCACCGTCGCGGATCGTATCCATCCAAATGGAGCTGTACGTCAGGATCAGAGGATGGTCGATCAAGGCTCTTGACATAATAGCCACGTCACGGGCACTTGTATAGTGCGCCGTGGTGGTGTCATCAAGTCCGTTTGTGTTTTCAAAATGGGTATTTTTCAGCCCCAGCTCTGCAGCGCGGACATTCATGCGTTCCACAAAGGTTTCAATTGAGCCGCAAAGATGCTCCGCAAGGGCCGCTGCCGCATCATTGGCGCTGGCAATTACCACGGATTTGAGAAGATCCTCCACACACATCTGCTCGCCAACCTTTAAAAAGATCTGCGAGCCACCCATAGAAGCGGCACGCTCGCTGGCGGTAACGGTGTCCGTCAGCTTGATTTTGCCGGCATCGATTGCCTCCATCACCAGCAAAAGCGTCATGATCTTCGTGATAGATGCGGGCGGTAGCTGCTCATCTGCATTCTGCTCATATAAGATCTTTCCCGTTTCAGCCTCCATCAGGACTGCTGAAGTCGCATCAAGATGAAGGTTGACCGTTTCGGCGGCAGACAAGTTCTGCATTGCACAAATAATACCCGCTGTACAGCATAATATTGCTAAAAAGGCACACAACATTCGTTTCATAGCACGTTCTCCCGTTTTTTATAGTTGGTCTATCTATATGGGGAACGCGTAAAAAATATGAAAAAGCCCCGAAAACGGGGCTTTTTTATTCATCCTGCCGAATGGCAGCCGAGATACCGATATCTTCATATTTTCCCTTTATCATGAGAAGGTCACGGTGTATTCCTTCAAACTGCATCCCGCATTTTTCGGCCAAGCGGCGGCTGGCGACGTTGTCTTTCATAAAGCGAGCCTCTATGCGGTGAAGTCCCAGCCGCGAAAAACCGAAATGCAGGATAGCACCAAGCGCCTCCGTTCCGTAACCGCAGCGATGATAGGCGGGATTCAGCACATACCCGACCTCGCCCGATCGGTTGGCTTCATCGAACCGAACGAAGCCGCATGTGCCAATCATTTTTCCCTCATTCTTTTCAATGACAGCCAGATCGTAAAAATCTCCCAAGCGGTAACGCCCTTGCACGTATGCCAGATACCGTTTTGTATACGTCAGATCGGGATGGGGATCCCAAAGCAAATAGCGCGTTACTGCCGATAAAGAGGCATATTCGTACATATCCGCGGCATCACGCGGCTGCAAACGGCGCAAAATAAGGCGGGGCGTTCGGATTTCAGACATTTCGTCAAACAAAGCCTTTGGCGTATTGACTTTCACGATATCCCCCCCTTTTTGCAGTTCTTTGATCCTATTATATCACCAAAAGCAGGGCTGTCAAGGGTGTGATTTTGATATAAATTCACAATTTGATGTTGAAATTATATCAAAAACATGGTATAGTAAGAGGTAACATCATAAAAGGCAGACTTCCCCTCATAAAATGAGAAAAAGGAGCTTGCCTTATGAATTGTGAAAATGCCGTTATATCCGTCAGACCGCGTGCGTTTGTACGCACAATGGGAAGACAGAATGAAACGTGGTTTCCCCTGCGCTTTGCACTGATCTTCCTGTTTGCTTTTCTTGGCGGAATGCTGCTATATGCGATCCTATCCCCCTCTGCTATGTCCTTTTCTTGCTCGCTTCTCGTTCGGTTTGAAACGGCGATGGCTTTGGATCTTCATGATCTGCCGCAAAATTTCCTTTCGTTTTTGAGTTGTTATCGATGGGAACTTGGTTTTCTGGCTTCCGTTTTTCTTTCTTCCGTAACGATTTTGGCTTCTATTTTCGGCGGGGCGGCCTGCCTGCTTCGGGGAATTTGGTGTGGCGTAGCCTTAGCACACGCTCTGGCTCTTTTTCGCGTCGGCCTTCTTCCCTCACCGTTTTTTCTTGCTTTTTTGGGAAAAGAGGCTGCATTTTGCGCCCTGCTTATCTACTTTTCTTCCCGATCATCGGCTTTGTTTGAACGTTTTCTAACGTTGGGATGGCATCGACCTTTTGCCGTCTGCCGTGAAATATGTTCTTATTTTGTAAAAATTTTGATAAGCTGTCTTTCTTTTTTGGCGATGTGTGCCATGCTAAGCTTAATACTGTAATGAGGTCTATCATGAAAAACAAAGGAAACAAAAAATTCAAGCTTTTTGATTCACAACGCGAGGGGCGCGGGGTTGAGAAAAGCGACGTTTATACAAAGCCGGATCTCAAGGGCTTTTTCATCAAATACAAGCTGTATTTCACCCGCTTGCTGAGTGTGAACCTATTGTTCGTTCTTGGCAACTTCCCGTTGCTTTTTGCAGCAATTGCCATGTCAACCTTAACGCGCATCATCTATTTTGCGCCCTCTTCTCCCTCATTCCCCCTTTTGTTTGGTCTGCTTGGCCAGCAAAGCGAGCCTTCCGCATTCAATTTGATGCTGTACGGTATTGAGGGAGTGCAATACGAAGCCTCTGCCATGACAACGGCAACCTATATCTTCTTTGGACTTTCTCTCTTGGTCCTCTTCACCTTTGGTGTTGTGAACGTGGGAACGACCTATATCCTGCGAAATATGGTAAAGGGCGATCCCGTATTCATCTTTTCGGATTTTATCTACGCGGTGCGCCGCAACTGGAAGCAGGCACTTCCCTTCGGCATTTTAGATGCTATCTTGCTCTTCCTCATTCCCTTTGACATTGTGTATCTTCTCTCCACTCCGAGCGGCATTTTCGGCGGCATTATGCTGGGCATTACAGTCGTCATTGCTCTTCTGTATTTCTGGATGCGGTTTTACATCTACATTCAGATGGTAACCTTTGATCTGCCTATCAAAAAGATCCTCAAAAATTCTCTGATCTTCTCTCTTGTCGGTTTCAAGCGGAACATGATGGCTACGCTCGGCATCCTGGCGCTGCTTGCCATCAATCTTGCCTTGGCCATCGGCTTTTACGGTGTGCTTTCGGCGGCGGCGATCCTGTTCCCGATCGTGCTCCTGTTCTCAAACGGTGCTTTTATGTCTACCTACGCCGCTTACTACAAGATCAAGGAAATTATGATCGATCCCTACGGAGCCGAAAAACAGCCCGACGCAGAAGACGCCGGACTGTCAGAGGCTGCTGAATAATTATCGGCTCTTGAACACGTAGGTGTCAAGCAGCTCCGATACGGTTACAAATTGATATCCGCGCTGTTTCAGTGCGGGTATCAATTTTTTTATAGCGGGAATGGTGGTGCTTTCTGCGCTGACAAAGTCATGAAACAGCACGATATCTCCACCGCGCAGATTACCCTCTACCTCTTTTACGATCTCATCCGTGCTGCGATGCTCCCAATCGCGAGTATCAATATTCCAAAGGATCGCAATTTTGTTGGTCGAGGCAAGCAGCTCTGTAAGCCCTGTAGGGCATTTCCCCTGTGGGGGACGAAACAATGTGGGCTTCTCAATGCCAAGCTCTGCCAAGAGCACATCCGTCTTTCGGATCTCTTCTTCCCAGATAGAGGGATCGGTGGCACGACCGATGGGATGGGTATACGAATGGTTACCGATCTCGTGTCCTGCCGCTGCTACACGACGTGTAATTTCCGGATATTCGGCAATATTCACGCCGATCTCAAAAAAGGTAGCTCTCACATTCTCTTTTTCGAGTATCGAAAGGATCTCATCCGTATAATGCGGATGCGGGCCGTCATCAAAGGTAAATGCAATCACCTTTTCGCCTGTGTTAGCCCTTGAATAAACACCAATGGTTTCCCTGCCCGACACGGGAAAAAGAAACAAAGAAAAGCTCAACAGGAGCGCAAGCAGAGCAACCGCGCATCTCCTGCAAAAGGATCGTATTCTCATGCGGAGGTCAACTCATCCAAGGTGCCAAAGCGATACCCCAAGGCTTTCCATTCGCGGATCAGATCCCGCATGATCTCTGCATTGGTTGCCGAGGTCGGATGCAGAAGGATTACCGCGCCATTATGCGTCCTTGAAAGCAGTTTTTCTTTGGCTTTTTCGGGATCGGGCTGCTTGTCATTATCCCAATCCGCATATGCTATGCTCCAGAATACCGTTTTATATCCAAGCTCCTTGGCGTACTGCAAGGTTTTTTCATTATAACGGCCTTCCGGCGGACGATAATAGGGTGCGATCTCGTTCCCGGTACAGTTGCGGTATAGATCGGCAAGTCCGTTCACTTCTTTTTCAAAGGCTTCCTTTGAGAGGGTGGTGGTATCCGGGTGACTCATGGTGTGATTACAAACCAAGTGCCCTTCCGCTTCCATTCGTTTGACAAGCTCCGGATTATTCAAAATGATCCTTTTCAGGACAAAAAACGCGGCAGGTACACCTTCTTCCGAAAGAACGTCCATAATTTTCTCGATGTTCCCATTCTCGTATCCGGCATCAAAGGTCAGATAGAGAACCTTCTCCTCACATCCGTCACCGTGCTTTTTATCGATATGATACCCGTTATACCGTTCCACCAAGCGCTGTGTGGCATCGGTTATGGGCTGGGTATGGGTATCGTTGTGTCTGACAAACCAATTGTAGGCCTTTTCTTTTTCACTCGCTAAGGTAACAACGGAAAATATGACAGAAAATACAAGGCAGATCGCCATAGCAAGCGTCCAATTCCAATATGCGTGTTTTTTCATATACCTTCACCGTTTTCTTTTTGATCACGGTTAGTATCTCCCGGGCGTTCCTTTTCTTGAATTGTAAAATTCACAAGAAAAAGAAAAAACCGACAGCAGATGCTGTCGGTTTTTTTGAGATTACTTGTACTTACGTTTTCTTGCAGCTTCGGACTTTTTCTTGCGTCTTACGCTCGGTTTTTCGTAGCACTCTCTCTTACGCAGTTCGGTAGGAACACCGGACTTGACGTACTGCCGCTTAAAGCGACGCAGAGCGCTGTCGAGAGTTTCATTTTCTTTAACTCGTACTTCTGCCATTATATATCCCCTCCCTCCGCTTGTGCAAAGAGAACTTAATCTCTTTGGTATTATACTGCAAATGATTGGTAATGTCAAGTGTTTTTCGAAAAATATTGAAAATTATTTTACTACGATGTTGATGATCTTGCCGGGAACAACGATCTCCTTCACGATCGTCTTGCCATCGAGCTGCGCCTTGATCTTTTCGTCAGCCTTGGCAGCGGCAAGGGCATCCTCGCGGGATGCGTTTTTATCCAGAGTAACGGTTCCGCGAAGCTTACCGTTAATCTGAACGGCCATTTCCACCGTTTGATCGACCGTCTTGCTTTCATCACATTCCGGCCAAGCGGCAAGCGAGCAAAGACCTGCTCCACCGAGCATTTCCCAAAGCTCCTCCGCAAGGTGGGGGGCGAAGGGACAAAGCAGGCGGACAAGAAGCTTGTAATCCTCGCGATTGATGCTCTTCTCTTCATTGATGGTATTCAGAAGACCCATCATAGCGGCAATCGCCGTATTGAACTTCATTTCCTCGATATCTTCGCTTACCTTTTTGATGGTCTTGTGCACAGCACTTTCGAGCGAGGGCGAGGAGGGGGCGTCCGTTACCATATCGTACACGTCGGCAAAACGGTCAAGGAAGCGCTTGGCACCGCGCACGCCCGTATCCGACCACGGAGCAGCGCTGGCATAGTCACCCATAAAGAGGATGTAGGTACGCAGAACGTCTGCGCCGTAAGCATCTACCACGTCGTTGGGGTCAACGACGTTGCCCTTGGATTTGGACATCTTTTCACCGTCAGGACCAAGGATCAGACCCTGCGCGGTACGCTTGGCATACGGTTCCTCGGTGGGAACGTCACCAATATCGTACAGGAACTTGTGCCAGAAGCGGGAATAGATCATGTGGCGGGTAACGTGCTCCATACCGCCGTTATACCAGTCAACCGGCATCCAATACTTCAGCTTTTCGGGATCGGCAAGCGCCTTGTCGTTCTTCGGATCGATGTAGCGCAGGAAATACCAGGAAGAGCCTGCCCACTGAGGCATGGTATCGGTTTCACGGCGGGCATCCTTACCGCAACGGGGGCATTGGCACTTCACAAAGCTCTCTACCTTGGCAAGCGGGCTTTCGCCGCCCTCGCCGGGGGCAAACTCCTCTACCTCGGGAAGACGAAGCGGCAGATCCTCATACGGCACAGGAACCATGCCGCACGCGGGACAATGCACGATCGGAATCGGCTCGCCCCAATAACGCTGACGGTTAAAGGCCCAGTCCTTCATCTTGAACTGTACGCCTGCTTCGCCAATTCCCTCTTTTCCAAGGTGGGAAAGCATCGCGGCGATCGCGTCTTTTTTGTTATCAATGCCGTTGAGGAAGCCGGAATTGATCATTTTGCCGTCGCCTGTATAAGCACCCTTTTCCATATCACCGCCCTCAATAACGGGGATGATATCAATGCCGAACATCTTGGCAAATTCATAGTCACGCTCATCATGTGCGGGCACAGCCATGATCGCGCCGGTACCGTAGCCCATCATAACGTAGTCGGCAATGTAGATCGGAATATCCTTGCCGGATACGGGGTTTTTAGCGGTGATGCCGTCAAGGCGTACACCGGTCTTCTCCTTGACCAGCAGGGTACGCTCGAATTCGGTCTTCTTGGCGCACTCTTCACGGTAGCGAAGAACGGCATCCATGTTGCCGATCTTCTCGGACAGCTTATCCACCAAGGGATGCTCGGGCGCAATGACCATGAACGTAACACCGTAAAGGGTATCGGGACGCGTGGTGTAGATACGGAGCGCGTCACCGCTTTCGTTGACAGTGAAGTTTACAAACGCACCGGTAGATTTGCCGATCCAGTTCTCCTGCTGGAGCTTGATGTTCGGCAAATAATCGACGGTATCAAGGCCGGAAAGAAGCTTGTCGGCATAAGCCGTAATACGCAAATACCAAACGTCCTTGGATTTCTGCACGATCTCACTGTGACAGATATCACAATGACCGCCCTGCGAATCCTCGTTCGAAAGAACGACCTTACACTTCGGGCAGTAGTTAACAAGGGCGGTATCACGGAACGCATAGCCCTTTTCAAAGAGCTTGAGGAAAATGTACTGCGTCCAGCGGTAGTACTCCTCTTCGGTGGTATCGATCACGCGAGACCAATCGAAGGCGAAGCCAACGCGCTTAAGCTGGGCGGTGAATTTTTCGATGTTATTATCGGTCACCTTGCGGGGGTGGATGCCGGTCTTGATGGCATAGTTCTCGGTAGGAAGACCGTACGCATCAAAGCCGATCGGGAACAGGACGTTGTAGCCCTGCATTCTTCTCTTACGGGAAATGACCTCAAGGCCGCCGTACGCTTTGATATGACCAACATGCATGCCTGCGCCGCTGGGGTACGGGAACTCAACAAGTCCGTAAAATTTGGGCTTGTCGGAGTAGTCCTGTGCTTCAAATGCGTGGGCCTCTTCCCACTTCTTTTGCCATTTTGCTTCTACTGATTGAAATTCGTATTTCATGCCTCTGTTTCTCCGTTTTCTATCTTACTTTGAACGTCTTCAAAAAATTCTTTCAAATCGATTTCCTTGTCGCTGTCAAGGAGTCGCTCCAGGTTGTAATATTCACGCGCCTCACGCGAGAAAACGTGAACGATGACCGTACCGAAGTCAACGAGCAGCCATTCACCGCCGTCGCGTCCCTCGGTGCGATAACAGCGAACGCCCGCGCGCCCCAGGCGATAATCCACCTCGTCCGCCAGCGCCTTTACGTGCGTAGATGCGCGACCGGAGCAGATCACGTAGTATTCCGCAATAACCGTGGTATCCGCCACCGAAAAAAGGCGAATGTCAATTCCCTTTTTGCGGAAGAGGGCGGATGCCGCTTCTTTTGCAACCTCAAGCGGCTCGGCCGCAGAAAGGTCAAGTGGCATTTTGTTTTCCGTGTTGTCCATAATTTATTCCTTCTTCGTTATTATAATATCATCAATGTCTTCCGGGGTATAGATCTTATAGGAATGATCCGCTTTAAAATAGATACGCGTCATGTGCGGATCGGATTGCTTGCAAAAGGATTCGTTTGGGTCAAAACGCTCGGGAGAGAACGACGCCTCACTGAAATGTTCAAGAAGCACGGAGCAAAGCGCAGCCTTGTTCGGAGTGTAGTACCAAAGTCCGTCCGACAAGGAGGCCTCCCCCGGCATGGAAAGGAAAAAGAGAGAAAGATTATCAAGATCCGTATAAGTCAACAAAAACAGGGTTGGTAAAGATAAATTATCCGTACGTGCCAAGGTGCAATCACCGTTTTGCAAATAGGAGAACGCGATCTTCATAGCATCCGGCGTGGTAGAGAGCTTTTGATAAAGCGCCGCCAAAAAGATCTTTTGGGCATCCAATCTACCGATATCTCCCATCAGATAATCGGCACGAAAGCGCACGAATTGCACGGCCTCTTGGCCGGTCAATACACGCTCCCCTTGCGGCAGGTCAATGAGAAGGCCCTGTTCTTCATCCCGATATTGCATCGTCATCGGCACGTTCATCGGGATGCCGCCGATCTCATCAACGAAATCCGAAAGCGTATCGAGTCGGACAAGAAGTGTGGCGTGGATCGGAACAGAAAAAGCATGGGATATGGCGTCTGCCACGAAATATAGAGCGTTTTTGTCGCTTTTTCCGTCAGCGAGTGCAGCATTGTAGAGATGATTGATCTTCATTTCTTTTCCGTCTGCACGGTAATAGGTATCCCGCGGGATCTGCATCAGCGTCAGGCACTTTTTTGTGGGCTGATAGCCGGCAAGGATCATCACATCCGTATTCCCGGAGGATTCATCTGCCCCAAGGATCAGACAGTTGATCACCTGATCCTGCACGCTTTTCCCTATGATTTTTGACCGCGAGTAGGCATACACCGACAAAACGGCTCCGCCCAGAAGCACGGAAGCAATCAAAAGAAACAACAGAATTTTTTTCATACACGACCCCTACCGCAATATTTTTACAGGTAGTTTGCGTGCAGAAAAATCAAATATACTTGTTAATATCTGCAAGAAGAGTTTCTCTTGCCAAAAGGGTTGCCGAGGAGATCGGAGAACCCTCCGTCCGAAGAGCCTTTATCGTCATATCAAACGAGGCAAGAAGAACTCGATCAAGGCGTTCTGCACGTTTATTTTGCGGCAGATCGTCAAAACCGTTCCAAAACATGTTTCGCAAGCGAACACAGTCGGAAAAGGTTCGGGTGTCCTCGATGTAGTCGGCAAGATAGAGGAGCTTGGCAAACAGGGACATCCTTTCCCCGCCTGTCGTGTGCTTGTCGATCGCATCCAAAATCTCCTCGTCCACCAAATGCGGAAATTCGCGGGCGGCAAGGTAAGCACCGGTTTTGGCATGCAGAGTTTTGGGGGTCGCCCGTTCTTCCTCGGAAAGCGGAATGCCGTGCTGCTCGCAAAACGCGATCTGCGCTTCTGCCGAAAGCTCTTTTGTCAGATCATGCAGCAAAGCTGCAATCTGTAATCGGTAGATATTTTGCGGCAGAAAGATCTCACCGAGCTTGACGATTTCTCTTTCAACCGCCAAGGTGTGTGCAAACCGCCATTCACCCATGCGTGCTTTTACGGCTTCGCGCAAATCGTTTAGTTCCGATATAGCTTGCATTCTTCAATATACCTCATGACATCGGGATGCAGAAGTGCGGACGTGTCTTGCTTTTTGGCAAGGCGTTCTCTCACCTCACTGGAGGAAACCTCAAGCACCTTGGTAGCAAGAGGGCGTACGTTGGCCGCAAAGCGGCAACGGTATTCCTCTTCCTTTTGGATGAGGCGTTTTGCTACGTCTTCATCCTCTTCACGCCGCACGTAGACGATCTCGGCCAGACGGAAGATGGTTTCGGTAGAATACCAGCTGTCAAGCGAAAGGAACATATCCGTTCCGCAAAGAAGAACCAAGCGGCGGTCCGGTGCCGTCAAGCACTTAAGGGTGTCAACGGTATAGCTTTTCCCTTCCCGCTTGATCTCCAGATCGCTGACGGTAACTCCCGAAAAGGAGAACGCCAGACGGCACATATCAAAGCGCTGCTTGGCCGTGGCATCCCCCTTCAAGGGCTTGTGAGGGGGAGTTCCCGTCGGGATCACCAGCATTTCATCGGGCTTCTCTTGGGCAAGAAAAGAAGAAAGCGCGGCCGCATGGCCAAGATGCGGCGGTGAAAACGTTCCGCCGAAAATGCCTATTTTTTTCGGTATCATAAGAAAATCTTTTTGTTTTCCGCCGATTCACGATACAGAACAAAGCGGCGACCAACCACCGAGATCACGTTAGCCCCCAACACAGCGGCGACCGTATCGGCGGCTTCTCTTGCGGTGTACGGGCAATTTTCAAGAACCGACACCTTGATCAGCTCACGGGAGATCAAGGCTCGGTCGAGCTGATAGCATATTTCCTCGGTAATACCGCCCTTCTCGATCTGGAAAACAGGCTGCATATCATTGGAAAGCGAACGCAGATGTGCGCGCGTTTTGCCTGTCAGGGTCGGAACGGGAATGAGGTAGGTTTCCAGCTTTTTGGCAAAGGCAGCAATCGCGTTGGCGCGGTGGCTGACCTTGTTCTTTTCGGCCGCCGTGGCCTCTGCAAACGTGCAACCAAAGGGCGGATAATAGAACAGGGGGTCATAGCCGAAGCCGTTTTTACCGCGATATTCGCGCAAAATCAAGCCCTTGCAATCCCCATCCACCGTAAAGCGGCGACCATCGGGAAAAACGCAGGCGATCGTGCACACGTAGCGTGCCGTTCTTTCTCTGTCCGGGGTGTTTTCAAGCTCAAAAAGAAGCTTTTGGTTGTTCTTTTCATCATCGGACGGCTCGCCTGCATAGCGCGCGGAATACACGCCGGGCGCACCGTCAAGGGCATCCACGGCAAGACCGGAATCGTCGGCAATGCCGATATAGCCGAGAGCGGCAGGAACGGAGGCTTTGATGATGGCATTTTCACGGAAGGTGGCACCATCCTCTTCGATTTCTCCCTCATAGCCGATATCATCGAGCGAGAGAACCGTAACGCCCGAAAGTGCCCCGCCCTGCGCGCGCAGAAGCGTGAGCATTTCCTGAATTTTTTTGCGGTTACGAGATGCGAGTACTACTTTCATCATGCAAACAGAGCATCGGTGAATGCATCACCGTCAAACGGACGCATATCGTCGATCTGCTCTCCTACTCCTATAAATTTTACGGGGATGCCAAGCTCACGGCGAACCGAAAGCACGATGCCGCCCTTTGCCGTGCCGTCCAGCTTGGTAAGGACAAGACCGGTAATGGGGGAGGCGTTTTTGAATTCCTTTGCCTGTGCCACGGCGTTTTGACCAGTCGTGGCATCAAGCACAAGCAGGGTTTCTTTGGCGGCATCAGGCAGCTCGCGCGAAATAACGCGGTCAATTTTGGCAAGCTCGTCCATGAGGTTCTTTTTGTTATGAAGTCTGCCGGCGGTATCGACGATCAGAACGTCCGCACGGCGACTTTTTACTGCCTGTATGGCGTCATAGACCACGGCGGCAGGATCAGCTCCCTGCCCCTGTTTAACGAGGTCTGTGCCGCTTCTTTCGCACCACACGGCGATCTGTTCGGTGGCGGCGGCGCGGAAGGTATCGGCGGCAGCGACAACCACCTTTTTGCCATCCTGCTTGAGAGCGGCAGCGATCTTACCGATCGAGGTGGTCTTCCCTACGCCGTTCACGCCGATTACCAGGATAACAGCGGGAGTTGTAGAAAGATTAAGCGGCTCATGCTCACCGATCAGATCACGGACGATACTACGCAGAGCAGCGCGAACATCCTCGGGGGCTTTGATGCGCTCCTCACGGATCGCTTCACGCAGTTGATCCAAAATCTCTTCGGTCGTATCGACACCGACGTCGGCAGTGATCAAAAGCTCTTCGAGCTCTTCAAGGAAATCTTCATCAATGCGGACAAAGGCCTTTAAGAGATCATCAACCTTGCCAAACAGGGCGTTTTTGGTTTTCTGCAAACCACTTTTCAGTTTCTCAAAGAAGCCCATCGGTAAACTCCTTGCTCTTGCTTTCTATTTCGTTCACATCCAATGCGATCACGCGGGAGATACCGCGCTCGGGCATGGTGACACCGTACAGGCGGTCAGCGATCTGCATCGTGCCGCGACGGTGGGTAATCAGAATAAACTGCGTTTCACCGCAGAATTTCTTGATGTATTCGCCAAGGCGGAATACGTTGACCTCGTCAAGCGCCGCCTCGATTTCGTCAAGCAAGCAGAACGGGGTCGGATTGACCTTGAGGATCGAGAAGAAGAGCGCACAGGCGGTAAATGCCTGCTCACCACCCGAAAGAAGCGACAGGTTTTTGATGATCTTTCCGGGAGGTGCGGCCTTTACCTCGATGCCGCAATTCAGAACGTCCTCCGGATCGGTAAGCAACAGCTCGGCCTGACCGCCGCCAAACAGCTCGCGGAACACCACGGCAAAGTTGCGGTTGATCTCTTCAAAGGCGGTGACGAAGCTGGTTTTCATTTCTGCCTCAATTTTTGCTACGATTCCGGTAAGCTCCTCGTAGGATTGGTTGAGGTCATTTACCTGCTCGGAGAGGGTTTCGTAGCGATCCTTGATGACATCATATTCCTCAATGGCGGCTACGTTGACCGAGCCAAGCGACTTGATAGCCTGCTTACATTCGGTCTGAACGGCAACAAACTCACGGTGATTTTCCGCCGTAACGGCAGGATAACCGAGCGCGCGCGCATCCTCTGCCGTCAGCTCATAATCGTCATACAGACGAGAGCCAAGACGGTCGTATTCATCCGAAAGGCGTTCCAGCTTCTGCTTGTTGCGGTTGTGGGTTTCGGTACACAGATCCTTTTGATTCTGCTTATTTCTTGTCTGCAGCTTCAGCTCGGAAAGGCGCTTATCGTATTCATCGTTATCCGATTCGACCGATTCGCGGTCACTACCGATCTCATCCATCTGCGCCTGATACTGTTCTCTGTCGCGGCGGTTGGCTTCCAAGATGTTTTTATGGTCAAGCAGCCAGGATTCGTGCTCTTCCATCTTCTTGGCAAGCTCAATTTTTTCCTCGCCAATATCCCGTATGCGCTGCTTGGCATTTTCGGTCAGGTGCTGCACGGTCGAGGCTTCACCGCGGATCTCGGCCAAGCGGATCTGAATATCGGCAGCCTTGGTTGCCAGCTCCTCACGCTCGTCGAGAAGTGCGTTGCGCTCGATCTCCTTTTCGGCACGCAGATCCCCAAGCTCTCGGATCTTTGCCTCTTGCTCGGCAAGCTCGCTTGCCAGCGTGCCGATCTCTTCGTCACAGGCGCTATCGGTTTTGACGAGTGCGTCAAGGTCCGCGCGTAGCTTATCGGTCAGACTGCGATTAGCTTCCCACTTGGCGTTTGCATTATCCAGCGCGGCAAACTGCGAACGGGAAAGGGTCAAGAGGATATCCTTTTGCTGCTCCGCATCACGCACGGTGTTGCGGGCAAGCGTGATCTTTTCCTCCAGATCCGCGATTTGTTTTTCGGCAGATGCCATTTTCTTGGCAAGCTCGGCGGACTTCGCATCCAGCTTTTCGATTTCAGCCGCACGCGTCAGGATGCCGCTGTCATGCTTGAGAGAGCCACCCGTATAAGAACCGCCGGCATTGATGACCTGGCCGTCCAGCGTAACGAGCTTGACACGATAGCGCAGAGCCTTGGCTGCTTCGGTAGCGTGATCGATGTTGTCAAAGATCACAGTACGGCCAAGAAGCCATTCCATGACGTCCGCATAGGCGGCGTCAAAGGTAATGAGCTTGTCTGCGCGGCCAATATACCCCTTGCAGGTAGCGGCGCGGCGGATCTCATCGGTTTCGGGAGTTGGTTTGATCGCGCTGATCGGGTAGAAGGTAGCACGACCTGCGTGATTGTCGCGCAGTGCGCGGATCGCGGCCTTAGCCGTTTCATCGTTATCCACCACGATGTTTTGCAGGCTTGCACCAAGCGCCGTTTCAATGGCGGTTACGTAGTCCTTTTCGGTAGAGATCAGCTTGGAAACAGGGCCAAAGATCTTGCCGGCACCGGCAATGGCCTTTTGCTCATAGCGCTGCATCACGAAGCGGACGCTGTTGTTATAGCCTTCAAAATGCTCTTCCATGCGGCGCAGGGTTTCGGCGCGTTGCAGGTAGGTACTTCTTTCCACGGTGATGGCGGCCAGCTCGTCCTGCGCGCTTTTATAGCGCAGGCCAAGGCTCTCGGCCTCTTCGTTGCCCTTTTGGGCGGTAGCTTCGAATTCGGCAATGCGGTTTTTATAGCCCTCGGCATTCTTTTCGCAACGGGCCGCTTCTTCGGCCAGGGCGCGCCCTTCTTCCTCGTAGCGGGCGATCTCCTCTTGCAGACTACCGCTCTTATCATCGCCACTTGCCTTGGTGCTTTTCAGAACGTCCATGCGAACACGGATATCCACAGCTGCCTGCTCAAGGACGTGAAGCTCCTCTAATTTCTTTGCAAGGAACTTCTCGATTTCCTGTGCGGAAAGGATCTTTTCCTGCTGCTTTGCCAAAACACCGAGATGCTCGTCGGCAAGATCGGACTCTGCCTGTGCAAAGCCAAGCAGCTTCAGCTCGTTTTCCTTGCACTCCTCTTCGAGCATCACAAGGGTCTTGTTGGCCTCTTGAATGCGAAGCTGATGCTGGGCAAAAAGCTCGTCACGGTGGGCGGCATCGTTTTGTAAAAGACCGAATTCGTTATCCAATCGGTGAATGGTTTTCGTGGTTTCATTGATCTGGGAAAGGAGCTGCTCCGAGCGCAAATGGCTGTTGCGGCGCTCCTCCTCCAAACGGTCACTTTGCGCTTCCAGCGAAGCAAGGGACTCTGTGATCAAGGCAAGCTCGTGCTCGGAGAGCGAGCAGGCATCACGGCAAAGTGAAATATCGTTACGCAGCTTTTGCGTGTCATACAGCCAAAGCGACACATCTGCGCGTTTTTTCTTATCGTAAAGCTCAAGATAGCGACGTGCTTTTTCGGAATCGCGCTTCAAGGGGCCTACGCGCCCCTCCAGCTCGCCAAGGATGTCGCGCACGCGCACCATATTATTTTCGGTATCAGCCAGCTTTTTCTCGGCCTCCTGCTTCTTGAAGCGGAATTTGGAAATACCGGCTGCTTCCTCAAAGAAGTTACGGCGATCCTCGCTCTTTTTCGAGAGGATCTCGGCGATACGGCCCTGACCGATGATGGAATATCCCTCACGGCCAACACCCGTATTCATAAACAGCTCGTAAATATCGCGCAAGCGACAGGGCTTACGGTTGATGAAATATTCACTCTCTCCCGCACGATAATAGCGACGGGTCACGACTACCTCATCATACGGCAGATTCAGGGCATGCTCCTTGTCGGTATTATCAAAGCAGACCGACACCTCGGCAAAGCCCATGGGGCGGCGATCATCCGTGCCGCCAAAGATAACGTCCTCCATCTTCGTTCCGCGAATGTTGCGGCTGGAAAGCTCACCAAGCACCCAACGCATGGCGTCGGAAATGTTGGATTTGCCGCTTCCGTTCGGGCCGACAACAACGGTCGTTCCGCGCTCAAAGTGCAGAACCGTGCGGTTTGGGAAGGACTTAAAGCCGTGCAGCTCAAGTGATTTTAAATACACAGGAATTACTCCTTTAAGAATATTCTTGATAGTTAATATAGGGCAGATCGATTTTTATCACGTGCCAAACAAGGAAAGTGCTTCCCTTGCCGCGCCCTGCTCCGCTTCCTGCTTGGTTCTTCCGTCTGCCTTGCCGATCACATTGCTGTTGAGCAATGCTTCTACAGTAAAGCGCGGATTATGTACAGGACCGTCAACCGAAACAACACGATATTCCAGCCGTTCACTTCCGTCCTGTTCCACAACCTGTTGCAGGCGGGATTTATGATCCAGACTGCGCGCGGCGCAGGCCTTGATCTTGTCTTCAAAAAGTTGTTCGATCAATCGGGTAACGGTTTCATCAACAGAAGCACCGCGATCTAAATAGACCGCCGCGATCACCGCCTCTACGGTATTGGCCAGAATCGACCTCTTTTTTCTGCCGTCATTTTGAAGCTCTCCGTTTCCGAGACGCAGCATGTCACCGAGGTGCAGCTCAGCCGCCACCGAAGCGAGGCTTGCCTCACAAACGATGGTTTGGCGGTAGGAGGACAGCGTTCCCTCCCGTTCCAATGGGTACGCGCGATACAAAAGCGTACTGATGACAGCACCGAGAATGGCATCTCCAAGAAATTCAAGACGCTCATTATCCTCTTGCGCGTGCTTGCTTTCGTGGGAGAAGGAGGAATGCGTAATGGCGGTTTCAAGAAGCGAGGGGTCAGAAAACACGTATCCGAGTGTTGACTGCCACGCAAGCAGCTTGTCATCCATTCCTCATCACTCCTCTACTTTTCCTTCTGCCTCCTTGGCAGCAGCGCGCTCGGCATCCTTTCTCGCTTGCAGCTCTGCAGCCATGCCGGCAATATCATAGTTCACGCCGGTCTGGATAAAGGCGATCGCCTGTACCACGGCATTTTTAAGGGCTTTGGCATCCGAGCTGCCATGGGCCTTGATGACCGGCTTGGAAATACCAAGCAGGGGCGCGCCACCGTATTCGGAGGCATCAAACTGCCGCTTCATTTCGGTCAGCTGGCTCTTCATAGCCAAGGCGGCAACCTTGGTAGCGGCATTTTTGGTAAACAGACCCTTGAGGGTTTTTAACAGGAATTTACCCATTCCCTCCGTATATTTGAGGACGATATTTCCTGTAAAGCCGTCAGCCAGCAATACGTCACAGGGGGAGAACGGAATTTCCTTTCCCTCTACGTTACCGATAAAATCAAGATCGGGATTGCCCTTCAGGCGGCCGTAAGCCTCAATCTGCAACGGAAGCCCCTTGGTAGGCTCTGCGCCGTTATTGAGAAGACCGACGCGTGCCTTTTTCAGACCGTGCAGCTTTTCCATATACAGTGCGCCCATGTAGGCAAACTGTTCCAAATCATCAGGGGTGACAACCAAATTGGCGCCGGAATCCATCAACAGGATCGGCTCGGGGAACGGCAGTACCGTGGCAATGGCCGCGCGTCGAACGCCCTTGATGCGGCGGACAAGAAGGGTTGCACCCGCCAGCAATGCGCCGGTGTTACCCGCACTGACAAAGGCATCGCCCTCGCCGCTTTCAAGCAGGCGCAGACCGACGCTCATGGAAGAGTCGCTCTTATCACGGATAACGGACAAGGGGGCATCCTCCATCCCGATCACAGACGGAGCGTGAACGATCTCAATATTCTCAAGTGATACGTTGTTTTCGGCGGCGGTTTGTTCAATGATCTCACGGTCACCGACCACAGCGATCGGAACGCGATACTCATCGGCCGCCATCACAGCACCCTTGAGCAGTTCAAGCGGCGCGTGATCGCCACTCATAACGTCAATGATTATTTTCATGGGTTTCCCTTTCTGATGCCATAGGGCATCCAAGCTCTTGCGCAAGAAGTGAACGGATAACGGAGAGGGCGCGCACGGCATACGCTTGATTGCGCGCAGCCTTTCCACCCTTCACTTTTGCGGGAAGCGGGGCGATAATGCCGAAATTGGCATTCATGGGTTGAAAATTCGGTGAAACGGATTCGCTGACATAATGGGCAAGCGCGCCGATCTCGGTAGTTGACGGAAAATCCACCTGCTCCTTACCGAGCGCAAGGCGAGCCGCATTGATCCCGGCCACAAAGCCGGAGGAGGTGGACTCCACATATCCCTCCACACCCGTCATCTGACCGGCAAAGAACAAATCTTCACACTCCTTGCAAGAATAATACGGCGTCAGTCTGCCGGGAGAACGGAGATAGGTATTGCGATGCATCACGCCGTAACGGAAGAATTCCGCATTGGCAAGTCCCGGAATCATGCGGAATACGCGCCGCTGCTCCGGGAAGGTCAGGTGGGTTTGAAAGCCGACGAGATTGTACATCGTTCCCTCTCGGTTTTCGCGGCGGAGCTGCAAAACGGCATATGCCTCTTTCCCCGTTTTGGGATCGGGAAGCCCAACGGGCTTCATCGGGCCGTAACGGAGCGTATCCACACCGCGCTTTGCCATGACCTCAACGGGCATACAGCCCTCGAAGACAGTAGGTTCTTTCTGTGAATTGGCATCAAACTCTTTTAGCGTTGCCGTTTCGGCGGCAATCAATTCACGATAAAAGGCATCGTATTCTTCCTTTGTGAAGGGACAGTTGAGATAATCAGTAGGATCGCCCTTGCCGTATCGGGAGGCAAAAAAGGCAATTTCCGTATCCACCGTGGCGGCATCCACGATCGGGGCAGCCGCATCGTAAAAATGCAGGCCCTCTCCGCCCATCAAGGCTTCAATGCTGTGGGAAAGCGCTTCGCTTGTCAGCGGGCCGGTTGCCACGACGGTCGGTATATTCGAGGAAAGGTCTGTGATCTCCTGCTCGTGAACGGTGATAAGAGGGTGGGAGGAAATCTTGTCGGTAATATACCGAGAAAATTTGTCGCGGTCCACCGCAAGGGCCGATCCGGCAGGAACCTCGGTGGCATGAGCC
Source organism: Eubacteriales bacterium (assembly GCA_045632565.1). Taxonomy (GTDB): domain Bacteria; phylum Bacillota; class Clostridia; order Oscillospirales; family CAG-272; genus UBA1740. The sequence goes on along the minus strand of JAZQWX010000013.1, from coordinate 26,914 downwards.
GCCTCCATGATCAGCGAGCCAAGCTCGGAAAGCTCTGCTTTCAAAAGACCGACCGCATTGGAAATGTCAGCCGACCGCAGAGAGTTGGAGCAAACGAGCTCCGCAAACAGCGGGCTATGGTGTGCGGGGGTATATTGGGAGGGTTTCATTTCGAAGAGGTCAACCGCCACACCCATGCGCGCGGCCTGCCATGCGGCTTCACAGCCTGCAAGGCCGGCACCGATCACACGGATGCGCGACTTATGACCCGAATTTATCATGTTTCTTCTCCATCTTGAGGCTTATTTTCGGAAGCCTCCTCGCGTTTATAGCCGCATTTTTTGTCACGGCAGATGATCATATTGCGTCCCTTACGGAAAAACAGCGGCTTCCCGCAATCAGGGCATTTTTCGGTAGTGGGCATATCCCACGAAGAGAAGGTGCAGTCCGGATAACGCTCGCAGCTATAGAAGCTGACGCGACCGCGGCTGTGCTTGCCGACAACCTTGGCACCGCATTCGGGACAAGGAACGCCGATATCCGTCACCTTTTGCTTGGTGAAATGACATTTCGGATAGTTTGCACAGGCGTAGAAGCTACCGAATTTGCCGTTTCGCAGCACCATATCACCGCCGCATTCCTCGCACTTAAAATCCGCGATCTCTCGTTTTGCCTCGACCTTTTCAACAAGGTTGCCGTTTTTATCGACAGCCTTGGTGTTGCGACATTCGGGATAGCGGGGGCAAGCCAGGAAGCGACCGAAGCGGCCGTTTTTGTAGACCATCTTGCTACCGCAGAACTCACAGATAACATCCGATTCCTCGGGCGGAATTTCCACGTCCTCACGGGATACGGAGCTCATAGCTGCCGCAAGGGATTTTTCAAAGCCGTCGTAGAATTCGGAAAGAACACCGTTCGTGGTATTGGTTTCATTTTCGATCGAGTCCAGCTTATCCTCCATGGAGGCGGTGAACTCATAGTCCACGATGTCCGGGAAGCTTTCCTTCATCAGACGTGTGATCACCTCGCCAAGAGGGGTGGAAACCAAGGTTTTTCCGCTGCGTTTTACATAGCTGCGCGAAATGATGGTAGTGATGATAGGAGCGTAGGTGCTGGGACGACCGATGCCGTTATCCTCAAGGAATTTGATCAGGGAGGCTTCGGTGTAATGCGGAGGCGGCTCGGTAAAATGCTGGTTGGGGGTTACCGAAACGGTGGTCATCTTTTCACCGACCGCAGTATCCGGCAGGCGACCGAGATGTCCGTCCTCGCCCTGTGCATCCGCATCAAGCGTTTCATAAACCGCCTGATAGCCCTGGAATTTGACCGTATAACCGCTTGCGCGGAAGGTATTGCCGTTGTTATCCAGTTCGATAGCGGTGGTGCTGATGACAGCCCCTGCCATCTGGCTGGCAACAAAACGATCCCAGATCAGCTTATACAGGCGATACTGATCGGAGGTCAGCATCTTCTTGATGCTCTTCGGCAGGATGTTGACGTTCGAGGGACGGATAGCCTCGTGTGCATCCTGCGCGCCTGCCTTGGTCTTATAAACGCGGGGCGTTGCGGGCAGATACTCTTCACCGTATTTATCGGCGATCAGAGCAAGGGCCGCTTCCTGTGCACCGGCAGAAATGCGAAGCGAGTCGGTACGCATATAGGTGATAAGACCCTGCACGCCGCCGGATTCATTACCAAGGTTCACGCCCTCGTACAGCTCCTGTGCGACCTTCATGATACGCTGGGACTGGAAGCCAAGCTTGCGCGAGGCCTCCTGCTGAAGCGTGGAGGTGGTAAAGGGGGGCGCGGGCTGCTTTTTCTTTTCGGCAGAACGAATGTTCTTGACGGAAAAACCGTTTTCACCCAAAGAAGCAAGGAGCTTATCGGCATCAGAGGAGGATTCGAGCTTTTTCTTGCCAACGTAGTGGGCAACGAATTCCTCGCCGCTTACGGTAGACAGGCGGGCATCCACCGTCCAATACTCCTTCGGAACGAAGGCCTTGATCTCCTCTTCCCGTTCTACGATAATACGGGTAGCAACCGACTGCACGCGTCCTGCGGACAGACCGCTTTTGACGTTCTTCCAAAGGAACGGGCTGAGCTTGTAGCCTACGATACGGTCGAGGATACGGCGCGCCTGCTGAGAATTTACAAGGTGCTGATCGATCGCGCGCGGATGCTTGATGGCCTCCTTGACAGCGCTTTTGGTGATCTCGTTAAAGGTAACGCGGCACTCTTTGTCCTCGGGAATACCGAGAACGGTAGCAAGGTGCCAGGAGATTGCTTCCCCCTCTCGGTCAGGGTCGGTTGCGAGAAAGATCTTATTGGCGGACTTGGCTTCCTTTTTGAGAAGCTTGATGACGTCGCCGCGGCCGCGAATATTGATATAGTGCGGCTCAAAATCCTTTTCAACGTCTACGCCCAGAGAGCTTTTGGGGAGATCACGAATATGGCCCTTGGAGGCAATAACCTTGTAGTTCGACCCAAGGTAGCTTTTGATGGTGGTGGCCTTGGAGGGGGACTCAACGATAACTAAATTTGCCATGGATTCTATGTGTCTTGCACATTCCTTTCATAAAATTGCGTATATTACAAACGCGTATAACGGCCGCCCGGAAGCGCCATTACACACTTATGTATTTCGAGGATCGTCATAGCCGAAAGTACCTCGGCTGCCGAAAAGCCGTTTTCGCATATTTCGTCTACTGTAAACGCCATGCCCGGCTTGATCGTGCGATAAACGGCGAGCGTGCCCGGGTCAAGAAGCTTTACTTTATCCTCATCCGATGGCACGGGAGGGGGCGTTACTTCTTCCTGCTTTGGCGGCTCTGCCTTAATATTTTCCTTCTTTTTGAGCTTTTCGGTTTTGCGTTTTCTGGGGAGTGTCTCACCAAATTCATCCGTACTCGTCTTATATTTCGGAAAATACGGACGAGCCGAAACGCGGAGCGAGGCGAGGGTTTTATCCATGCGGATCTTATCGGGAGTCAACAGACGCAGCATGTTCAGTGTGTTGCCGTAAAGAGGCTCATAAACTTTAATGATATCGTCTGCACAACTGACGAGGTGTGCTCCGTTTTTAAGGAGCAGGTTGGTTGCTTCACTGTTCACCTCATCCGCATTTCCCGGCAAGGCAAACACATCTCTGCCCTGCTTTTCTGCATGGTTGGCGGTGATCAGCGCCCCACTTCTCCTATCTCCCTCGATCACCAAGACGCCCTGTGACAGGCCGCTGATGATACGGTTTCTGCGCGGAAAGTTTCCTTTCTCAGGCGGTGTGCCGGGAGCGAACTCGGTCATCACGACACCGTTTTGCAAAATCCCATGCATAAGGTATTGATGCTCACGCGGGTAAATGATATCGATACCGCTGCCAAGAACAGCAATGCTCGGCGTTTCCACGGCAACAGCGGCCGCAGAAGCAACACCGTCGATCCCAAGAGCCATGCCTGTTACAAGGATCGCACCGGCGCGGGCGAGATCATGCGCGATCTCAAATGCCATATGCTTTCCGTATTCACTCATCTTGCGCGTGCCAACCACGGCCATGGCAAGCCTTCCCTCAAACGTGGGGAGCTTTCCCTTGTAATACAGAACGGGCGGCGCATCGGGCAGCATGCGAAGTCTTGCGGGGTAGCGGGGATCGTGATAAGTCAAAATACCCACGTCCGTCATCATGCAGTAATCCATTATGCGCTGTGCATCCGAAAGATCCTTATCACACAGGCGAAGAAAATCAGACTTAGAGGAATTGCCGATCACCCGACGCAGCGCCTCTTCTCCGGCTTCATAGATCTGACGCGCAGAGGAAAAGACACGCAAAAGACGATCGAGAGAACCGCTGTCATAGCGACATTTCCGACTCAACCAAACCCAATAGAGATTTTCGCTCATGTCAAGCTCCTTATTCGGCCTTGCTTTGCTCCCAAAGAAGAACACCTGCCGCTACGGCGGCGTTGAGAGATTCCGCCCCTTCGCTGATCGGCAGATAGATACTGCCGTCACACAGCACAGATACCTCGGCAGGAATACCATGCCCCTCATTTCCGATCATGATACAATCCCTGCGCGAAAGAGCGCAGGAGGTTATGGGGCGTGCGCCGTCCCGAAGCTCTGCCGCCAAAACGCGGCGCCCCGCTTTTCTGAGCGCGCCGATCGCCTGTGCCATATCCTCGATCACGTAAGCGGACACCGAGAACAGGCTTCCCATTGCGGCACGAACGGTTTTGGAGCCGTACAGATCCGCGCAGGAAGGTGTCAAGAAAAGACAATCCACCCCGAAGGCCACGGCACTTCGAATAACCGCACCGAGATTGCCGGGGTCTTGTACGTCGTACAGAATGACTGCCCTTTTGTTTTGAAGAGAAACTATATCTTCATCATATATTATAGCCGTTCTTTTGAAAAAGTCAAGATATTTTAGCACGGCAATTACGCCTTGCGGCGCTTTTTCTGAAGAAATTTTCAAAAAACAGTCATCCGAGAGAACGTAAAGCTCCGTATCGCGGTAAAGCGAAGAAGAAAAAGCAGCCTGAAGACGGGGCAACAGTGTTCCCTGCTTGCTCTCGGCAACGAAGAGGCGAAGAACGGGCAAGGCACGCTCGGCCGCCTCAAAAACCAACTTTTCGCCCTCGATCAAAAAGGCTTTTTCCGCCTCTCTGTGCTTCTTGTCGAAGAGGGCTGCGGTGTCAATAATAAGGCGATTTTTTCGACTGGTGATGATGGGGTCAACGATCTTCATTTTGGCCTCCTGCCGCATTTTTTCCTTGAAAAATAAGAAAAAAGGTCTGCTACCGCTTGGTAGCAGACCATGTTCATTAAAGGGCTGCCTTTGCCTTTTCGGCGAGGGCTGCAAATGCCTCTTTGTCGGCGATAGCGATCTCAGACAGCATCTTGCGGTTGAGGGTGATGCCGGCCTTCTTCAAGCCGTGCATCAGGGTGGAATAATTCATGCCGCAAACCTTTGCCTGAGCAGAGATACGGGTGATCCAGAGAGCACGGAAATCTCTCTTCTTCATGCGGCGACCGGCGAATGCATAGTTGCCACTCTTCATCACGGCCTGCTTAGCCATCTTGAAGTGCTTGCCCTTTGCACCCCAGTAGCCCTTTGCAGCCTTCAGGATGTTATTTCTTCTCTTACGCGTCATCATGGCGCCTTTAACTCTTGCCATTTTCTATAATCCTCCAATAATCTTTCGTCTTGAGCCTATTACTTCTGAATAAGCGTGCGGATGGTGGGAGCGAAGCATTCGCTCAGGATAGCGCCCTTACGCAGATTTCTCTTACGCTTTGCGGTCTTGATACCGAGATTGTGGCGGTGGTGAGAGTGATTCATCTTCACCTTGCCGGTGCCGGTGACGCTGAATCTCTTGGCAGACGCTTTATGTGTCTTGATTTTTCCCATGATAGATACTCCTTTTTATTGTACTGGCAGTGCCAAATTGATTACTGTTTTACGGGTGAGAGGATGATGGACATGAAGCGGCCTTCCACGATCGGAGCCTTTTCACTGCTGCCGACACCTGCACACGCCTCCTGGAAGCGGATCAGGATATCACGGCCGAGATCCATATGTGCCATCTCACGTCCCTTGAAGCGAACGATCGCGCGAACCTTGTCGCCACCCGAGAGGAACTTACGCGCCTGATTAACGCGCGTTTCAAAATCGTGGGTATCGATGCGACAGGAAAGCTGAACCTCTTTCACCTTAACGATCTGCTGCTTTTTACGTGCCTCTTTTTCCTTTTTGTCACGCTCAAAGCAATACTTGCCGTAGTCCATGGCGCGGCAAACGGGAGGGGTTGCGGTGGGAGCGATCAGAACGAGATCCAGGTCACGGTCATAGGCGAATTCCTTTGCCGCATTGAGATCCATGATACCGAGCTGCTCACCGTCCGGTCCGATAACGCGCACTTCTTTGCATTTAATGTCGTCATTGATCGGCAAATCTTTCGTGCTAATGGTTGTATACCTCCAAGAACAAAAAATTGCGTGCAAAAAATTCCGCACGCAACAAAAGACAGTACCTGCCTGTCAATTATTAACCCGGGTCGCCTGTGCGCCAAGGTGAGAACGGAACATTCTGCTTTCTTTTGGGATGCCTAACATCCTCACGTAGTATATCACACGCCGCGCACTTTGTCAAGAGTTTTTCAAAACTTTTTTAATTTTTCTCTTTTTTGAGAAAATTCGCGGTTTTTCCCACGAACTTTTTTTATTATATATATAGAAATTTGAAAAAATGTATGGTATAATGCTATGTTGAGGGATGTTTACTATCCCGACAGTTTCCCTTGAAAGGTGTTTTACATAAGCTATGTCCGAAATTTTTCAAAACGAACAAAACGAGCTGCTCATCCTGCCCGTACTTTCCGTGCGCGGCACGGTCGCCTTCCCCGGCGTATCCATGAGCCTTGATATCGTCCGCCCCCTTTCCCTGAAGGCTGTTGGAGCCGCATCCAAATCCGGCGGACGCATTTTGCTGCTTACCCAGCGTGACGCATCGGTAGAAGAGCCGAGTGAGCGCGATTTTTACACCATGGGCACGGTCTGCGTGATCAAGCAGGCAGGCCCGAACGGTGACGGCGGCTTCCGCGCTGTATTTGAGGGTGTATGCCGCGCCAAGGTGCGTTCCCTCTTCTCCTCGGACGGATATTTCCGCGCCGAGGTGATGACCTATGAGGAAGAGGTGACCGAAACCCTTTCCGTACCCGATCTCGCCTTGATGCGTGAGGCACTTTCCTTGCTCGACGCGATCGTAGCGGTGCATCCTACCTTGAATGATGAAATTCGTTACGCCGCACGCGGCATTGCGGATATTGGTGCGCTTTCGGATTTCCTTGCCTCGGGCGTTTTGCTCAGCGACCGCAACAAGCAATCCGTTTTGGCAGTGCGAGAGCCTGCACGCCGCATGGAAAAGCTGCTTGTGCTGATGGCGGAGGAGTTAGACATTCTCCGCTGTGAATTTGAGATCCATCGCCGTGTAAAGGGCAAGATCGACAACAACCAAAAGGAATTTTTCCTGCGCGAGCAAATGCGCGCCATCCAGCAGGAGCTGGGCGAGGGCGGCGACGATGAGTGCGAGGAATATTACGACAAGATCGAGGCTGCAAAGCTGCCGAAGGAAATTGCCGACAAGCTGAACAAAGAGGTTTCCCGCATGGCTAAAACGCCCTACGGATCTGCCGAGGGAACGGTGCTGCGCAACTATCTCGACGTATGTCTGGACATTCCTTGGACCAAGCTTTCTTCCGAGAAGGCGGACGTTTTGCGTGCCAAGAAAATTCTGGATGCTGACCATGACGGCCTTGAAAAGGTAAAGGAACGTATTCTCGAGTATATTGCCGTCAAGCAGCTGACGCCCAATCTCCGCAATCAGATCCTTTGCCTTGTCGGCCCTCCCGGTGTCGGCAAGACCTCTATTGCTTCCTCCGTTGCCCGCGCGCTCGGGCGCAAATACGTACGCGTGTCGCTTGGCGGTATCAAGGATGAATCGGATATCCGCGGTCACCGCAAGACCTACGTGGCCTCTATGCCCGGTCGCATCATCGAGGCGCTTATTCAGGCAAAGGTCCGCAATCCCCTGATCGTGCTCGACGAGATCGACAAGGTTTCGGCTTCGCACAACGGCGATCCCTCCTCGGCGCTGCTTGAGGTGCTTGACCCGGAGCAGAACAAGTATTTCCGCGATCATTTTGTGGAAATGCCGATCGATCTTTCGGATTGCTTGTTTATTGCCACGGCAAACCGTTACGACGAGATCCCGCTTCCCCTGCTCGACCGCATGGAGATCATCGAGCTATCCACCTACTCTCCCCGCGAAAAGCATGAGATCGCCAAAAACCATCTGATCGCCAAGCAGCTGAAGCGCCACGGACTTTCCCGTCGCCAGGTCAGCTTTACGTCAGATGCGATCTATGAGCTGATCGAGCACTACACAAGAGAATCCGGTGTGCGCAATCTTGAGCGTCGCGTGGCAGACCTGTGCCGCAAGGCAGCCAAGGAGATTGCCGAGGGCAAATGCAAAAAGGTAGCCTTTACGGCCGATAATATCATCACGTATCTTGGCAAGCGCAAGGTGCGTCCCGACAAGATCGCAGAGCTTGACCACGTTGGCGTGGTAAACGGCCTGGCTTATACGGAAGCAGGCGGCGATCTTTTGCAGATCGAGGTAGCCGTGATGGACGGAAGCGGCAAGCTGGAGCTGACCGGCTCTCTTGGCGACGTGATGAAGGAGTCTGCCCACATTGCTTACAGCTACGTGCGCTCGATCGCTCCGCGCCTTGGCATTTCTCCCGATTTTTACAAAACGAAGGATCTGCATATTCACGTGCCGGAGGGCGCAGTTCCCAAGGACGGCCCCTCTGCCGGTGTGACCCTGACCTGTGCGATCGTCAGCGCGCTCTCGGGCATTCCCGTGCGCCGTGACGTGGCCATGACGGGTGAGGTCACGCTGCAGGGACGCGTTCTGGCCATTGGTGGACTGAAGGAAAAGACGCTTGCCGCCTATAACGCAGGGGTCAAGACCGTGCTTCTCCCCAAGGATAACCAATGCGACATGGACGAGGTTGACGTACAGGCAAAGGATGGGCTTTCCTTTGTATTCTGCGAAAACGTGTGCGACGTGCTTCGCACGGCACTTGTTTCTTTCCCTACCGAAGACGAGGATTGCAGTAGCACGCAAAAGCCCGCCGTCACACAGCCGATCATCCCCGGTGCAAGCAACAGCTGTACCATCGGCGCGGCAACTGTATAACGGTATTACGGAGGCGTTATGGCCAACATTAACAAAAACAACGTATCCCTGAAAATGAGTGCGGGCATGCCGCAGCAGTTTCCCTCGGATGCCAAGCCGCAGATCGCCTTTTCCGGCCGTTCCAACGTCGGAAAGAGCTCGCTGATCAACTCTCTTCTCGGCCGCAAGTCCTTTGCGCGTGTCAGCTCGACTCCCGGCAAGACCATTACCGTGAATTTTTACGATATCGACAAGCAGTTATATCTGGTCGATCTGCCGGGGTACGGCTTTGCCAGACGAAATCCCGAAGAAAAAAAGGTGTGGTCTGCACTCACGGACGGGTATTTTGTCAACAATAAGAACATCGACTGCGTAAAGGCGGTCATTCAGCTGGTGGATATCCGCATTGGTCCGACCGACGATGATATTATGATGATCAACTATCTCATTGACGCGGCACTTCCCTTTTTCGTGGTAGCCACCAAGTGCGATAAGATGAGCAAGACTGCCCTGCAAAAGACGCTGGATGAATGGGAAAACGGCTGCTTTGCGGGAACGGGCATTCGCGTGATCCCCTATTCCTCGGTAACGGGAGAGGGACGCGAAAAGGTATGGAGTGAAATTCTATCCCATTTGTCTTAAAGGACTGATCCAATATGTTTGATATCGATATCGTGGAGCTGCTGCTCCTTATTCCTGCGGCGATGATCGCTTTGTGCGTGCATGAATACGCGCACGGCTACGTCGCCTTTCGGCTCGGCGACCCGACCGCACGGTCGCTTGGGCGGCTTACTCTGAATCCCCTGCGGCATCTTGATCCCGTCGGAACGCTGTTTATGGTCATCTTCCGTTTCGGATGGGCCAAGCCCGTGCCGATCAATCCGCGATATTTCAAGGATCCGCGCAAGGGTATGGCCTTGACCGCGGCGGCAGGGCCGATCTCCAATCTGATCATGGCCATCATCGGTGCGCTTCTTGCCAAGCTGACGGTGCTTGGCGGTAACGCCGTGCTTTCCATTTTGCCGCATCAATTCGTTTTTCTGTTCTTTAGTCGTTTGGCTGATTTCTTCGTTCTGTTTCATTTGCTGAACATCAGCTATTGCGTATTCAATCTGATCCCTCTGCCGCCGCTGGACGGCTCGCGGATCTTTTACGTCTTTTTGCCGCCGAAGTGGTATTTCAAGGTGATGAAATACGAGCGCATCATCATGATCGTTCTGATGATCGCCTTGTGGGTCGGCGCATTTTCAGGCATTTTGGGAAGTGTCACCGGTTTTCTCTCAAATGCCATCTTTTCCCTTTTATCCTTTATTCCTTAACGGAGGCACCATGGAAGAACTAACCTATCGGCTGGATCAGTTTGAAGGGCCGCTTGACCTACTTCTGACGCTGATCGCGAAGAATAAGGTAAGCATCACCGACATACCGATTGCGGTGATCTGCGACCAATATATGCAGTATATCGAAGCAAACCGCAAAATGGATCTGGACATCGCCAGCGAATTTGTGGTGATGGCCAGCGAGCTGATGCTGATCAAAAGCCGCATGCTGCTGCCTCGCGATGAAGAAAACGATCCTGACCCGCGCGCAGAGCTGATAGACGCCCTTTTGATCTATCAGAAGGCAAAGGAGGCGGCCGAGGAGCTTCGCCCCTTGTACGCTGAATTTTCCGGCCGTATGGCCAAGGATATTGACGAGATCCCGCCCGACCGCGGCGTACCGATGGGACTGAATCCCATGCTCCTTTCCAAGGCAATGAACGCCATGCTGTTACGCATGCGTGAAAAGGAGCGTCAGCCCGAGCACCTCATCACCCCTCTTGTCAAAACCAAAACCTATTCGGTTGAAAACGAGATAGAGGGTCTTGTTTCCCGACTGAACGTCCGCGGCGAAGCCTCACTCTTCTTCCTCTTAAAGGATGCCGTGGAGCGTCCGCAGCTGCTTGCCATGTTCATGGGTCTTCTTGAGCTGATCAAGCTGAAGCGAGTTTTGATCTGCGACGAGCCGGAAGAGGATGCAGAGGCGCTTCAGGACGGACTTCTCATGAAATTCAAGCTTAACCCCGACTACGTGCCCGAGGAGGGCGTTGCCGGTGAATTTGACCCCACAGAAAGCGAAGGTACAAACGGTGTCTGATATCGAAGAAATGAAAAACGCGCCCGAGGAAAGTATTGAGGCGCTTGCGGAAAAAGCCCCCAAGAAGAAGGTGAAAAAGCCGATCTCGGTGATCCCCGAGATCGTAGAGGTATCCCCCGAGCTTGGGGAAACCATTGAAGCGATCCTGTTTGCGGCAGGACATGCCGTTACCTACGCATCGATCGCCCGTGTGCTCTCCATGTCCTTGGAGGAGGCGCGCTCGATCGTGTACTCCTATTCCCTTTTGTATAACGATTCCCCCATTCCGCGCGGCGTAATGATGCTGACCTTTGACGACAGCTGTCAGCTGTGCACCAAGGCGGAATATCTGCCGTATATCCGAGAGGCGCTCGGTATCCGACGCGGTGGCAATCTATCGAACTCCTCTATTGAAACCCTTGCCATTATTGCCTACAATCAGCCGGTCACCCGTTCCTACATCGACACGGTGCGCGGCGTGGATTCCAGCTATGCAGTCAACTCCCTGCTGGAGCGAAGCCTGATTGAGTCCAAGGGTCGCCTGGATGCCCCCGGCAGACCGATGCTGTACGGCACAACGCCCGACTTTTTACGCTGCTTCGGTCTTTCCTCACTGACCGAGCTACCCGGCGTCACCTCCGAGGAGGCGGCCGAAATGCTTTCCAAGCTTTCTCATCAGATCGCCCTTGAAACACAGCCCGATCAAAACCAGATGATCATGGATGCCGCGGTGCTGGATGGCCCGCAAATTGCCGCCGATTCCGAGGACGAGCCGCAGCCTGACAAAATGGCTGCCGCAATAGGAGAAACCCCTGATTTTGACGAATAAACGAACGAAAGGAGGACGAATATGTCCACGGGCTTTTATATCCTGCTCGCATGCATTCTCTTTCTCCTTTTGCTTCTGTTTATCCGTTTGCGCGTTTCCCTTATATACAACGGGGACGTGCGGGTATATCTGAAGATCCTATTTCTGAGGATCCCGCTGTATCCCAAAAAGAAAAGGGTTCGCATCCGCGATTTTTCTTACAAAAACCTAAAGAAGCGAAAAAAGAAGCCGCGCGAGGTGGCAAAACACGAGGCCACGCCAAAAAAGAAGCCGTCCTTTTTCGAACGGTTTACAACGTTCACGGATATTTTTACTTCTCTGTACGAGCGTTTTTTGAAATATTTCCGCATGGACGTGCGCCGCTTACGCATTACCGTGGCCACGGGGGATGCAGCCGAAACCGCTGTGCTGTACGGCGTGGTTTCACAGTCGCTTGCCTATCTTTTGGCCTTTCTTGACAGGCACACCAATTTTCACCCTTCCTACCGTGCCGATATTGGCGTTTATGCCGATTTTATCGGGCAAAAAAGCACGGCAGATTGCGATCTGACCTTTTCCCTGCGTGTGTATCAGCTCATCCATCTCGGACTGAAATTCGCGCGGGTGTTTCTTACAAAAAAACAAGGTAAAATTAAAGGAGGTCCCCACCATGTCTGAAAACAAAATCAGCGAAATCATCCGCACTTCTCTTGAAAAGATCAAAAGCCTGGCCGATGCCGAAACGGTTATCGGCAATCCGATCGAAACGACGAACGGCACGACCGTTATCCCGGTTTCCAAGGTTTCCGTGGGCTTTGCCTCGGGCGGTATCGATTACAATGACAAAAAAGCACCCGGCGCGGCACAGAATTTTGGCGGCGGCGGCGGAACCGGCATGACCGTTACCCCCATTTCCTTTTTGATCATCAGCCCGGACGGCAACGTGCAGCTGTTGCCCATTACCGGCCCGTCCCAGCAGGATGCCGTAGACAAGGTGACCGCTTTTATCGAGCGTTCTCCCGATCTTGTAGAACGCTTCAAGGCCATCTTCAAATCCGAAAAGAAGAAAAAGCAGGCCGATGAGAAGGTAGAAGAGCCTGCCCTGTGTGACGGCAAGGAAGAGGCCAAGGAACAGGCATAATTTCACATGGTATAACCTGTACTGCCCTGTGCATGCTATCCTACAAACAGTTTTTTGGAGGATCTTATGCGCAAGACGTGGCTGTGCCTGCTCTCACTTTTTCTATCGCTTGTCCTTTTGTCGCCGCTATGTATTCCGTCTGCGGCGGCATCTGTTTCCGGCGAATGTGCTTGTCTGTATCTGCCGCAGAATAATGCCTTTATTTTTGAAAAGAACGCCGATCGCCGTCATCCGATGGCCAGCACCACCAAGATCATGACGGCTTTGGTCGTGCTGGAGCAGGTCGCGCTCGACGAGATAGTAACGGTATCTCCCGAAGCGGCAGGGATTGAGGGCTCATCCATCTATTTACAGGTGGGCAACCAATTCACCGTAGAGGATCTCTTGTACGCCCTGCTCCTTGCCAGCGCGAATGACGCGGCAACGGCTCTTGCCATTCACGTAGCAGGTAATGAAGAGGCCTTTGCCGCACTGATGAACGAAAAAGCAGAGGCACTTTCTCTGTCGGACACCCATTTTACAAACCCGCATGGGCTGTATCACGAGGAGCATTATACCACGGCAAAGGAGCTTGCCAAAATCACAGCGTCCGCTCTTGAAAACGAAACGTTTGCCCGCATCGTAGCCACTAAAAGCAAGGTGATCTACTCCGCGGACAAAGAAACGGTACGCACCCTTTCCAACCACAATAAGCTGCTGCGCGCCTATGACGATTGCGTAGGAGTCAAAACGGGCTTTACCAAAAACAGCGGGCGTTGCCTGGTCAGCGCGGCGGAGCGCGATGGCATGCAGCTGATCGCCGTAACGCTTGACGCCCCGGATGATTGGCGTGATCACACGGCTATGCTCGATCTCGGTTTCTCTCTTTATCGGGGTTATTCCTTGGCAGACGGCATTTCTTTTCAAATTCCCGTAGTGGGAGGAGTTGCAGATTCGGTTGGGTTATCGCCCAAGAATCCGATAACGGTCGTGCTGCCAAAAAAGACCGATGCCCCTTCCCTGTCACTTGAAATCAACCACTTTGCCGTAGCACCCATCCGCCGCGGGCAGGTTCTTGGCATGGCATATTACACGCAAAGCGACAAAACGGTTGCCGCCATTCCCTTGCTTGCCGAGGAAGGCGTGGCCGCCGTACCGAAAAAACAAAGTTTACTTGACAAAATCAAACATTTATTCAACTTGTGAGTGTATCATGGAAAAAATCAGACTGCAAAAATTCTTTTCTGAAAATGGCGTTATGTCGCGCCGCGCCTGTGAGGCGGAATTAGAAAAAGGGAGCATTGCCATCAACGGCCGTGTGGCGAGCGTAGGCGATTCGGTCGATCCCGAACGTGATACGGTGACCCTTAACGGCAAGGTGATCAGACCGAAAAAAAAGAAATTCACCTATATCATGCTGAACAAGCCGCGTGGCTATATCACCTCGCTTTCCGATCCGCAAGGAAGAAAGTGTGTAACCGAGCTGCTCAACGGCGTTCATACACGCGTATATCCCGTCGGGCGGCTTGACCGCGTTTCCGAGGGGCTTTTGCTCCTGACGGATGACGGCACGCTCACCAATCGCCTGACGCACCCCTCGCACAGCATTCCGAAGATCTATCGCGTGAAAGTGGAGGGGCATCCCACCGAGGAGCAGATCAAAACGCTCACCTCTCCCCTTACCATTGACGGCTATACGATCAAGCCTGTGGACGTGGAAATCACACCGGAGGAAACCGATACGGTGCTTCACATGTACCTGTATGAGGGGCGCAACCGTCAGATCCGAAAGATGTGTGAGATTGCAGGCATTACCGTCAAGCGTCTTTCTCGCGTGGCGATCGGTCAGCTTCGCTTAAACGGGCTGGCCGTGGGCAAGTGGCGGTATCTCGAACAGGAAGAGGTCGACTACCTTTATAAGAGCACGAAGTGAGGTTGTTATGCTGGAGATCAAACCCATACAAGAAAAAGATACGCAGGCGCGCTGCTGCGCCCGTTGTGCTGTTCCCTACGACCCGGATTGCATGGCTTATTCGGCCACACTTGACGGAGAGTTTATCGGCGTAGCGCAGTTTACAATTGAAAAAGAGGGCGGATATTTGAGAAACATCACCCTCATCCCCGGTCTTGAGGATTTTGAAGCAGTGTTTTTAATGGGTCGCGCGGTGCTGAATTTCATTGATCTGTGCGGTGTACATACCGCTACCTGTGCCCGCGATGCGGCAAGCGAAACGCATATCAAGGCGATCGGCTTCAAGGAAAACGATAGCGGTGTCTATCATGCCGACATGACGCATATGTTTGGTGGCTGCGGCGGAGGACACGAGAACGGCTAACAAAATCCCAACCTTCCAAGAAAGGTTGGGATTTTTCCTTGGTTGAATCTCCCCACTCAACCAACGGTATGTAGACTTCACCCGAAAAAACAGGTATACTGTAAGCGAAAGGAGGACAGAAAATGGATCAGATCAAGATCGGACGCTTTATCGCAGAATGCAGAAAAAAGAAAGGTCTGACGCAAATGGCTCTTGCGGAAAAGCTGAACATCACCGACAGAGCCGTATCCAAATGGGAAAACGGCAAAGCGATGCCGGATTCCTCTATTATGCTGGACTTATGCCGCGAGCTTGGCATCAGCGTCAATGATTTATTAAGTGGGGAGATCGTTACAATGGAAAACTACAACAAAGAAATGGAAAACAAGCTTGTCGAAATGGTGAAGGAAAAAGAAGAAACTGACAGAAGATTACTGAAACTGGAATGGGTAATCGGCATCCTTTCCTGCATCATTTTGTTTGTGCCAATATTTATCGCGGCATACTTGCCGATGGAGGATTGGCAAAGAATCATTCTTGTATTCTCTGGTTTTATCCCAGGTATTGTTGGCCTCTGCTGTGCCATGAGAATTGAGCAGATCGCCGGATATTACGAATGCAAGCATTGCGGGCACAAGTACGTTCCGACGCAAGGAGCCATGTATTCCGCTATGCATATGGGGAGAACGAGATATATGAAATGCCCCAAATGCGGCAAGCGGTCCTGGCAGAAAAAGCGGATCAACAAGGATTAAAAACGCAAAGAAAAAGCTCGGCAGATCATCTGCCGAGCTTTTTCGTTCATTTCAACTCTACAACCGTCACACCCATATCTCCTTCGCCGTACGCACCGTTACGGTAGGAGGATACGCGCGGATCGTGGTGCAGATCGTTCTGGAGCGAGGCACGCAAAATGCCCGTTCCTTTACCGTGGATGATGCGCACGGATTTGATACCGGCAAGGATCGCATCATCGAGATATTTGTCAACGATTGCCCAGGCTTCCTCGGCGTTCTTGCCGCGAACGTCCTGTTCTACACGGAAGTCCGAAAGCGGTATGCTTGCCTCACGCCGTTTACCCTTAGAGGCGGAAACGGTCTTAGGCGGTGTTTTTTTCTGAACGGTCGCGTTCCCCTCCAGAAGACGCAGGCGGGCAAGCGGTAATTTCGCAGAGAGAATACCCGCGCGAACGGCCACGTTGCCGTTTTTATCGGGAAGCTCCACTACCTCCCCCTCTTGACCAAAGCCAAGCAAGAATACGCGATCGCCAACCCGCAAGGGTCGCGGAAGCGTGTAATCTTCATCCTCAGCAAAGGAATTCTCTGCTTCGTAGATCTCGTCCGAGGTTTCCTGCATGCGGGCACGCATGGCGCGCTTGGTGTCTGCCAGCTCGGCGGCAAAATTGCGATTCTTTTGTTTTTTCTTAACCTCATCGAGCTGCTTCAACACAAAATCAGAGGTGGCGCGGGCGCTTTCGAGCACCTGCCGCGCTTTATCTCGCTCTTTTTCGGCTTCCTTTTCGCTTTCAGCAATCTTTTCACGCAGGTCACGCTCGGCTTTGCGTTTGAAAGCCTCATATTCCGCGCGAAGCCGTTCGGCTTCTTCGCGGTTCTTTTCCATTTCCTTGCGGCTTTGTTCCAATTTTTCAATGACGTTTTCGAATCTCTTGCTGCTGCCGGATACCAGCTTCTCGGCGGCGGCAATGATTTCTGTGGACAACCCAAGCTTTTCGGAAATGGCAAAGGCGTTGGATTTGCCGGGTGTACCTACGATCAATCGATAGGTGGGGCGCAGGGTTTCCAGATCAAATTCACAGGATGCGTTGCATACCCCCTCGGTTTCAAGGGCGTAGGCCTTCAGCTCCGCGTAATGCGTGGTGGCGGCCGTCAGCGCACCTTGCTCCCGCACGTGCTCAAGGATCGCGCCCGCGAGGGCGGCGCCCTCTACGGGGTCTGTCCCCGAGCCGAGCTCATCAAAGAGGACAAGCGAACGGTCACCAACCTGCTCGAGAATAGACACGATATTGACCATATGCGAGGAGAACGTGGACAGGGATTGCTCAATGCTCTGCTCGTCCCCGATATCCACGAGAACGTCCGAGAAGACGCCCATCACGGAATTTTCCGAGGCCGGGATCTGAAGACCCGCCTGCGTCATTAGCGCAAAGAGTCCGATGGTTTTGAGAGATACGGTTTTGCCGCCCGTGTTCGGGCCTGTAATGACCAGCGTGCGGTAGTCGCGGCCAAGAGCCACGTCGATCGGCACAACGCGATCAGCGGCAAGCAGAGGGTGTCTTGCGCGGCGAAGATCAACGACCGGGGCTTTGGTCAGCGTGGGCATCTCCGCACGCATAAGCTCCGCAAGTGAGGCGCAGGAAAAAGCAAAGGCAAGCTCGGTAATAGCGTGGTAATCCGAGAGGATCGTGCCGGAGCTTTCCGCGCATTGAGCAGAGAGCGTGGCAAGAATACGTTCGATCTCCTTCTCTTCCTTATTTTCAAGAAGACGAAGCTCGTTGTTGGCATCCACAACGCCCATCGGCTCGATAAAAACGGTAGCCCCCGAGGAGGAGGTATCGTGAATGAGGCCTTTGATCTCGTTGCGGTATTCTGCTTTTACGGGGATCACGTAGCGTCCGTCGCGCGTGGTGACGAGCGTTTCCTGCAAATATTTGGCGTATGCGCCGCCAACGTACTTTTGCAGCGTTTCCTTAACGCGATTGGCGGCTGCGCGCATTTTACGGCGAATATCGGCCAGCTCTGCACTGGCCTCATCGGCGATCATATCATCTGCGGGAATGGCATGGGTAATTTTGGTTTCCAGCACACGGTTGGGGAAAAGGCGCTCAAAGATGGGCTTCAGACTTCCCGCCTGCGTGCGGTCATTTTTATCGTTCTGATAATCGTCCAGTGCGCGGGCAGTAGAGAGCACTGCGGCGATCGCGAGCAGCTCGCGCGCTGACAGGACAGCGCCCTTCTCGGCACGCTCTACTGCATCGCGGATATCCTTCACGCCGGAAAAAGGGGGGTATCCCTTCGTGGCAAGAAGGCGCTTCGCGTCCGCTGTTTTTCTCTGACGAAGAAAAACGGTATCAAAGTCGTCGCTTGGTGTTAAGGTGAGTGCCATAGCCCTTGCCCCTTCTGTCAGCGCGCGATCGGCAAGCAGGGCGATCACCTTATCATATTCCAAGGTAGACAGCGTTTTTTGGGTATACAGCATATTTTTCTCCGGCTCAATCGCAGATCTGTTTATAAAAATCCAACGATTTAAAGCCTCTTTCCAAATGATTTAGGAGATATTTTTCGGCAGATGCGGCAAATAGCGGCATGTCCGCTTCATCAAGACGAAAGGAAAACAGCCGTTGCAGAGGGCATACCGCCGTGTAAAGCAACGCCGCAAGAGCAGACGCAGAAAGCGGACAAATGATGCGGGAGGTCCGAATATCCTCGGGAGTCAGAGGAACATCCAAGCCCTCGCCGTTCCGTTGGCATTCCTCGCACAGCACGACGCCGTTCATCACGTCAAGAAAGAATTCTCCGTCCGTTCTGCCGCAATAGTGACACCCCTCCAGCATCGGCATAAAACCAAGAATGGAGGCAGCGCGCATCTCAAATGCGGCTTTAATTTTAGGCAGATCGTACTGACCACTTGCTGCGGCATACAGGGTGTTCAGAACAAGACGCAAAAATTCCTTTTCGGGCGCATTTTCCTCCACCACGTCATCCGCCACGTCACACACGTAGGCGGCAAGCGCGGTACGGACAAGATCGGCGCGCAGATCAAAGAAGCTTTCGATCAAATTCACTTCCCTTACCCAATAGCGGTCGCCCTTTTTGTAAAGAACGTAGCTACCGTAGCAAAACAGCTGCGCCGCCGCGAGATATCGGCTCTTGAGGACGCGGCTGCCGTTGGCAACGGCAGTGATCTTACCGTGCTCTTCTGTAAAGATCGTGAGAAGCTTGTCGTTATCCGAGAGATTGACCGTTCGAATAACGAGCCCCTTTACCTCTGTCAGCATATCACTCTTCCCGATATCCGAAGTTATTTAGGGTGGCGATGTTGTCGCGCCATTTTTCTTTTACCTTGACCCAGAGATCAAGGAACACCTTGACACCGAAGAACTTTTCAAGATCCTCACGCGCGTAAGAGCCAACGGTCTTGAGAGCCGCACCGCCCTTACCCACGATGATTCCCTTGTGCGATTGCTTTTCGCAATAGATCTCGGCGCGGATGCGGATGAGCTTGTCCTCTTCCTTAAATTCCTCGATCACCACGGCTACGCCGTGAGGGATCTCCTCCTGCAGGGTGCGAAGCAGCTTTTCGCGGATGATCTCCGCCACGATCTGACGCTCCGGCTGATCGGTAATCTCATCGGGCGAGAAGAAGAATGGGCCTTCCGCGAGATACTGCGCGCATTCAGAGAGGAGAGTATCCACCCCCTTGTCATGCTTGGCACTGATCGGAACAACCGCGTCAAACGGGAACGCTTCGGAGTAGGCTTTGATAGTTTTGGCAATGCTGACGGCGTTGACTGCATCGGTTTTATTGATGGCGAGGATAGCAGGCAGCCCTTGCTTTTTAAAATGCTCGATCAGGTTTGCCTCGATATCTCCAACCTCTTCACGCGCTTCCACGACCAATACGGCCGCATCCACCTCACCGATGGCGCTTTCGGTGGTTTTTACCATGAAATCACCAAGTCGCGTGCGGGGCTGATGCATGCCGGGGGTATCCAGGAATACGAACTGATCCTCCCCCACGGTATGAATTCCCGTGATGCGGTTACGTGTAGTTTGCGGTTTTTTGGAAACGATGGCGATCTTTTCGCCGAGGATGGCGTTAAGCAACGTGGATTTTCCCACATTGGGGCGACCGACGATGGCGATAAAACAGGTTTTTGTCATAATTTCAGTTCTCCGTTTTCAAGGATAGCGATAACGTCGCGTTGCTTGGCACACATTTCTTCATCCTCCTCGGGCGAGCGTTCGTGATCGTAGCCAAGGAGATGCAGGGTGGAGTGCACAGTAAGGAAAGCCACCTCTCGCAGAAGCGAGTGGCCGAGCTCCTTCCCTTGTAGGGCTGCGCGGTCCAAATTCAGAACGATGTCGCCGAGCGGCAAGATCTCTTCATCAATAGGGTCTTCCTCATCTGCATCAAAGATGGGAAAGGAAAGCACGTCCGTAGGGACATCCTTATCGCGGTACTCGCGGTTCAGCTCTCTGATGTAATCATCATTACAAAAGGTAACAGACACCTCTGCCCCTTGCGAGAACTGTTCATATTGCAGAGTGGCAGCAACAGCGGCACGAACGACCGCTTCCGCCTCCGCCGGTGGGGTAACGTCTTCGGGTTCTTTTTCAAAATACAGGATCAAGTCGCCTGCGTTCTTTGGCTTTTTCAGCTTCACTGTTGTCCTTTTCCTTCCTTTTTGGCGTGATAAATCGCGGCAGACGTCGCATGCTCGCGTTCATATTTTTCATATGCCAAAATGATCTTTTGTACCAATCGGTGACGGACCACATCCCGTTCCGTAAAGGTATGAATGGCCACGTCTTCTATATTTTTTAAGATCTTGACTGCAATTCCGAGGCCGCTTTTCTTGCCAAAGGGCAGGTCGGTTTGCGTAGGGTCGCCTGTGACAACGATCTTGGAATTGTTACCAAGGCGCGTCAGAAACATTTTCATTTGCTCTGGTGTGGTATTCTGCGCCTCGTCCAGAATGATGAAAGAGTCGTCCAAGGTACGGCCGCGCATATAGGCAAGCGGGGCAATTTCAATGGCATTACGCTCAAGCTGGCGGTTATAGTTCTCTGCCCCCAGCATTTCAAAAAGCGCATCGTTCAGGGGGCGCAGATAGGGGTCGATTTTGTTTTGCAGGTCACCCGGCAAAAAGCCCAGCTTCTCCCCTGCTTCTACCGCAGGACGGGTGAGAATAATACGGCTGACCTGCTTGGCACGCAAAGCATCCACGGCCATGGCAACAGCAAGGAAGGTCTTACCCGTACCGGCAGGGCCGATACCGAGAACAAGGGTGTTCTTCTTGATAGCATCTACGTATTTCTTTTGGCCGACGGTGCGTGGCTTGATCGGCTTGCCGCGAGTGGTAATGCAGATCACATCGTCTTTTAAGGCATCAAGCTCGCGTTCTTCTCCGTCCGACACCATGGAAAGGACATATTCCAGGCTTTGATCGGTGATGGCATTGCCCGCTTGCGCCATGCGAAGAAGATATTGCAAGGAAATGGCCGCACGATCGACCTGACCGCGATCCTCACCGTCTACCGCGATGGCATCCCCCGAACTGTTTTCAGGATGACGGTTGGAGATCCGCACGCCAAAGTGCGCTTCGATCCTTTTTGCATTTTCATCACACGTACCGAAAATCAGCGCCGTCAATTCTTCCGAATCAACAAGCACAAGCCGTTGAGCCATACAGCAGCTTCCTCCGTTATTTTACCGAAAATTCCTGCACGATCGCGATATTTTCCAGCGTTTGCAGGGTACACGTCAAAGTATATCCATCCTTGTCGAAGCGTCCTTGCATTCTCTTTGAGAGCAATTCTGCGCCCTGTAAGGATGCGGCCATTTGCTCTTTAAGAGATGCAAAGGCCAAGCGAACCTGCTCTTCCTCCGAAAGGGTTCGGATACCCGTTTTTCCACTATGCGCCGTCGAAAACGACACGCCAAACGGCAGCTTCAAGGAATCCCAAAGAGAAAGTGGCTCACTATGATATATTGTAACATAATTGTCGGGCAAATTTCTACTGTTCCGATAAATATTTATGCTTTTTCCGAAAAAAACAAGGGATATTTCGGTGGTTTTGCTGCAATTTTCCTCCAAGATCACCATTTCCGAGGGCACGGTGACAGAAAAGACACGTTCTACACGCCCAATGATCTCCCCCTCTGCCCGAACCAGCCGATTGCCGTGCAACCCCTCCGTGATGCCGCTGACAAGAATATCGCCTTTTTTTACCACCTGCCCCGCCCCAACCTTTGGACTGCCCGCCGATACCGCACAGGACTCTATCACTGCATCCTGCGTTGCCACAAGATTGGCGCACGCTTTTTTCTCGGTTTCGGGAACCGCATCACGCTCACGAACGGTAACGTAAGCTACCGTTCCGTGCATGTTGATACTGACAAAGGAGAGTTGACTGCCGGACAACAACACGTCGCCCGAAATCCTTTTTTCATCCAGATCACGGATGGGCAGTCCAACGAAGAGGCCGCATTCTTGCAACTCCAGAAGGACCTTATCATTGGAAAGACGCTCATTCCCCTCTACCCGAACATCCCACACAAGTGAAGAAAACGACAGAAATATCAAGGCAGATACAACCAAACCAAACAGAAGTCCCGCTCTTGCGCGTGCGTGCCACAGATCTGCGAGGATGCCTTTTTTCGAAAGAATAAGGCCTGCTGATGCAAGCGGGCTTTGCGTAAGAAGCGCTGCTCCTCTCCGGGTGGTTGAGAGGCAAAACGCTCCACCTGCCAAGAAATATCCCCATGAATTTTCATTGTTTTCGCGCAGCAGGTTGAGCATTTCTTCTTTTTTGCAAGAAGCCGCTTGTATTCTTACGAACCCTAACAAATAGCGAAGCAGGCATGTCATCCCTTCTCCTCCCGCATAGCAAACACAACGCTTTGAATCTTTCCGCGAATGCCGATCGCACCGCTGATATAAAAGACACAATCCAGCCCCATTCCGCGAATTTCCAGCCGTTCCTTCCCCAGCGAAAAGATCA
Source organism: Eubacteriales bacterium (assembly GCA_045632565.1). Lineage (GTDB taxonomy): Bacteria > Bacillota > Clostridia > Oscillospirales > CAG-272 > UBA1740. The sequence continues at coordinate 4,098 of JAZQWX010000013.1, read as the reverse complement.
TACAAAGCGGATCATACTGCAAGATGCGTTTGACGCCGTTTAGGACGATTTTTCTGTCATTGCCATCCCGAACAATTTCGATTTTTTCTCGCTCAGCTGTCGGTAACTCTATGGGAGCTATCCCAAAAACCCCTTTTCTCTTACGATTTTTTCTCATATTTTCTTACCGCCATACATAAATTTCACTAATCTATATGAAAGGGAGGCAAAAAACATGACGGCATGCAAGGAGCGCAAACGCAATCCTGTGCTTCCGATTTCGGGATTCCTCCTGCTCTGTGCCCTGCTGATCTTCTCCCGCGATGTCATCCCATGGGTACAGCACGGGATACTTCTGTGCGGAAAGACCATCATCCCAACGCTATTTCCCTGTATGATCGCCTGCGATATGCTTTCAAGCGGTGCTGTTATGACAAGCGGACGCTCCACGCTTGACAAAGCGTGCCGTTTTCTATTTGGTGTACCCTTCTTGGGAATGTCCGCTTTTTTTCTTGGAGTGATTTGCGGCTTCCCAATCGGCACAAAAATTGCGGCAGATCTCTATCGCGGCAAAAAAATAGATCAAAAAGAGCTTGCCTGCTTGCTCTCTTTTTCCAACGTAACAGGACCTGTATTTTTAGTAGCAGGGGTTGGAATTTCTCTGTTTGGATCTCTGAAAACAGGATTATTCTTTTATATGATCCAAGTGATCAGTGCTCTTTTATGCGGCCTTTTGGCTGCCCGCATACCACGCAAGGCGACAGATACATCTTATCAAGCACCGTTACGCACCGATACACAGGACTTTCATGTTAGTACGTCCGTTAGCAAGAATGCCGTAAGCCTATTAACGGTTTGCGGGTTCGTTCTACTCTTTTCAGCCATTTGCGGCATTCTCTCCTCATTGGTCAAAAACGAGGCTCTGCTTACATTTATCTACTCTTTTTTGGAGGTTGGTGGTGCATGTGCGCAGGCGGCATCCTTGCTGCAAGCAATGCCAAGGTTTTCGATTCTGTGTGCCACGCTTGCTGTGAATTTTTCGGGAATGTCCGTACATTTGCAGGCAGCTTCTTTTCTTTCGGGCATTCCGTTTTCGTTTGGGCGATACATACTGATAAAGGTGATGCAGGCCGCGTTCGCCATCCTGCTTTCCGTTATCTTTTTCCCTTTGATGGGATTTGGGACTTGATTTTTCGTAAGCAACATGGTATACTGTTAAAAAGAAAAGGAGAGTGCAGGATGAAAAAACAGAACGAAGAGCCGCTTTACGATTCCTTTTGTCTATATTGCGAGCATGCAACCGTTTCCGAAGAGGAGGACACGGTTTTTTGCAAGAAAAAGAAAAAGGCCATGCCGCAAAACGGGCACTGCCATTCTTTCTTTTATGATTTACGCAAGCGTGAACCCAAGCTCTTTTCCCTCCCCGAGGTGGAACTGCCGATCATATAATCAAAAAGATCCCCGTGCAAGGCACGGGGATCTTTTTATCTTACAGGTTTGCCTTCAGGGCATCCAGCTGATTGCGCAGCTCTGCGGGAAGCTTGTCGCCAAACTTCTTGTAGTGCTCTTCGATCTCAGCGGCTTCCTTCTTCCAGGTTTCACTATCAACCGTCAAGATGGATTTCAAGGTATCCATATCCATATCGAGGTCGGTCAGGTCGATATCCTCGGGCTTCGGAACGTAGCCGATCGCGGTTTCGGTAGCATCGGCCGTGCCCTCGCAACGGTCGATGATCCAGTTCAGGACACGCATATTGTCACCAAAGCCGGGCCATACGAAGTTGCCCTCGTCATCGGTACGGAACCAGTTGACGTTAAAGATCTTGGGAGCCTTGTCGCCAAGCTTTTCACCCATCTCAAGCCAATGACGGAAGTAGTCGCCCATATGGTAGCCGCAGAACGGCAGCATGGCCATAGGATCGCGGCGAACAACACCGACAGCGCCTGCAGCGGCAGCGGTGGTTTCAGAAGCCATAGCAGAGCCGATAAAGACACCGTTTTCCCAGCTCTTGGACTGGTAAACCAGAGGCGTGCACTTTGCACGGCGGCCACCGAAGATGATGGCGGAGATCGGAACGCCCGCACCCTTATCGAACTCGCTCGAGATGCAGGGGCAGTTCACAGCGGGAGCGGTGAAACGAGAGTTGGGATGAGCGGCGTAGGTGCTCTTATCAGCCTTCACGAACATAGAGGGATTCCAGGGGTTACCCTTCCATTCCAGCGCGTTTTCGGGCGGATTTTTGTCAAGGCCTTCCCACCAAACGGTGTTGTTATCCAGATTGAGCGCAACGTTGGTGAAGATGGTGTTCTTCTTGGTGGATTCCAGCGCGTTGAAGTTGGACTTCTCGTTGGTGCCGGGGGCAACGCCGAAGAAGCCGTTTTCGGGGTTGATGGCGTACAGACGTCCATCCGCACCGATGCGCATCCAGGCAATATCGTCGCCTACCGTCCAGATCTTGTAGCCCTTCTCACGCAGGTATGCGGGGGGGATCATCATGGCGAGGTTGGTCTTACCGCAAGCAGACGGGAATGCAGCTGCTACGTACTTCACCTCACCCTTGGGATTTTCAAGGCCAAGGATAAGCATATGCTCTGCCATCCAGCCTTCCTTCCAGCCCTGGTAAGAGGCAATACGAAGAGCAAAGCACTTCTTGCCCAGCAGAACGTTACCGCCGTAAGCGGAGTTTACGGAAATGATGGTATTATCCTCAGGGAAATGGCAGATATAACGCTTCTCGGGATCAATGTCGCAGGAAGCATGGAGACCGCGTACCCAGTCGTTGGAATCGCCAAGAGCCTCGAGAACCTTGGTGCCGACGCGGGTCATGATAGCCATGTTAAGCACAACGTAAATGGAGTCGGTTACCTCAATACCGATCTTGGCAAGAGGAGAGCCGACAGGGCCCATCGAGAACGGGATCACGTACATCGTTCTGCCCTGATAAGAGCCACGAGCAATGTCGTACAGCTTTTTGTACATATCGGCAGGAGCACACCAGTGGTTGGTAGGACCTGCATCCTCTTCCTTGGAGGTACAGATAAAGGTTCTGTCCTCTACACGTGCCACGTCATTGGGGCGGGTGCGGTGCAGATAGCAACCGGGGAGCAGCTCCTCGTTCAGCTTGATCATTTCACCGGTCTTTACCGAAATAGCGCGCAGCTCATCCAGCTGCTTCTCGCTACCGTCGATCCACACAACCTGATCCGGCTTCACGAGCTCTTTCATCTCGTCGATCCATGTCAAAACGTACTTGTTATTGGTCATTTGCATTCTCCTTGTAAAAATTGTCATCAAGCAGTAGGCAAAAAAAGCCAAACTTCTCACAATAGATAGTATAGCACGCTTTTGTCAAATTTGCAACAGGTAATTGAAATAATTCCATAATATTCACATTTTTTTCATGACTTTCCTCATCATCGCTTTGATTATCACCTTTTGCGCGAAAAACTTTGCCGCCATTCGACCCGATTCCCCTTTATTTGTCTTTTTTTAGGACATTTTTGGTAAATTTTAACAATTCTCCCCCACTTTCTTTGTACAACATTTTTCGTGCTTTCCCCTTGATTTATTTGGAAATTTATGGTAATATATCATCATCAACCAAATAATACCAAATAGGAGCAAAATAATGGAGTACACAACAAAAATTTTACTTGCAGACGAGAGCAAGGAAGAACGTCGCGCCCTGCGGGAAAATCTGTTCAAGGCGGGTTACCGTTTTATCGAAGAGGCCGCAAACGGCGAAGAGGCGGTTTCCAAGATCGGACATTTCCACCCCGACGTGGTGATCGTGGACGCATGGCTCTCGAAGATCGATGGGATTGGCGTCATTCGAAATTGTTCTTCCTTTAACTTCGCTCCCGGAAAGAAGCCGGCTTACATTCTCGTATCCCTTGCGGCCAATTCCGCCATGTTTGTCGAGGCAACCAATGCAGGCGCGGATCTTTGCCTCTTAAAGCCCTTTGACTACCCCAGCTTGTTTGAGCACATCCGTTCCTTTTCGCGCATTCGGGCAACGGGTGGCGCGGCGGAGGGTGCGCGTGACGGCCGCGGCACGCCGGACATCGAAACACAGGTCACCAAGATCATCCACCAGATCGGCGTGCCCGCGCACATCA
>JAZQWX010000012.1:0-5951 GCA_045632565.1 Eubacteriales bacterium | reverse complement strand
CACCGCCGCGGCGGTGGGGGCTTTCTGTCATTTTTTGCAATTTTGTGAATTGTATCTTGCAAAAACGCAAGAGGTGTGCTATAATATTAGTATGCTTTTGCGGAAGGAGAACCACATGGGAAACGATATTGAAAGCCGCATTCGGGCCAATCAGTCCGAGTTTTCAAAGGGGCAGAAAAAGATCGCCGCCGCCATCCTTGAAAATTACGATAAGGCGGCCTATATGACCGCCGCGCGTCTTGGGGAAATGGTGTCGGTGTCCGAGTCCACCGTCGTCCGCTTTGCCACCCTTCTCGGCTATGCGGGCTATCCCGAGCTGCAGCACGCCGTGCAGGAGCTGGTGCGTGCCAAGCTGACCTCCAATCAGCGCATTCAGGTGTCTAACCAACGCCTCGGGGATGGGGACGTGCTGGATAGCGTTCTGTCTGCCGATATCTCCAAGATCAAGTATACTCTTGAAAATATCAACCGCGACTCCTTTGCGCGTGCCGTAGACGTTCTGTGCGGCGCACGCCGCATCTATATCCTCGGCGTTCGCTCCTCGGCCTCGCTTGCCTCCTTCCTCAGCTTTAACCTCGGCCTTGTGTTTGACAACGTGCGCTTTATCCAACCCACCAGCAGCGGTGAGGTGTTTGAGCAAATGCTGGATATCGGAGAGGGGGACGTGGTCTTTGCCATCAGCTTCCCGCGTTACTCCACCAAGCTCATCAATGCCGTCAAATACGCCCACGCACAGGGCGCATCGGTCATTTCACTCACCGACAGTGCCATGTCCCCCATCGCGGCCTCGGCTGACGCCGTTCTGACCGCCCAAAGCGATATGGCCTCCTATGTGGATTCCTTGGTAGCTCCGCTTTCCATCATCAACGCGGTCCTTGTGGCCATCACCAAAAAGAAACAGGATCAGATCACCGCCCGCTTCGATAAGCTGGAAAAGATCTGGGATGAATACGATGTCTATGCCAAACGATAATACGCCTCACATCATCGTGGTGGGCGGCGGTGCGGCAGGCCTCATGGCGGCAGGCTGCGCGCTGGAAGGCGGCGCGCGCGTGACGATCTTAGAGGGTAACGAACGCCTCGGTCGCAAGCTTGCCATCACGGGAAAGGGCCGCTGTAACCTTACAAACGATTGCACAGCGCAGGAAATTCTGCAAAACGTCACGCGCAACGCGCGCTTCCTCTACGCCTCCATGGCCGCCACGCCCCCCTCGGAGGTGATGGCGCTGGTCGAGCGCCTCGGCGTTCCGCTCAAAACCGAGCGCGGCCGCCGCGTCTTTCCCGTGTCCGATCGCGCGGCCGATATCGTGGATGCCTTTGCCCGCTTTGCCGCGGATGCGGGGATCGTCCATGCCCGTGCGACCGAAATTCTTGCCGATGAGCGCGGCGTGCACGCCGTGCGCGCAGGGGAGCGGGAATTGGCCGCCGATGCCGTCATTCTTGCCACGGGAGGGAAGTCCTATCCTCTCACGGGCTCGGACGGCTCGGGCTACCGCCTCGCCATGCGCCTTGGGCATACGGTGACGGCGCTCGCACCCTCGCTCGTTCCCATCACCTCGCCCGATCCCGATTGCCGTGAGATGATGGGCCTGTCGCTCAAAAACGTCGGCCTTCGCATCCTGCCTGCCGCGGGCGGCAAAACGCTTTACGAGGATTTTGGCGAAATGCTGTTCACCCACTTCGGCCTCAGCGGTCCGATGGTGCTCTCCGCTTCCGCGCATCTGCACGGACAGGATATGACTTCGCTGGTTGCCGAGATCGATATGAAGCCCGCCCTGGACGAGAAAACGCTGGACGCGCGCCTGTGCGCGGATTTTGCCAAATACGCCAACCGCGATTTTGCCAATGCCCTCTCTGACCTGCTTCCTGCCGCCATGATTCCCGTGGCCGTGCGGCGCTCGGGCATCGATCCGCACAAAAAGGTGCATTCCGTTACGCGGGAGGAACGCAAAAAGCTCGCTTCGGTCATCAAACGCTTTTGCGTACCGCTTGACGGCTTCCGCCCGATTGAGGAGGCGATCGTCACCTCCGGCGGCATCGAGGTCAAGGAGGTCAACCCCAAGACCATGATGTCCAAGATCGTCCCCGGCCTGTATTTCGCAGGCGAGATCCTCGACGTGGACGCCTACACGGGCGGCTATAATCTGCAAATTGCCTTTGCAACGGGCGCTGCCGCAGGACGGCACGCTGCCACTTATAAAAGGGAGGAATAACTCATGAAAATAGCTCTTGACGGCCCCAGCGGTGCAGGAAAAAGCAGCCTTGCCCGCGCCATTGCCGATCAGCTCGGGATCGTATACGTCGATACGGGCGCGCTTTATCGCTCGATCGGTCTGTTCGTGCGCGGCCGTAATATTGACTCCAAGGACGCCGAGGCGGTAGAAGCCTGCCTTCCCGATATTGAATTGCGCATGGCACACGAGAACGGGGAACAGCATATCTACCTTTGCGGCAAGGACGTGGGGGATTCCATCCGTACCCCCGAAATGTCCATGTACGCCTCTGCCGTGTCGGCTATTCCCGCCGTGCGTGCATTTCTTTTGGACACCCAACGCTCGATCGCGGAAAAAACCAGCGTCATCATGGATGGCCGCGATATCGGTACGGTTATTCTGCCGGATGCTGAGGTGAAGATTTTCCTGACCGCTTCTTCCGAAGCACGCGCACGCCGCCGCGTTTTAGAGCTGCAGGCCAAGGGGATCGCTACCACCTACGAAGAGGTGCTCTCGGACATGATCGAGCGCGATAAAAACGACAGTACCCGTAAAACCGCCCCCGCCATCCCAGCAGAGGACGCCGTGTTCCTTGACAACTCCGACCTGACCTTTGAACAGACTGTGGAAAAGGCACTCGCCATTATTGCAGAGAAAACCGCGGGTTAATCGGAGGCAGACTAAAAAATGTCCAAGAAAAAGAAACTTACGCAAGAGGAAAAGGACCGCCGCTTTTACCGCCGCGCCTGGCTGGTGCTGGCAGGCTTTTTCCGTTTCGTTATGCGTATCCACCCAAACGGAGCCGAGAACGTTCCCGCCGAGGGAGGACACGTTTTGTGCATGAACCACGTCGGTGCTGTCGACGTGATCTCGGTGGCGGCCGTCTGTCCGCGCCAGCTTCGCTTCCTTGCCAAAAAAGAGCTGTTCCGCATCCCGCTGCTTGGCTGGCTGATCCGCCGCCTCGGCGCGTGTCCGCTGGATCGCGGCGGCAGTGACGTGGCCGCCATCAAAAAGACCGTGTCGCTTGCCGCGTCGGGCGAGCTTGTCGGCATCTTCCCGCAGGGGCACCGCTATCCCGGCAAAAATCCTGCCGATACCCCCATCAAAAACGGCGCGGGTATGATCGCCTTCCGTTCGGGATGCGACGTTGTTCCCGTATGCATTCGTATGAAGAAACAGAAATACGCCCTCTTCCGCCGTGTCGAGGTCATTTTCGGCAAGCCGATCGCACATGCGGAGCTTTTTCCTGACGGAGAAGGGAATTCCGAGGCCTACGCCGCCGCATCTCGCCGCATTTTTGATGAGATTTGTCGCCTTGGGGACTTCCGCCCCGCCGCAGACAAGGGAGAGAACGCATGAGCATTACCGTAGCCGAAAACGCAGGCTTTTGCTTTGGAGTCAAGCGCGCCACAGAGGCGGTCGAGGAGCTCCTTTCCACCGGAAAGGGCGGTCGCGTTTGTATTCTCGGTCACCTGATCCACAATCGCCTGTATAATGAACGTCTGGAGAAAAAGGGCGTGCTGCACGTGAGCGTGGAGGATGCCGAACGGCTTGCGGAAAATGGAAAAGAGCCCCTGACCTTTGTTATCCGCACGCACGGCGTGCCGCGGGAGCAGGAGGCGCGTCTTTCTCTCCTGGCAGAACGCTACCCGCACGTGCGCGTATTGGATATGACCTGTCCCTTCGTGAAAAAAATTCACCGCATCGCGGATGAGAATACGGACGAGAACACGGCCTTTTTTTTGCTCGGTACGGAAAACCATCCCGAGGTACAGGGGATTCTCAGCTACGTGCGCGGGGAAAAATACCTCTTCAGAACCGCAGAGGAACTCGAAAAATGCCTGTCCGAACAGTCTTTTGACCAAAAAACGGCCATTTTTGCCGCCCAAACCACCCAAAATCTCAAAGAGTGGAAAAAAACTCAAAAAATTATCGAAAAATACTGTACAAACGCCAAAAAATTTGATACAATATGTAGCGTGACCGAAAATCGGCAGCAGGAGGCACTTCGCTTGGCGGCGGAGTCCGACCGCGTGATCGTGATCGGCGGACGCGATAGCTCCAACACCGCAAAGCTGTATGAGCTTTGCCGTGCGATCTGCCCGAATACCGTTTGGGTGGAATCGGGGGCGGAGCTTCCCACCGCGCAGGTCAAGGCCGATGAAATCATATCTATTACGGCGGGCGCTTCCACACCCGACGATATAATAAAGGAGGTATTTGAAACTATGAATAATGAAGTTAGTTTCGAAGAAATGCTGGAAGATTCACTCAAAACATTACATACAGGAGAAACCGTTCGTGGCATCGTCACCGCAATTTCGCAGGGCGAAATTTACGTTGACCTCGGCGCAAAGGTTACGGGTATCATTACCCATGACCAGATCACCGATGATTCGAATGCCAAGCTGTCCGAGCTGTTCCGCGTAGGTGACGAGGTTGAAGCCTTCGTGATGCGCGTGTCCGACCGTGACGGTATGGCAAGCCTCTCGAAGAAGAGAATCGACGCCGATAAGAACTGGGCAGGCGTAGTCGCCTCCAAGGAAAACGGCGAGATCCTTGAGGGCAAGGTTACCAAGGCCATCAAGGGCGGCGTCATTATCCTGTACAACGGCGCACAGGTGTTCGTTCCTGCGTCCCACACGGGCGTACCGAAGGATGGCGACATTGCCACCCTCGTGGGCACCACCCAGCGCTTCAAGCTCATTGAGATCGATCCTCACCGTAAGAACAGCGCAAAGGGCTCTATCCGCATCGTCCTGAACGCAGAGCGCCGTGCAAAGGAAGAAGAGCTGTGGGCAACCCTTGAGGTTGGTCAGCGCTTTGCCGGTAAGGTCAAGAACCTCACCGCCTACGGTGCATTCGTGGATCTTGGCGGCGTGGACGGCATGGTTCACAACACCGAGCTTTCCTGGAAGCGTATCAAGAGCCCCGCAGACGTGGTATCCGTCGGTCAGGAGATCGAGGTCTACATCAAGGAGATCGATAAGGAAGCAAAGAGAATCTCCCTTGGCTACAAGACCGAGGAGATGGATCCCTGGTTCCAGTTCCGCAAGCAGTATAACGAGGGTGATGAGGTAGATGCCAAGATCGTCAGCATGATGCCCTTCGGCGCATTTGCCGAGGTGTTTGACGGCGTTGACGGCCTGATCCACATCTCCCAGATCTCTCTCGATAAGGTTGCCAAGCCCGAGGACGTTCTCTCGGTTGGTGAAACCGTTCACGTCAAGATCACCGAGGTAGACGACGAGAAGCGTAAGCTCAGCCTGTCTATCAAGGCTCTGCTCCTTGCCGAGAAGAAGGCCGCTGAGGCCGAGGCTGAGGCCGCCGCTGCTGCAGAGCAGGCTGCGATCGATGCCGAGATGGCTCCCTACATCGTCAAGAGCATCTAAACAAAAACAAAAAAGCAACGGCTTGGCCGTTGCTTTTTTTGTTTTCTTGTGGTATACTGAATATAGAGAACAAACGGAGGGGAGGATGCCGAAAAATGGAAGAAAAAACAAAGCAGAGCCAAAAAACGACAAAGGATCGCGTGATCCTGCACTGTGACTGTAACAGCTTTTTTGCCTCGGTGGAAACGGTGCTGCACCCCGAATATCGCGGCGTCCCCATGGCCGTTTGCGGCAGTCAGGAGGATCGGCACGGTATCGTTCTGGCCAAAAATGAAGAAGCCAAGCGCTATGGCATCGTCACGGCTGAAACCGTATGGTCTGCCAAAAAGAAATGCCCCCATCTGGT
>JAZQWX010000011.1:0-5064 GCA_045632565.1 Eubacteriales bacterium | reverse complement strand
AGTCCGCGATCGCATCCAGGTTTTCTTTTGAAATGCTTTTATCGTCACGCAAAAGCGTGCCGTCGAGATCTGTGCAGATCAGGATACCATCAAATCTTTTCATTTTTCTCCTCGATCAGCGGTAAGGCTTTTTCTCGTCGGTCAATTCCAAAATATAGTCGGCAGATGTGTGATATAGCTTTGCTAACGCCACAAGACATTCAAGGGGAAGCTGTCTTTGACCGTTTTCATATTGAGAATATGTGTTTTGCTTCACTCGCAGATATTTTGCCACAGCCTCCTGTGTTAAATCACTGTCTTCTCTTAAATTTTTAATACGCATAAAAACATCTCCTCAAGAGGTAGTCAGATTCGGCTATGCCACCAAATACGGGCAGAAAAAATTTTCCATGTCATCCTGAGCGAAGTCCGCCCAGATTCCGATGCTTCGCATCGCTCTTCGAGTTCGACTCCGCTTCGCTCCGCTCAGAATGACACCTTCGGTGTCGGGCGGACGCAGTCGAAATCCGAGCAAAGCGAGGATCAAACGGCGCTCTGCGCCGTTTGGGATCTCATAAAAACCAATCTGCCTGACATAGCAAGAATATTTTACTACATCTCGTTTCGAGATATTGACATTTATCTCATTTTGTGATATAATATAGACAAATCCAAACAAGAAGGGGGAAAATCGTATGAAAAACATATTGGAGGACTTGTTTTACGGCAATCTTTGTCCCAACACCGACTGCAGGAACGGCAAAGAAGAAACGAAGGAGCTGATGGGCTACGTCGCAGACCATCACAACGCCCTTATGCAAACGCTATCAAGCACGCAACGGGAAACATTTGAAAAATACGTAGACTGTGTGACAGAGCTGACCGACATTGACGAACGGGATGTTTTTTCCTATGCTTTTCGGTTAGGTGCACGCCTGACGCTTGCGGCTCTTCTGGACCTAAAGGAATAAAATACGCCACTCCTCCAAGGGAGTGGCGTATTTTATATCAGCACGCGGGCTTGTTGCCGGTCTTGACAAAGTGCGCCATGTTCGCGCCTGCCTCGCCGCCAAGGACCTCGTAGCCCTCCTGCGTGAAGTGGAACTGGTCCTTCATGAAGCCGTAGTCGTAAAAATCCACCAGCGAATTGCTGATGACGGTCGCATCGGGATTGCCCTCGCAGTAGGCCTTTTGCGCCTCGCGGATGGCGGTGTAGTTTTCGTTGCGGGCGTCATCGTTGCCGTTGAAGATACCGATCGGAATGATAAAGGTCTGTGCCGCGCCGATATCCTCTTTAAAGCCTTTGACGATACGGTCAAGCGTGGCCGTATAATCGGCGGCCGAGGTGGCGTTATCGCCGTCCGATTCACCCTGCAGCCATACCACGTAGGTGTTTTTGATCTTGATATCGGAGTTGCCGTTTTCATATTCCTGCGCGATGAAATCCTGTGCGCTCTTCACACGGGCAACCGCATCGGCATACGCCGCATTGTCGGGATCAAACACGCTGATGACCTGGCCGCCCTTGGAGCAGGAAACACCCACGATGGGCGTGCCCGTTGCCGCATAGTAGGCCTCACAGAACGCGGACACCATCGAGCCGGTCTTGGTGGTTTCGGAGATGCCGCTGGTCGGGTGATTTTCGTTCACGCCGAAGGGCTCTGCCATATGATACAGCTTGGTGGGATCGGAGATCGCGCGGAACTCATATGCGTGTCCCTCCTCTACCTGCGTAGCCACGGAAGCGTCGCCGCGACCTGCCATGTTGGACTGGCCGATAAAGAGAACGAGGTCAACGTAACGAGCCGTTTCGGCAGGGCATTCACAGGGGTTTTTGCCGCAGGTGGGGCAGTTCTCACCGGCGGGAGGGGTAACGGGATCGCTTCCGCCGTCACAGCCGGCAAAGCAGGCAAGCGGCAGTGACAGGATCAGGGCAAACACAAGCATCAAGAGAAAGCTTTTTTTCATGATATGTCTTCCTTTTCCGATGCGGAACGGATGATGAAAGGAACACCGCATCTTTTCCTCATTATACCATACGCGCGGTAGCTTGTCAACGAAGCGCGCGCAAAAACGCAACGTGTCCGCAAAAAGCCAATAAAAGTAAACACGGCAAGCTCACGCTTGCCGTGTTTTGCGAAAGAACAGTGAAAAGGTGCATAAATGTAGGTAAGAACAGTAAAAAGGTGTGTGGTTTGCTCGCCGCTATACATGATATCCCACCGTTTCGGATATCGCTCCTTCACTTTGGTATAGGTTGAAAATTTTAAATATGATATGTATCGCTATTAACCCGATTCCGTTTTCAAGGTATTGCCAACAGAATTTACTGTTTTCCACGCTGATTTTTTTCGCTTCTATAAGTCCCGAGTAATCCACCTCTCGTGGTATGTGTTTCGTTATCAGTTTCTTCCTACCGCTTGGCTGCTTCTTCAATTTTTTATGTATTTCCGGCTCTACCAACGATCTTTTATCAATGGTAATCATCCCGTCGTATATATGCTTTGAATTTCGGTATTTTTCCTCGTTTAGATTATACGCATAGTATTCGTAAACGACAGTGTTCTCATCCTGCATAACAACTCTTGCAGATCCGCCGATGCCTTTACTCATACCGCGTTCTCCTTTAATGTCTTGCAACTTGCAATCAACATTCTTCTGATCCGTCCGCAGAGGTTTCTATAATTCTTATAGGTTGCTTCGTCTATGATATTCGTATTGAACATCAACTGCAACCAACCTTCCGTTTCGCTACATTCCTTGAGAGCAATTTCAAACTTTGAAAGCATGTCCACTTTGCTCTGCCCGTAATTTGCTTCATGGATATTGGCGTATACACTGCTTGAACTTTTGCGAATTTGAAAAATCGTGTTGGATGGAGCTTTTATATTTTGGCAAAGTAATTCGATGTCGGTTGCAAGTTGTTCTGAATATATCAACAAGTAGTTTTTTGACATAACATCACCTCTTTAGGTAGATGATAGCACAAAATCTAACCAAAATCAAGGCGTAAGCCTTGTATATCATCAATTTCGCAAGAAATTGTATATCATCAACACGTAGTGTTGTATATCAACAAGCAGCAGGCAAGATGCACGCTAAAGCGTGATGAGATACAGCCCCAAAGGGGCTGATGATATGCACCGTGCTTCGCGCGGCGATGATATGCCAAGCCTGGGGCTTGGATAAACAAAAACAGAACATTTGTCGGTAGACAAATGTTCTGTTTTTGTTGGCGGAGGTGGAGGGAGTTGAACCCCCGCGCCGGCTCATCACCGACCTCTCAGTTTTCAAGACTGATCTCTTCGGCCACTTGAGTACACCTCCGTGCTACCCCTGTATCATACCACAACCGAGGGGGCGGTGTCAAGGGAATTGCGAAATTCTCTCCTTTTTGGAAAGTTTTCTTGACTTTTTTTCCGTTTTGTGCTATCATCTTCTACGTAATTTTGCACAGTATTGAGGTAATTATGACCGTATTCACTTCTACCTTAAGTCAGATGGCCTTTTTGTTCCTTCTGATCGTGATCGGCTATCTGCTGACCCGCTTCCGCATTATCAGCGAGAGCGCCCCTTCCCTGCTCTCCAAGCTGGAAAACTGGATATTCATCCCTGCCCTGGTGCTGGGCACGTTTATGAACAACTTTACCGTGGCGCAGTTTGCCTCCAGCGGCAAATTTATTCTGGGGGGTGCTGTGGTGGTGCTGATCGGCGCGCCGATCGCCGTTCTGATCTCCCGCCTGTGTGCAAAGGATGACTACACCCGCGGCCTGTACACCTACGGCCTTGCTTTTTCGAACTTCGGCTTCATGGGCAACGCGGTGGTGTCCGCCCTTTTCCCCGACGTATTCATGAACTATCTGATCTTTGTGCTGCCGTTCTGGATCCTGATCTATCTGTGGGGCGTGCCCTCTCTGCTCATGCCGAAAAAAGAGGGGGGCTCTTCGGTGCTTTCGGGCCTTAGAAACCTCATTAACCCCATGTTCATCGGCATGGTGGCAGGCATGATCTTCGGACTTTTGCCCTTCGAGATGCCCACGTTCTTCACCGCAGCCGTTTCCTCTCTTGGCGCTTGCATGTCCCCTGTGGCCATGCTGCTGACCGGCATGACCGTGGCGACCATTCCCTTAAAACGCATCTTCTCCCGCGTGTCGGTCTACGTGATCTCGGCGGTGCGACTGCTGCTCTTCCCGCTTGTCGGTCTTGGCGTGCTGCTGCTTTTCCCCGATATTCCGAAGGACGTTGCCCTGTGCGCGATCTGTTCCCTTTCCATGCCGCTTGGGCTTAACACCATCGTCATCCCCAGCGCGTTTGGCCGTGATACCACGGTAGGCGCAGGCATGGCCCTGATCTCGCACGTTTTGTCGGTTTTGACCATTCCCTTGATCTTTACACTCTACTCCATGCTATAAGGAAAAGCCCCCTGCGGGGGCTTTTTTATTTCTCCTTTTTGAGGCGGAAGAACAATCTTGCCATTGCCTTTCCGTTCCACGGAACGAGAGGATAGAGATAGCCGAACTCTCCGTCCAGCGTTTTTTGGGTAGCGAGCAACACGGGCACAAGAAGAAGCCCCCCGAGGAAGCCCCATACGCCGAAGATCGCCGTGGCGGTGAGGATCAGCACGCGCAAAAGCTTGATGGCGTACCCCAGCTCATGATTTTGCTGGGTAAAGGCGGCAATGGCGGCAAAGGCCATATAGAGGATGACTTCGGGCGTGAGCCACCCGACGTTCACCGCAAAATCCGAGTCGATCAGACCGCCGATGATGCTCAGCGACCCGGCGAGCATATTGGGGGTGTTCATGGAGGCGAGCTTCAGACCGTCAATGGCGATCTCCACAAGATAGAGCTGCAAAAGGATCGGGATGTCGGCCGGCTCACTTGGCAAAAGAAAGAGCAACGCGGGCGGCAGGGCATCGGGGTTCATGATGAAAAGATACCAAAGCGGTGTCAGAACCAGCGACAGAAAAAAGACCGCGTGCCGCACCAGGCGCAAATAGCAGCCCGTGAGCGGCGGAAAATAGTAATCGTCGGTTTCCTGCATGAAATCAAAGATGGAGGTGGGCAGGATCATGACCTGCGGCGA
>JAZQWX010000010.1:0-5973 GCA_045632565.1 Eubacteriales bacterium | reverse complement strand
CTGATGGCGCTTTACAGCCGCATCGTGGAAAAGGACGGCAAGTACGTAGCCGCCGTTACGGGCCGCGAGATCGAGATGGAGGATGATGCACCTTACCTCGCCTACTTTGCTGCTAAAAAGCCGATCGCGGACTTCATGAAGGATGCCGCCGTTTGGGGCGAGGATCTTTCCCGCTACTGTGGCTTTGTGGATGCTGTGCTGGCAAACGTTGCCGCCATTAACGAAGGCAAGGTGCTGGTATGAAGGACACCGTCATCATCCACGAAAAGGATAACGTCATCATCTCGCTGACGGGCACGGATAAAGTGCCCCCCGCGCACAAGATCGCCCGCCGCCCCATCAAAAAGGGCGAGTACGTCATCAAGTACGGTGAGATCATCGGTCGTGCGACCGAGGATATTGCCGAGGGGGATTGGGTACACACGCACAACGTGCGCTCCCACCTCGACGAGGACGTTTCCTACACCTACGATTATCACACCGAGCCGCTTGGCACGGGCAAGGCCACCTTTATGGGCTTCCCCCGCAAGCACGGCCGTGCGGGTATCCGCAATGAAATTTACATCATCCCCACCGTCGGATGCATCAACAACGTGTGCATGCGCCTTGAAAAAATGGCGCGCAAGCTGATCACGGGTACGATCGACGGTATCTACGCCCTGCCGCATCAGTTCGGATGCAGTCAGCTTGGCGGCGATAACGAGAACATCAAAAAGCTGCTCTGCGGTATCGCGCTCAACCCCAACGCCAGCTTTGTGCTGTTCGTTGGCCTTGGCTGTGAGAACAACGGCATGGACGGCATCAAGGAATACCTCGCTCCTTACGGCCGCGACAATATCGAATTCTTTAACTGTCAGGACGTGGAGGACGAGATCGCCTACGGCATGGAAATCCTCACCCGCTTTGCAAACGAAGCCAAGGACTTCGCGCGCGTGGAGGTAGACGCCTCCGAGCTTTGCATCGGCCTCAAGTGCGGCGGCAGCGACGGCTATTCGGGTCTGACCGCCAATCCGCTGGTTGGCGCGGTCACCGACCGCCTCGTTTCCTGCGGCGGCAGCGCCATTTTGACCGAGGTGCCCGAGATGTTCGGTGCGGAGCAGCTGCTCATGAACAAGTGCAAAAATCAAGAGGTCTTTGAGCGTTACAAGAAGATGATCGAGGATTTCAAGAAATTCTACACCGATCAGGGCTTCCCCGTGTATGAAAACCCCAGCCCCGGCAACAAAAAGGGCGGCATCACCACCTTGGAGGAAAAATCGCTCGGTTGTGTGGAAAAGGCAGGCACAAGCGACATCGTGGACGTGCTGGCCTACGGTGATCAGGTGAAGGAGCAGGGCGTGTCCGCCCTCAACGCTCCCGGTAACGACCTCATCGCCGCCACCGCACTTGCCGCATCGGGATGCCAGATGGTGCTGTTCACCACGGGTCGCGGCACGCCGTTCTCCACCTTCGTGCCTACCATGAAGATCGCCACCAACAATACTCTTGCCACCCGCAAGGATCATTGGATCGATTTCAACGCCTATCCGATGGATGCGGACGCCCTCTTCTCCCTTGTCCTTGACACGGCAAGCGGCAAATATCTTTGCAAGAGCGAGGATATTCGAGAGATCGCCTTCTACAAAACGGGCGTCACTCTGTAAGCTTCTTGAATATTGGCATAAACGAAAAAACACAGGCTTTTGCCTGTGTTTTTTCGTTTATGTACGGTCGGGTTTTAAATTTGAAGAGCCTTACGCCTCGCCCTTTTCCTTCAAGAGGCGCGCACGGCTGCACGCCGCGTCGCGGCGGACGAGAAGCAGGGTAGGCAGGGCAGGGATCGCCACCAGCGTGGCGGCTAAGAAGATCGCGTAGGGCGGGGTGAATTCCGCACCGTTAAGACCCATTGCGTCAAGGCCGATGCAAAGCGAGATGATGGGACCCACGATCATGGGCACCAGCACCGTAAAGCACATCCGCACGCCCTGAAAGCGTCCCTCGCATCCGCGCGGGATGTAATCCTGAAAGGAGGCGGAGAGGGTCGCGCCAAGAGCGAGCACCGAGCCAAGCATCAGAATGCCGCCGATATACAGCACCGCCGTTTTTGCAGCACCGCCAAGATATTGCAGGCAGTAAAGCGAGAACGTGCCAAGGATCGCGCCCACGAACAGGGGCAGGTAAAAGTGCTTGCGCCCGAAACGGTCGGAAAGCACCCCTACGATGCCGGTCATCGCGGCCGCACCCAAAATGATGGCCGCCACGGGGATCACGAAGCCGTCGCCGTAGCCGAGCGTCACGATCACGAAGTTCATCAGATAGGAGAAAAAGGTCTGCTGGGAGATGCCCACGATGCACACGGTCAGAAGGCAGACGTACATCATGCGGTTTTCTTTGACCACCGCAGGGCGGAAGCCGTAGAAGGTATCCGACAAGAGGGTTTTGCTTTTTGTGCCGACCAGCCCCTTTTTGTCATGGAGAAAGAACAGGGCAAACACGCCTGCCGCCGTGGGGATCGCGCCAAGGATCAGAAAGAAGGCGGCGTTGCTTTCGTTCTGTGCGCTGTACAGCGAGCCAAGACCGATAAAGATCACGATCACCGCCGCCACGGGGAGAATGGAAAGCACGCCGTTCACCTTGCCGCGATTGGTGGTGTCGGTGTTGTCCGCCACAAAGGCGTTGAAGGCGGCGTCGTTCGCCGTAGAGCCTGCTAACGTCATCAGACAGTCAAAGACAACCAGCAGGGCGGCCACCGCCCCCACCATGGAGGCCTCCACCCGCATGGGAATAAAGGCAAATGCCGCGATCGTTACGCCCCACAGGATGTAGCCCCACGCGATAAAGGGACGCCGCTTGCCAAGGCGGTCACAAAGCCCGCCCGCAAAAATGGTGGTCACCGTTGCCGTCAGGGCGGAGAAAATGACCATCAGCGTGGTGACGACGTAGGAGAGATCCTGCCGTCCCGAGGAGGCAAAAATATCCTGCGAGAGGGTGGCAAAATACATGTTTTCCACCACCCACGCGATCTGTCCGACAAGGCCGAACAGAAGAAACGAGGTCCAAAGCCGCGCCCCCACCTTGGTGGGGGTCATGTTCTTTTCGTTCATGAAAAACTCCTTTTATCCGCGCTTTCGCCAGGTAGAGGGAGAAAGCAGGATGACAAGCGGTATGATCTCAAGACGCCCAAGCAGCATCGTGAAGGACAAGACCAGGGTCGAGAGGTCCGAGAAGCCGCTGAAATTGCCAAGCGGTCCGATCAGATTCAGTCCCGGGCCTACGTTGTTGATGCAGGTGATCGCCGCAGTCAGATTGGTGGTGAAATCAAAGCCGTCAAACGATAGAATCAGCGTGCAGACGGCGATCAGCCCGAGATACAGGGAGAAGTAATTGGCGGCGGTACGGCAGGTTCCGTCCGAGATCGGCTCACCGTCCAGCCGCGTGACCATCACCGCACGCGGATGCAAAATGTGCTTGATCTCGCGCCACACGTTCTTGCAAAGGATCAAAAGGCGGGAGATCTTCAGTCCGCCTGCCGTAGAGCCGGCGCACGCGCCGATCATCGTCAGAATGACCAGAACCGTCTTGGAAAATTCCGGCCACAGGTTGAAGTCTACCGTGGAGAAGCCCGTGGTGGACATGATCGAGGCGACCTGGAAGAAGGCGATACGCAAGGTATCTCCTACATTTCTATAAATGTGGAATACGTTTGCCGCGATCAGGGCGGTGGAAATACCGCACAAAACAAGATAAGCACGCAGCTCCTCGCTTTTCAGCACGTCACGGAAGCGGCGGATGAGCAAAAAGAAATACAGGTTGAAGTTGATGCCGCACAGGAACATGAAAATGGCAATGATCCACTCAAAGGCAGGATTGGCATAGCCCGCGATAGAGAGGTTTTTCATGGCAAAGCCGCCGGTTCCCGTAGTGGCAAAGGAGTTGACCAGCGCGTCAAAGAAGGGCATGCCCGCCAGGCAAAGCGCCAGCGTTTCCGCTAAAGTCAGGGACACGTAAATGCCGTACAGGATCAGGGCTGTATGACGCATACGCGGCACAAGCTTGCCCTTGGTCGGGCCGGGAACTTCTGCGCGCATCAGGTGGATGGCGCGGCCGTCTGCCGGCACGATCGCCAGCATAAAGACCAGCACACCCATGCCCCCGATCCAGTGGGTAAAGGAGCGCCAGAACAAAATACCCTTATGCAGATGCTCGATCTCGGTCAGGATCGTTGCACCCGTGGTGGTAAAGCCGGACACCGTTTCAAACAGAGCATCGATATACGAGGGAATAGCGCCGTCAAACACGAAGGGGAGTGCACCGAAAGCAGACAGCAAGACCCATGCACCCGCGACGCAAACGAAGCCTTCCTTTGCGTAAATGCGCGTGTCCTTTGGCTTGAGCAGCAGCAAAAGACCGGAGGCTGCCGCCACGATCGCCACGGTGAGAAGAAATGGCAGATACGGCTCAGCGTAGATCAGGGTCACGGCAAGCGGGAACAGAAGCAGCACCGCCTCGATCAAAAGGATCACGCCAAGCAGATAGCCGATCATACGGTAATTCATTATTCCAAAATATCCTTCATACTGTTCATTTGTCCGCCCGAGGTGACCACGATCACCGTGTCACCGGAGCGAATTTCATCCTCACCGGCAGGGAAGATCATCTCATCCCCACGCAGGATGCAGGCGATCAGCACGCCGCGGCGGGAGCGCAATTCGCGCAGCGGCACACCCGTCAGCCCCTCGATCTCCTCTTTCACAACGAATTCAAGCGCCTCTGCACCGCCGCCCAGCACCGTGTGTAGGGACTCGATCTCGGCGGAATCCAGCGTGTTTGCCATGGCGCGCACGTAACGCAGGATGTGTCTTGTGGTAGAGGATTTCGGGGATACGATGCTCTCCAGTCCTACGCCACGGAAGAAGTCGATGTAGGACATGCCCTGGATCAAGGTGACGACCTTCCGTACGTGCTTGGTTCGGGCAAACATCGAAACGATGGCGTTCTCCTCGTCTGTGTCCGAGAGGGCAAGGAACGCATCCGTGCGCTCAAGCCCCTCCTCAAGAAGAAGTTCCTGGTTGGTGCCGTTATCGCACAGCACGGTGCAAGCGTACACCTCAGCCAGCTCGCGGCAAAGATCCTTGTTTTTTTCAATGACGGTAGAGGAGATCTTTCCCTTGCGGAGCAGCTCCTCAAGATAGTAGGTCACGCGGCCGCCGCCCACGATCATCACGTCACGCACGGGCTGCTTGTACACACCGATCGCCTTGAAAAGACGCGTCAGCTCCTCGTCCGAGGCGGTAATGCAAATGTCATCTCCATCCTCGATCACGAAATTACCCGAGGGGATGTGTACCTCCTCGCCGCGGCGAACGGCGCAGACCAGGAACTTGATGTTCCATTTGGTACGCAAGTCAAACAGGGACGTACCGCACAGAGGAGAGCCGCCCGTAACGGTAAACTCCACCAGCTCCACGCGGCCGTGGCAGCAGGTGCCGATCTTGGCCGCAGCAGGGAAACGCAGCATTCGATAGATCTCCCGCGCGGCCGCCAGCTCGGGATTGACGGTCAGCGACAGGCTCATCTCGTCGCGCATCAGATGCATCAGCTCGGTATATTCGGGATTACGCACGCGCGCAATGGTGTGCGCCGTGCCCAGCTTGCGCGCCGCCGCGCAGCACAGAATATTGATCTCGTCCTCGCAGGTGATGGCAATGACCAGATCCGCCTTTTCCGCCCCCGCCTTGCGAAGCACGGAGATCTCCGCGCCGTTGCCCTCCACGGCAAAGACGTCATAGGCGTTGGCCAGCTCCGACAGAGCCGCGGCACTCGTGTCCACCACCGTCAGGGCGTGTCCCTCCTTGGCAAGCTGGGCGCTGACAGCGGCGCCGACCGTGCCGCAACCGATAACCACGATATTCATAGGGAACTCCTTTCCCAAAAAAATCTTTTCTGCTATTATACACCATTTTATAAAAAAATGCAAGAGGAAAGAAAAAACCG
>JAZQWX010000009.1:0-2156 GCA_045632565.1 Eubacteriales bacterium | reverse complement strand
AGGTTTACATCCGTCTGCCTTTGTGCTATATTGAATGTAGAAACCAAATGACAAAGGAGTGCATATGGACGCAAAAAGTGTAGGGGCTACCATCGCGGCCCTGCGCAAAAAGCACGGACTGACGCAAGCGGCGCTGGCGGCGCGGCTGGGCGTGACCGACAAGGCGGTCAGCCGTTGGGAAAACGGTCAGGGATACCCCGACGTATCGCTCTTTCCCGTTCTTTCCGAGCTGTTCTCGGTGACGGTGGATTATCTGATGTCGGGCGCACGGCGCGGCGTGGTGATCGCGGGCAGCCTGATCACGGACGTGGTCAAAAACATACGGGAATACCCAAGGCAGGGCATGATGGCCTATATGACGGGCGGAATGAGCCGTTCGGTTGGCGGCTGCGCCGCCAACACCTCGGTCAATCTGGCCAAGATCGACCCCACCCTGCCGATCACGGTGCTGGGGCGCGTGGGAAGCGACGAAAACGGCCGCCTGATCGTGTCCGAGCTGCGCCAGAGCGGCGTGAACGTGGACCGCGTGACCTTTTCGGACACTGCGCCCACCAGCTTTTGCGACGTGATGAGCGTGCCCTCCGGCGAGCGTACCTTCTTCCACCAAAAGGGTGCGAATGCGGAATTCTCCCCCGAGGACGTGGATATTGCCTCTCTGTGCTGTGATATTTTTCATATCGGCTACGTGTTCCTGCTCGACAAGTTTGACGCGCCCGACCCCACCTACGGGACGGTGATGGCGCGCTTCCTGCATTCTCTGCAAAAGGCGGGCATCCGTACCTCGATCGATATGGTCAGCGACAGCGAGGCAGACTACGCCGCCACGCTGATCCCCACCTTCCGCTACTGCGATTACGTGATCGTCAACGAGGTGGAATGCTGTACCGTGTGGGGCATAAACCCCCGCGACGAGAGAGGAAAGATCGACCGCGCCGCCGTGCGTGAGGCCATGCGCCGCACCGTGGAAGCGGGCGTGCGCGAGCGTGTGATCGTACACGCCAAGGAATGCTGCTTTGCGATGAACGCGGCAGGGGAGTTTACCGAGGTGGCCTCGCTTGCCATCCCGCCCGAGGCGATCAAGGGAAGCGTTGGTGCGGGGGATGCCTTCTGCGCGGCTTGTCTGTACGGGCTGATGCGCGGCATGGCTGACAGACCCCTCTTGGAATTTGCCTCGGCCGCCGCGGCCTGCAACCTGTTCGCGGAAAACGCCACGGACGGCATGCGCCCCCGCGCCGAGATCGCCGAGATGGCAAGAAACCATAAACGACTGAATTTGGAATAATATAATATAAGGAGAAAAACACCATGCTGGTAACCATGAACGAAATTTTGAAGGATGCCCAGGAAAAGCACTATGCCGTGGGTCTTTTCAATACCATTGACTCGAATATGATCGACGCGGCCATCCGCGCCGCCGAGGAGCTGCGCTCCCCCATTCTGATCGGCACGGCCGAGGTTCTTTTGCCCTATGGCGACCTGCCGCTGATCGGCCCGTCTATGATCGAAATGGCAAAGCGCGCATCCGTGCCCGTAGCCGTGCACTACGACCACGGCCTGACCGCCGCACGCTGCAAGCAGGCGATCGAGATCGGCTTCTCCTCCATTATGTTTGACGGCTCGGCAAATGAGGAAAGTGAAAACCTGCGTGTCACGCGTGAGATGGTGGAATACGCCCACGCCCGCGGCGTGAGCGTGGAGGGCGAGATCGGTCACGTCGGTACGGTGGTGAACAACGACGGTGAGAACACCGACCTTTACACCACTCCCGCACAGGCGATCCATTTTGTAGAGCAGACGGGCGTGGACGCGCTGGCCATCGCCATCGGCACGGCGCACGGCGCGTACAAGTCTGCGCCCAAGCTGGATATCGGCCGCCTCAAAGAGATCCGCGCCGCCCTTGACACCCCGCTGGTGCTGCACGGCGGCTCGGGCCTTTCGGACGAGGACTTCCGCCGCACCATCGAGGGCGGCATCACCAAGGTCAACATCTTCACCGACCCCTGCGTGGCCGCCGTGCGCGCCATGCACGAGTTTGGCGGCACGGGGGACATCCACCTCGTGAACACCAAAAAGGTCGAATACGCACAGGCGGCCATCATGGAAAAGATCCGCCTGTTCGGCTCGGCAGGTCGTGCGTGAGGTGACGGCATGAAACG
>JAZQWX010000008.1:0-10973 GCA_045632565.1 Eubacteriales bacterium | reverse complement strand
AGATCGATGTTTTGCGGGATGCCCCGATCGCCGAGGGGATCGCCATGGCCACGCGCACCCTCTCGCCCGAGGTGATCGTCTGTGACGAGATCGGGAGCGAGGCGGAAGCCGCCGCCATTCTCTCGGTGATCGGCTGCGGTGTTCCGATCGTTGCCTCCGCCCATGGGGGCAGCGTCGAGGAGATCGGTCGCCGTCCGCCCATGCGGCGCTTGCTGGAGTCGGGCGTGTTCGGGGCGGCGATAGGAATTGTGCGGCTCGGACAGGATTTGTCCTATTCCGTTTCCGCCCTTGAGGAGTGGCGAGCGTGCTTCGTTTAGGTGGTGCGGCTCTCATTTTTTTGGCTTCGCTCCTTCTTTCTCGGGCTTATTCCGCCGCTGAACGGAAAAGGCTTTTGGTGTGCGAGGGACTCTTGTCCTTTGTCCGTTTTGTCCGTGAACAGGTAGCCTGCTTCCGCACGCCAACGGGGGATATCTATCGGTCTTTTTTTCACAAGGAGCTTGAAGAATGCGGCTTTCTGCCCGCCCTGCGAGAGAGAGGATTTGAGGCTGCCGTCAAGAGGCTTGGGGAGGAAAACGCACTGTCGGCCGAGGAGCTGCGCGTCCTTTGCGGCTTTGCCGCCATGCTCGGAAAAGGACAAACCGAGGGGCAGCTGCGCCTGTGTGATTACACCGAGCGCGCGCTTCTGGAAGCCCTCGGAAAACGCCGCGAAAACGCGCCACGGCAGACCCGTGTGTTCGGAACGCTCTCGGTTACGGGCGGTTTGATGATGATTATTTTGCTGTTGTAGCCAAAGGAAAGGATGAAAAAGATGGATATCAGTTTGGTTCTCAAGGTTGCAGGGATCGGCCTGCTTGTGTCGGTGTGTACGCAGATCCTCTCCCGCACGGGCAGGGACGAGCAGGCCATGCTCGTATCGGTGGCGGGCATCGTGCTGGTGCTGCTCCTGCTCATTGAGGAGATCGGGAATTTGTTCACCCTGATCGAAAGCGTGTTCGGATTTTGAGCATCCTGCAGATCTCTGCCCTCGCCATCCTCTTTGCCTCCCTCTCCTACGTCCTGCGCGGCGCAGGCTCGCGCGGCGCAGCAGGGGTAACGGTAGCGGGTGGCGTCCTCATTCTTGCCGCCGCCCTGCCAAAGCTCCGCGAACCGATCGCCGCACTCGCAGAGCTTGCCGAACGTGCCGCGCTTTCCACGGAGCTGTCCCGTCTTTGCGGGATCCTGCTCGTCGGATTTCTCGGCAGCGCCGCGGCGGATATCTGCCGCGATATGGGGGAGGGAAGCGTGGCCGATCGTCTTGAGCTGTTCGCCCGCGTCGAAATTCTCTTCCTCTCCCTGCCGTTCATTCTGGAGATCCTGCGCCTCGCGCTGGAGGTGGCGGAATGAAACGCATTCTCTCTCTTTTTGCCGCCCTGCTTCTCTTTGCCGCCCTCTTTGCCCTGCCCGCGTGCGCTGCAGAGAGCGACCGATATTTTTCGGATTTCTTTGCCGCCCTGCCGGATGATCTGCGCGAAGCCCTGGAGGAGAACACCGATCCCGACGAGGCAAGCAAGCTCCTCGGCATAGAAAGCCTCCTCTCCCTCTTCTTTTCTGCGGTAGGGGACGGCATCACGGACAGCCTTCCCACCCTTCTCCGTTTCCTTGCCGTCACGCTCCTGCTTGCCCTCTTGTCCCACCTCGCCGCCGATCTGCCCGCCTCCTCGGCCGCCGTGGCCGAGGGCGGCATCGCCGCCCTGCTCGCCTATTTCATCTTCCGCTTCGCGGAAACAGACCTCACCCGCGCCGCTGCCTGCCTCTCTGACCTCTCGAACCTCTCGGGCGGTCTCATCCCCGTCTTTTTCGGACTCTTTGCCGCCGGGGGAAGCACCGCCACCGCCACCGCCTCGGCGGCCGGATTTACAGGCCTTACCTATCTCATTGAAGGCGTGTGCGTCGCCGTCCTGCTGCCCCTCTTGCGTATCCTCTTTGCCTTCACCGCCATCCGTGCCGTCGGCGGTAAGCTCAAAACGGACGGGCTGTTTTCCACCCTGCGAACCACCTTCGTCACCCTGCTTTCCTTTCTCTCTCTTCTGCTCGTCACCTCGCTCGCCTTTCAAAGCAGCCTCGCCGCCTCGGCAGACTCGGTCGCCGTAGGGGCCGTGCGCTTCACCGTCGGTCAGCTCGTCCCCGTCGTCGGCTCGGGCCTTGCGGGAAGCCTGCGTACCGTCGCCGCCTCGCTATCCCTCATCAAAGGCTCGCTCGGCGCACTCTCGGTGTTCGCCCTGCTCCTGCTGCTCCTGCCGCCGCTTGTCGAGCTGCTTTTGCACCGCCTGGTCCTGTCGCTCTCGGCCTCGCTTGCCGACATGCTCGGCAGCACGCGCGCAAAAGAAACCCTTCTCTCCTTCCGCACCGTTTATGACCTAGCCGCCGCCACCCTCGCCCTCTGCCTCGTCCTCTTTATCCTCATCATCGCCCTGCTGCTACGGTGCGGCTTTGCCATCGCCTAGAAAGGAGAACCATGCAAGAGATCCTCACCACCCTGCTCCTTGTCAGCGCCATCTCCGCCCTCGCCACCCTCCTGCTCCCCGAAAAAAACAAAAAAATGCGCCGCGCGGGAGAGCTCGCCATCGCCCTCTTTGTCCTCGCCGCCCTCGTCAACCCCCTCACCCTGCTCTCCGAGCTGCAATTTGACCCCGACGACCTCCGCTATCCCACCGCCGACCTCTCCGCAGGGGACTATACCGCCTCCACGTGGGAAGAAATGGAAAAAGCCGTCGGGGAGGGAATTGCCCGTGACCTCGCCGCCCGCTACGGCGTGCGCGCCTCGGACGTCGAAGTATCCCCCACCCTCGCCCTCTCGGATAACGAGCTCACCGTCAAGTCGCTGTCCGTCGCCGTATCTCGCGCCGCCGCCACGCTCGACCTCGTGGCCGTGCGCGCCTACGCTGAAAAAACCTATTCCACCACCTGTGAGGTAACGATCCGTGCCAACTGAAGCCAAAACCCCCTCGCCCCTGAAGGAGCTCTTCAAAAAGCCCCTCGTTCTCATTCTCGTCGCCGCCGGCGTGCTGCTCCTCCTCTTCGGCGGCATGGAAAGCACCCCCACCGCCAAAAACGCCACCATCTCCGAAGAAACCGAAGCCTATCGCAAAAGCCTCGAAGGCGAGCTCACCGCCCTGTGCGAAAAGGTGAAGGGGGCAGGGAAGGTCACGCTGCTCCTCACCCTCGACGGTAGTGAGGAGGCCGTCTACGCAAAGGATGAACGAAACGGCGCGACCGATTACGTCGTCAGCGCGGGAGAAGGCCTGCTCCTCTACCGCCGCCACCCCGCCGTGCTCGGCGTGGCCGTGGTCTGCACGGGGGGCGACCGCGCCGACGTGCGCGCCGAGCTCACCGCGCTCCTCTCCGCCGCCCTCGGCGTCGGATCAAACCGTATCTATATCACCGCAGGATGACCCAAATCTGTCATAAAGCGAAAAACGCCCGCATAAGATGAAATACCGTTAAAAAACGAATGTTTGGAGGAAACAAACCATGACCAAGGAAAAGATCTTCGGAAAGCAAGGCATTTTTGCCAAAATCGGAAAACGCAACCTGCTGATCATCGGCGCAGTCCTGCTGATCGGCGTAGCGGTCTACCTCAACTACGTATGGTTCTACAACCCCGCAGGTAACCTCGGCTACGGCGACAACAATATGCAGGATCAGTACGGTGATGCCGGCAACACCAATCTGCCCTCCGGCACGGAATCCTACTTCACCTCCGCCCAGCTCAGCCGCGAAAAAGCCCGTGACGAGGCGCTTGAGGTCTTAAAAACCGTCATCGAAAGTGAAGACGCCCTGCAAGAAACCAAGGACGCCGCCCTCTCGGATATCTCCCGCATCGCGCTGGATATGGAGCAGGAGGCCAACATCGAAAGCCTCGTGATCGCCAAGGGCTTCTCCAAATGCGTAGCCGTGAAAAACGGTGACAGCGTCAGCGTCATCGTGGAAAGTGACGGCCTGCTTCCGAATCAGGTTGCCCAGATCAAGGAGATCGTCTGCGAGCAGACGGGCGTCTCTCCCGCCGGTGTCAAGATCATCGAAAAGAGCACAAACGCCTAAAAAGCCACCCCCGTGTGTTGCAAACCACGGGGGATTCCATATTTTCCCCCGTATGGAACGGGCATCGGGGGACACAATAGAACCAGGATACCGAACCGCACCGGGAAACGAAAAGCGAAACGAAACGGCGTGGATCGTATCCGAATACGCACCAAAAAGGAAAATACCACGCCATGCAGATGAAGGAATTGCCCATCGGCTTTGTCGCCGCGATCGTAGAGGACAAGCGGGCAATGCAGAACTTTGCCGGGATGAGCGAAGGAGAGCGGGAAGCCGTGCTTCGACGGGCTCGGAAGGCAAAAACGCGGGCGGATATGCAGCTTCTTGCCGCATCGCTGTCGGATGTGATCAGCGCCGTGGAGGAATACTGAGCATTTTCCCTGTGCGGGGAGGGCGGAATTGTGCTGTGCCGATTCCGCCCTCTTTTTTTACATTTTTTTGCTCATCCGACGGTTCGTCCTAAGCCCCCCTCTCAAGGGGGGTGGATGCCAAAAGGGCAGACGGGGGGAGTTTGCTCTTTGATGTCCACTCCCCCACCCGACTTCGTCGGGAGCCCCCTCGAGAGGGGGCCTATAAAAACCCCGCGTGGCGGGATCTCAAGGTGTCACGGCAGGTGACGAAGAGGGCGTAGGGCGGGGGCTTGCTCCCGCTGCTTCCCCCCGCCTGTGAGATCCGAGGGCGCAGCCCTCGCCCTGCGGGTTTCGGCTGCGTCCGTCCGTGTCATTCTGAGTGGAGCGTAGCGGAGTCGAACTGCGAAGCAGCACCGAGCGAAGCGAAGGTGGGATCTCGGACGGACTTCGCTCAAGATGACACCGCAGGCGGGGGAATTTCCGTAGGGGAGGGCCTTGGTCCTCCCGCAAAAAACAGAAGAGCCGCGTTCGGGAGGACTAAAGCCCCCCTTGCCAAAGAAAACCCGGACACTCAAAAAACTTTACACATCCGTTGACAAGTACGCTGAAGGCGGCGGGAATACACGAAATTTCTGTTAAAAACTTAAGAAAATGACAATTATATAAAAAAATACCAAAAAACACTTGACAAAAGTGAACTTGCTCGCTATAATATAAAGTAGTTAGATTGGGATCACTATGCCCTCTCAACAAAAATTCAAAAAAGGAGAACCTCTAAACATGAAAAGAAGAATCATTTCTCTTTTCCTCGCGGTTGTGATGATCGTGCTGGCAATTCCTGCCGTCATTTTGCCCACGTTCGGTGCGACCGTAGACGTAAGCTACAAAACCGGCTTTTCGGATTCCTTCATCACGACGGAGTATTCTGCCAATAAGGCACACTACACCAATGGTACGAAGATCGAATTCCCCGTAGGCTGGGAAATAGCCGTCATGTCCCCTACCGAATGGGGCAAAAACTACCTCGTTTCGAACGTTTCGAACGAAAACGGCAATTACTTTGATGCCCAAAATGGTGGCACTTGGATGAGCACCCAGTACGGCGGCGGCTTCTACTTCTCGACCGGTCAGCTGGTTGCCCCCATCAACTACTCGGGTTCCGGTAACGATCGTACCTTCAACAAACTGGAGGCGAACGTTCTGGTACGCTACACGGCAGAGTTTGGCGGCACGGTAAGCATTGACGTTTCCAAGCTGAACTTCGTCAACACCTGGAACGTCATGTTCTGCATCCTGGTAAACGGTCAGCCCGTTGGCCAGTTTGCAGCGGCAGAGGGCTTTGATTACGCCACCGGCACAGGCTGGTTCGTACCCACCGCAACCACCTCCGCCTCCGCCATCAACACGGTAACGAACGTACCTGTCAAGAAGGGCGACGTCATCGACTTCGTCTTCCGCGGCACCGGTGCTGATATGAATACCAAAGGCATCACTTTCGACTACAACAACTGCAAGCGCCTGTGCAATGACTGGGCGTTTGAGGTTACTTACTCCGACGTGGAGATGCCCTCCACGGAAGGCGTGATCACTTCCTTCAATATTCTGAACAACTTCCCCGTTGCAGATTACAAGAACGCCTACAACAACGGTTGGTCTGCATTCGTAGAGCCCTCCAAGAGCCTGACCTTCGATTATACCGATAAGGCTTGGCAGTTAGGCTCTCTCAACGTCAGCTACGATGAGAGCATGGTGACCTCTACCGCCAAGCTGGAGGATTACCTGTCCGTTGGCACTACCTTTAGTCCTTACACCTTCGTAGGAAAAAACTCCTCCAATAGCGAGTTCTTCATCGTCAACGATAACAACGGTATGAACGGTGCGACCGGTGCCGGCAAATCCGGTTCCATTTACGTTTCGCGCGGCGGCTCCGATAAAGCTCCCGTATACACCGTGGCCATGTCTTCCGGTATTAACTACACCTCCGTCAAGGAAGGAGACGCCTACGTCGACATGGACGGTGACGGCAAAGGTGATGACGGAACGGACCGTAAAGTAACCAACTACACCGGTACGGCCACCATCCGTTACGTGGCACAGTTCAGCGGCAAGGCAAGCGTGGCTCTCGACGCCACTTGGAAAAACACCGCGAACAAGGGCTACGAGCAGATGTGGATCATCCTCAACGGTGAGCCCATCGAAAAGATCGTGCATGATAGCCAGGATATCAAAAAGACACTGGACGTGACGCTCACCGCAGGCGACACGCTGGACTTTGTCTGCGTAGCAGACCCGGTCTACTCCGCACTCGCTCTCAATGAGAAGAACGAGAACTTCTACCGTGAAGACATTAAAACCTTCAGCCTGAATGCCAACCGTCGTAACGTGAACATCAACAATATTGAGGTGACCTACGAGGAAGGCGCGCTCGCCGGCGACATCTCCGTATGGAACGCTAACAGTGTGACCAACGGCTTCGATAAAAACAGCAGATACCCCTTCTTCACGTGGTATAACGCAGAGGGTAAAGAACTTTCCCACGGCACGGCTTTGGATAGCACTTGCACTGCCAAGATCTCCGATACCATAAAGGCGTGGGCAGGCATCACCGATGATATGACGCTGGAGCAGGCGTATGCCGCTTACTGGCAGAAGTACATGCAGGTGAACAAGCTCACCTATAAGTCTGACAAGTGGCAGATGGTAGCCATGGATAAAAACGGCAACGCGCAGACCATCGCCTACACCTACGGCTGGCATAGCATCCCCTTCGCATCTGTGACCAAGGGCGACGGTGCCAAGACATACTACGCCGGTGACGGTCAGTACATCGCCAGCGCCGAGGCTATGGCCAAGTTGCAGGCTGATCTGTGGACCAATCTGATCAAAAAATCCGGTCTTGACGCAACCACCAAGGTCGCAAAGGTCGAGATGGCTTACAACGTAAATCTCAAGGATGCCTTCGTCAATGCCGGCGGCTCCCCCTCCTTCGCAACCAGTACCTACTACATCCGTCCCTCTGACAAGGGATCGACGAACACCTACGGCGGTTATGAGTACACCGTGCAGAACACCGGTTTCCTGAAGATCGCCCTGACCGACATCATATACTCGAACGCAGGCACCTTTACCTGGAATATTGCCGTCAACGGCAAGTATCAGTTTGCTACCGCACAGTCGGCAGATATCACCACCGATGCCGGTAAGCAGGCACTGAAGGATGCCATCGGCGCCCTCAGCATTCCCGTCAATGCCGGTGACACCGTCACCGTCTGCTTTGCCCGTAACGCAGCCGGCGGCGCAACCTTCCTGGCACCTTCCTTCAAGGTGACCGAGAACTACGCTCCCACGGTAAAGGCTACCTCTACGGTCAATCTTGTCATCTCCGATTCTTACGCTGTGAATGCAACCGTAACTCCCGGTGTAGAAAACGGTGAGGTCGACGTCATCGTTGACGGCGAAGTGATCGCAACTCTCAACCCGGAGAACGGTTACATCTGCACGGTCAAGTCCGGCATCAAGGTCAACGAGCTGACCGCTTCTAAAAACGCAACGAAGGGCCAGGACGGTACCACCGTTTCCTACAAGCTTCGTGAAGAGGTCAATGGCCACATTGTGACCAGCAGCGAGACCTTCTCTAAAACCACCAACGAAATGCTGGCATGGTATGAAGCAAACGGTGATGAAACCACCGTGGCTCTTGCAAAGCAGATCCGCCACCTGGCTGCAGTCTCTCACTGGATTAAGTCCGGCGAGGCCGCAATTAAGAATGAGGATGGTTCTTCCCGCGATATGACCACGGAAGAGAAGAACTGGATCAAGTGTGGCGGCAAAGATAACTTCTTCCTCTACGGCTTGAAGGAGGTTGACGGCAATGCCGTTGCTTCCGCAGAGACCGGTTCGATCTTCACCAACTGGGATTCCGGTCTTACCGACCGTACCCTTGCTACGCTGAAGGGTCTGACCGCTGAAGACTACTACAAGAGCTATTGGTACAAGACCGAAGGCGACGACACCAAGAAGTACGCACACTTCAACCCTGTTGAGGGTGTAAGCGCACTCGTTAAAGGTGTAGACTTCGGCTATGCTGAAGGCACCAATTTCAAGGAGTTCCCCTACGTGATCGCCGGTGCAAACGTGAACCTTGGCGATAAGCTCAGCCTGGTTCTCGTGATCGCCGCAACGGAAGATGCCAACATCTGGGCTCTGAAGAACGGCTATACGCTTACCGCTGTCGGCGAAGGCGTGAATGTAACGGATAATGGCTTTGCCGGTGTTACCGCAGGCGGCAAGGAGTACATCGGTATCATCGTAGACGTTCCCGTTTCCGCTTACGACAAGACCCTTGACATCGTGATCAAGGATGCGGATGGCAACCCTGTTTCCCAAACCATGAAGTACAGCGTCAAGGCTTGGTGCGTGAACAAGTATGTGTTCGGCGACAGTAGCTTCAACAACTACCTCGTCCGTGCCGTATACAATGTTGGCGTTGCTGCCGCAGACTACCAGGCAGAACATCCGCAGCCTGCAAACTAATAAAGGAGGTAAAGACAATGAAATACGAATCTCCTTCAATTGAATTGCTTGCAGCCCCCGACGATACGATCATGGGTTCTCTTGGCATGAACGTAGTTGACCTGTGGGATATGCTGGTTCAGGATATCTGATCCGCATAACAAACAAAACCAAAAAGAGCGCCGCCCCTCGGGGCGGCGCTCTTTGCGTTTTCCTTCCCCTATAATATTGTAAGGAAGAAAAAATCGCAACCTCGCCCGATTTTGAGAAAAAATGCCGTATTTTTTTCTTTTTTCTTTCGCAAAAAAACGAATAGGTACAAAAGTGAAATATTTTGTAACAGAGCGTAGCAGACGCAGTTGACAGAAAACGGCATTTGCTGTATAATAGTACCATCTATTGCTATACATTCATGCAATAAAACAAAAAGGAGAAAATACCATGAGCAAGAAAATTCTTTCCCTGCTCCTCGCCGTTGTGATGGTGGCACTTGCGATCCCCGCCGCAATTCTGCCCGCGCTTGCATCGGTCGGGTACTCTGCTGCTCTCTCCGGCGTTGTCCAAGACGTTTGGACCGGCGATGCGGCAGATGTTGCCGTCTCTCTGATCGATGATGATACCAAGTATTTCATCGCTTGGTTTGATGGTAAAACGCAGATTGGCTATAAGAGCCAAACTGTTCCGGACACGGCTGTTGCCAAGATCAACCCTGCGTTGGTTTCCGCCGGTATCGTTTCCGCTTCGGATACGGTTGAGCAGGCCTGGGGCAAATGGGTCGCCTACATGAAGGCTAACGCAAAGTTGACCTACAAGGGTAACTGGTCGATCGATACTTTGTATGGCACTTCCCCCTTCGAACCGCTGGTTGCGTACAACTATTACAATAACCGTTCGGTCTTTGTTCTGATCGGTTCTGCCGGTACCTACAAGACCAACGAGCTTAGCGATGCGTATTTCGTCAAAGACGGTAGTGACAGCATCGATAAAATCTACACCAACCTGTACGGTCAGCTGACTAATTCCGCCACCGGAGTGAAGGCATCCACCAACGTTATGGAAATGTCTGTTGTAGCTACCTCTGCTATAACCAGTGCCGTTTCTCCTGCTTCTTACCTGACCGGTTCTATGATGAAGAGTGGCTTCGTTTTGTATCCCGGTTCTAAGAAAGACCTCGACAAAATGGCAGCCTACTCCTACGTTGCTCCCGAAAGCGGTCACCTGACCATCAAGGTCAACGCCATTGACGGTGGCACCGGTATGTTCGCCGTTCTTGTTAATGGTGTGGCGGTTACCGAATGGACGGAGATCAACTTTGGCGCTGCCGATGCAGAGGCTACGCTGAACGCTGCGTTTGCTTCCGCTGCCCGCTTGGTTGTCAAGGGCGACAGAGTTTCTCTTGGTCTGGCTCGTAAGGAGTCCAGCTTCGCCGTCCAGGGTGTGGAGATCGCGGCCGAGCTGAACACCGCTATCAAGGTTGACAAGTGGACCGGTACGGAATTCACCACCACCAACCTGCACCTTGGTGGCGATAGGTACCCGGATACCGCATACTTCCTGCGTTGGTACAACGGTGATACGATCGTGACCACAAAGGCCACCGTAATCAATGAGGATGCACTCCTCAAGATCAACCCTGCGCTGATCACCGAGGGTATCATTGATGCTACCGATACCATGGAAGCGGCTTTTGCAAAGTGGGCTGCCTACATGAAGAAAAATTCTACGATCACCTTCACCGGCAACTGGTCGATGGGCAACGTAGATGCCAACGGCGTATACCTCCCCATTACCAACGAGAGTTACCTCAGCGGTAAGCCGGTGTTCCACCTGAAGGTTCGTAGCGGCAATCAGACGCTGGATAACGAGTGGGATGGCGGTCACTATCAGGTTGGTAAGGCTACCGTTGACCGTCAGTATAGCGATATGTACGGCATCCTGGATGACGTTATCGATCCCTCCACGGTTGTTACGTCCATCGCCGTAGACCGTCAGACCGCAATCAATAAAACCTCTACCTGCTACGCTTCCTGG
>JAZQWX010000007.1:0-4176 GCA_045632565.1 Eubacteriales bacterium | reverse complement strand
CATACGGAGCTTCTCGTCGATCTGGTAGTAGTGATACTTGATCATAGAGTGAGCGAAACCTGCCTCGTAGGTGATAGTAGCGATATTGCCGTCCTGATCTGCCCATTCGTCCTCAGCAACAAGGTGAACCTTGGAGCAATCAACCTTGAAGTAGTTGATAAGCTGTGCAAGAGGAATGTAGGTGTCGGGCTCGGGGTTACCAAGGATCATGGTAAAGGACTTACCTGCCTCGGAAGCTGCCTTGAGTCTGGTGAAGAGGGTGGAAATGAGAACGGGATGGGGGTTCATCATAACCTTAACCTCAAATTCGGGGTGCCACCAAGGCTCGCGCTTTTCGAGATCGGTACCGCTGAGGCTGCGAACGTATTCGCAAACGGCCTTATCCTTAAAGGGAACAAAGTCGGCGGGCATAAAGTCAAACTTGGTTGCCGGATCGGTGATAAAGTTGCTCATGTCTTTTCTCCTTTTCGTTTTATTTTACAATTTCACCGTGCAAAACGGTGTGAAGGACGTGGAATCGGTGATCCACCAGGATCAGGTTGGCCACATTGCCTTTTTTGATCGAGCCGCGGTCGGTAAGCCCCAAAAGGGCGGCGGGGTTGGTGGATGCATAACGGAAAACCTGGCATATGGAGGCACCCGTGTGTTTCATCATGTTGCGGCAAGGGCCGTCCAGGATCATCTTGCTGCCGGCGATCTCGCCCGCAAAATCAAAGTTGATATCGTCCGCCCCCTCGTAAAGGTCACCGTCGGGGATCGGCCCGTCGGCTACAAAGGCATCGGCGATCAGAATGATGCGCTCATCCCCCTTGATACGGCGGATCAGGCGGAGCATAAAGGGGTCTACGTGGATGCCCACCTTGTCGCAGATCAGCTCTACGTACATGTCACCGTCATACAGGGCGGCCTCGTCTACGCAGGCGGTGCGGCATTCGGGGTAGCGGTAAAGCGTACCTGTAGCGTTGGTATGATGGGTGGCCAGACGCAGGCCGTAGGGCTTCAGTCGGGCGATCTCCTCGGGCAGCGCCTCGCTGTGCGCGACCGAAAATACCGCGCGCGGGTTCTTCGCCTTGGCGTATTCCGCAAATTCCTCAAGCCCCTCGCGCTCGGGTGCTACGCACCAGACGCGGGCAAGCTCCCCCGCTTCGTCTACGATTTTTTCGTAGTCCTCGCGACACACGGGTCCCTTCCACGGATTATTTTCACGCTCACAACCGAATTTCGGATTCAGATACGGCCCTTCCATGTAGAAGCCGATGATGTTCTTTGCCTTTCCCGCTTCCATTGCCGAACGGATCTTTCGAATGGCAGATACGTACCCATCCGCGTTCATGCTGAAATACAAGGCGGGCAGCACGTCGGTTACGCCGTGCTCAAGAAGGGTCGCGGCCGCCGAAACGGGATCGTCGGTAAAGAAGGTTTTTCCATCCGCGTGGGTGTGGATGTCAAGAAGTCCGGGGCCAACGTATGCCCCCGCGGCATCCAGCACCTCTGCCCCTGCGGGCACGGTGACCTTGCGTCCGAAGTCAAGGATCTTTCCGTCCTCGATGAGCAGCGTAGCGTCCTCAATATAATGATCGGGCATGACAAGAATAGCGTTTTGAATAGCTAACATAATGCAACATCTCCTATCACTTTTATTGTATAATGGGGTGGCGCAAATTGTCAATATAGTTGCGAACGAAAAATTTTCGTAAACCTCTTGTAAAAAACGGAAAGTTGCGGTATACTGAAACAGAAGAACATCAGGAGGCCTTTTTATGACGTTAGCAAAGCTTGCCGCGCTGGCCGGCGTGTCGGTTTCCACGGTTTCCAAGGCTCTTTCCGAGAGCAGGGAGATCAGTGAATCCACGCGTGAGGAGATCATTGCGCTCGCCAAGGAGCACGGCTGTTACGAAAAATACTATAATCCGAAATATCAGAAAAAGCTGATTGCGGTGCTGTGCCCCGAAATTCTCGGTAACCACTACGGCCGCATGGCAAACGATATGGAGCGGGAGATCGCCGCACACAACGGCTCGATGGTGCTCTCGGTGTTTGATTTTCGTCCCGCCAAGCAGCGGGAGCTTGTTGAATATTACACGAAATTTGCCCGCGTGGACGGCGTGATCGTGATCGAGCCTGCCGAAAAGATCCAAAACGATACGGATATCCCGATCGTGCAGATTGGGCAGGAGAACGAATCGGGGGGCGTGGACTGCGTGAAGACCGAGATCGCCCCTGCCATGGAAGAAGCCGTGCGACAGCTCCGCAAGCTGGGGCACAAGCGCGTTGGCTTTGTCGGGGAAAAGCTGGCCGTGCCCGAGCACGAGGCGTTTCTTGAGGTCGTCAAGCGCACCAAGCTGCAGGTTTTGCCGCAGCACGTGGTCGTCAGCCCTGCCCGATTTGAAGAAGCGGGCTATGAGGCCACCGAAAGGCTGATGGCAAGTGACGAGCCCCCAACGGTGATCTTTGCGGCTTACAGCCATATCGCGCTGGGCGCGGAGCGTTTTCTGTCCGAAAAGGGGCTGTCCGTTCCCGGGGACGTGTCGCTTGTCTGCATGGACGATATTCTTGAAAACCCCTACCGCGAACGAGCGCTTTCCTGCATCCGCACGCACATCAACGAGCAATGCGCCTCGGCGACCGAGCTGCTGTTTGCCAAGCTCCGCAAGGGATACAGCCGCGCCAAGCGGTCGGTGTCCGTTATTCGTGAGTTTTCCGTAGGCGAAACCATCGCAGAGCCCCCTCAATGAGGGGGTTTTTCTTATTTTTTCGGTTGACACGTGAATTTTTTCGTGCTATAATGTATAGTTGAGAAAGAATTTCAAAAAACGGAGGTAGTGGCGTGGCAAAGGCGAAGCAAACGGCCTATAATGACCAGAGTATCACCAAATTAAAGGGCAAGGACCGCGTCCGCCTGCGTCCTGCCGTCATCTTCGGCTCGGATGGGCTTGAGGGGTGTCAGCACTCCTTTTTCGAGATCCTGGCCAACTCCGTGGATGAAGCACGCGCCGGCTACGGCAGCGAGATCACCGTCACCGCCTACCGTGACCTCTCCATTCGCGTGGAGGATAACGGACGCGGCGTGCCGCTCGGCTATAACGAAAAAGAGGGCTGCTATAACTGGGAGCTCATCTACTGCGAGCTTTACGCAGGCGGTAAATACGAAAACAACAGCGAGGGCAGTGCCTATGATTACTCCCTCGGCTTAAACGGTCTTGGCGCTTGCGCCACCCAGTACAGCTCGGAATTCATGCAGGTCGCCTCGTACAAAGAGGGCAAGGTCTTTGAGATCGACTTCAAGGGTGGCGACCCCGCAGGCGAGCTGCGTGAGAGAGCGCAGGGCAAGGGTGACCGCCGCACGGGCACGACCGTCTTTTGGCGGCCGGATATCAAGGTCTTCAACGATATCCGCATCCCGCAGGAATTTTTCGTTGCCACCATGCGCCGTCAGGCGATTGTCAATGCGGGCGTGCGCTTCGTTCTGCATCTGGAAAAAGAGGACGGCAGCTTTGAAGACAGCGCGTATTTTTACGAAAACGGCATCGCCGATTATATCCGAGAGCTGACAGGCGAGGAGGCCATGACCGCCCCTGTTTTTTGGAAAATGGAAACCATGGGCCGCGACCGCGAGGATAAGCCGGATTACAAGCTCCGTGCGGAGATCGCCTTCTGCACCTCGAAAACCGTCAGTGCGACCGAATATTACCACAACTCCAGCTATCTGGAGCTGGGCGGCTCGCCCGATAAGGCCGTGCGCGCCGCATTTACCTTTGCCGTGGATAAATACCTGCGTTCTGCGGGAAAATACACCAAGAACGAGGCAAAGATTGCGTATCAGGACATCGAGGACTGCCTTTGCATCATCATCAACAGCGCCTCGACCGAAACCTCTTACGAAAACCAGACCAAAAAGGCGATCAATAACGTCTTTATCACCCGTGCACTGACCGAATATATCAAGCAGCAGCTGGAAATTTACTTTGCCGAGAATCCTGCCGCCGCCGAGCTCATCGGCGCGCAGGTGTTGCTCAATAAAAGAAGCCGCGAAACGGCGGAAAGCAACCGCCTTTCCCTCAAAAAGAAGCTTGCCGCTTCCTCGATGGACATCACCAATCGCGTGGAAAAATTCATCGCCTGTCAATCGAAAGACCCCGAGATCCGTGAGCTGTATATCGTAGAGGGCGACTCGGC
>JAZQWX010000006.1:0-11792 GCA_045632565.1 Eubacteriales bacterium | reverse complement strand
TGAAATTACCTCAAAAACCGCCCACTATTTCTATCTGCGCTTTGTAGACGAAAAGGGAAGAAGAACCTGGTCGCCTCCCATCTGGACGGGGCGCTCATTTGAAAAAACCACCACCTCAATTCCCGAATCTTTGGATATGTCCGGATTTACGGCCATAGAGCTGCACAGTGGTAGAAATGCCGCGTCGTTGTTAGATGGTAACCCCGCAAACTGCTTTACGGCGGAAGGGAATACGGCATCCATTTTGATCGATATGCACTCTGCCTGTGAGATCGGCGGGATTGGGCTTTCTCACCGCATGATCGAGCGTGGTCCCGGTTGGAATGGTGACACCTCGGCCCTGCCGCTTCTTGCGAGCTTGCCTACACGCTTCATCGTTGCTACCAGCCTTGATGGCAAGAGGTTTGAAACTTGTGCCACAGGCATGTGTCGTGTTTTTGGAGATGAAGAGATTGTTTTATTTGAAAAGCGCATCGCGCGTTATGTTCGCTTTGACGTGCTATCTACCGTAGGGCAGGATCTTGAACCGCGCGGTTTTGAGGGGTATCCCGTTACGATCGGTAATATTTCATTCTTTGCGTAAAGAAAGTGCCTTGGATTTTCCAAGGCACTTTCTTTATTTTTCGAATTTTCCGGGAGACGTACCGTACTGTGCGGAGAAGTGTTTGTAAAACTGCGCTTTGTTGGTATAGCCAACCTTTTCGATCACCGTATCGATCGAGAGCTTTTCTTTGGTCAGCAGATCAGCCGCATAGGCCATTCGTCGCTCACGGATGTATTCCTTTAATCCTTTTCCGTATACCGTCTTGAATACACGGCCAAGGTAAGCAGGATTATAAAAACAATGCTTTGCAAGGGCATCAATTGTGACAGGGCCTGTAAAATGTTCATCCAGATAAGAAAGAATTTCTTCGGTAAGAATGTGTGCCCGATCGGTCGAGGAAGGGGAGTTTTTCATAAGGGCTCGGATCAACTTGGTGAAAAGCAGTTGCATATAGCCATTCAAGGCAAAACGATGACAATTCTTCTTTTGCAGAGCTTCTTCGTGCGCAGCGATGCAAATATTTTCAATTTCCGTTCGTTCTATTCCAAAAAAACGTACGCAGGACGTTTTTCTTTTTTGTAATTCTTCAGATCCTTCGGGCAAAAACATCAGGAAAATATCATCAATATTCTCGGAATTGACAAAATGCTTGGCGATAAATTCCGGTTTTACAAGAAATTGGTAATAGGTTAATTCGCTGTCAAATTGGATGGCGTGTACTTCGCCGTAATTGATAAAGAGAAGATCGCCTCGTCGAACGGGATAAGGGGTATCGTTAATGTAGTGCGTCCCATTCCCCTTTGCCGTGTAAACCAACTCAATAAAATCATGAGTATGCTCCGGCTCGCGTGTATCCTTTTTTCGTGTGGAGCATTGTACTGTGATGCCAAGTTCATCCGTGATCTCAAAACGCCTCATTTTGACCACCTCCGTGCTTCTATTTTATCAAAAAAAGCAGGTAAGTGCAAGCAAAAGAAAGAAAAAGTATAAAAACGTGAAAAGATGTGCCGTTTTGATATTGTGTTCTCATACAAGTCATGTTACAATAGAATTATCCAAACAAGGAGGAATTCTCATGGAACTTTCAATCAGTACCTATCTCGATAAAATGAAGGCCTGCTGGCTTGGCAAAAACATCGGCGGCACGCTTGGCGCTCCCTTTGAAGGCAGACGCGGTGTCATCGATCTCGATTATTACACGCACGATCTTTCTCTCGGCGTTCTGCCGAATGACGATCTGGATCTGCAGCTTGTTTTCCTTATCGCTTGCGAAGCGTACGGTAAGAACGTCAACTCCGAGGTGCTTGCCAACTATTGGGTTTCCCATATCTTTGCCGATTTCAGCGAGTACGGCATGGGGAAGAGAAATCTGCGCGCCGGTATTCTCCCCTCCGCCTCCGGAAAGCATCACAATACCTTCGGAGAAAGCAACGGTGCTTGGATTCGTAGCGAGATCTGGGCTTGCCTGTGTCCCGGTCACCCGGAGCTTGCCACGCAGTACGCCTATGAGGATGCCAGCGTCGATCACTTTGGCGAGGGGATCTACGCGGAAGTTTTTTGTGCAGCTCTTGAGAGTGCAGCCTTTGTAGAATCAGATATGGAGGTGCTGATCGACATCGGCCTTTCCTATATTCCTGCAGATTGCGACGTGGCTCGCGCCGTCAAATTCGCAAGAAAATGTGCGGCAGATCCATCTCTTGATTGGAAATCGGCACTCAAAAAATTGCTGATTGAATTTCCATCATCCTTTGGTCAGCGCCCGCTGCCGGGGGAGAAAAGAGATCCCGATATTCCCGCCGGGAAGCACGGCTACGATGCTCCCAATAACATCGGGATCATTCTCCTTGCACATTATTATAGCGGTGGTGATTTCTCCCGTGCCGTTTGTATCGCCGCAGGCTGCTGCGAAGATTCCGACTGTACAGCCGGCACGCTTGGTGCGATCTATGGCATTATCGGCGGCACGGCATCCATTGATGAAAAATGGCTCGCCCCGATCGGCGATGAGATCAAGATCAAATGTGTTGATACCACGAAGCTTCACGTTGCTCAAACGGTTACGGAGCTCTCGGAACGCATCAAGCTTCTCATGCCTTCCTTCCTGCACGCCCGCTATTGGGAAGGAAAAATGCAAAAGAATATCAGCATAGATGGAAACGGTGAACTGACCGTGCACACAAAGGATGGCCTTGCCCTCTCCTGCCCGGCAAAGGAGCTTGGTTATAAAAAGGTAGAATTTTTCCGCGATACCCTGTATGCCGACCGTATGTGCATCAAAAAGGAAAGTCCCTTTTTTGAGGTGCGCGCGATCATGGATACGCTTGACGTTGAGGAAGGAAAGGAATTCAAAATCGACTTGGATATCCTCGGAAAGTTTGGCTATTTCCAGCGATCGGATTGGAACACCGTGATCCTCCATCTTCCCGAGGAATGGGAAACGCCCGACGGCAGGGAGATCATGTTCCAGATGGATCTGCCGTGGCATAAGAAATTCTATACCACGTCCTTTGTACCGCAGCATCTGACCAAGGGAATGTATGAGATCATGATCGAGGTGCGGCTCTCGACCTTCCCGTCAAGAATTTACATACCCATCACGCTGACCAAAATGCTTCGTCCTCGATAAAAAGATAACTCCCCGCAACCACGGTTGCGGGGAGCTTTCTTATTCGGTTTCTTTTTTGCGACGGATGATCGGCTTGTCTTTTTTGCCAAGCACGTAATCGCCTGTCACGGTCACTCTCTTGATCGTAGGATCGGAGGGGACCTCATACATCAGCTTCATCATCACGCCTTCCATAATGGAACGCAATCCGCGCGCACCGCCCTCACGCTCAATGGCAAGGGAAGCGATGGCCTCGTAGGCGTCATCGGTAAAGGAAAGCGTTACGCCGTCAAGCGAGAAGAGCTTTTCGTATTGCTTTGAAAGGGAATTTTTTGGTTCCTTGATGATCCGTACTAGGGCATCGCGGTCCAGGTTGTCCAGCGACACGATTACGGGAAGTCTACCCACCAATTCGGGAATGATACCGAATTTCATCACGTCGTGTGCCGTGGCATCACGGAACACGCGGCGCTCCACCTTTTCCTTTTTGCCAACTACGTCTCCGCCAAAACCGATGGCGTTCTTACCCTTGCGGCGTTCAATGATCTTTTCAAGACCGTCAAATGCACCGCCACAGATAAAGAGGATGTTTTCGGTGTGGATCTGGATAAATTCCTGGTTCGGATGCTTACGGCCGCCCTGCGGCGGTACGTTGGCAACCGTGCCCTCCAGAATTTTGAGAAGAGCCTGCTGAACGCCCTCGCCCGATACGTCGCGCGTGATCGAGGTGTTTTCACCCTTGCGAGAGATCTTGTCGATTTCATCGATA
Organism: Eubacteriales bacterium; assembly: GCA_045632565.1. GTDB lineage: Bacteria > Bacillota > Clostridia > Oscillospirales > CAG-272 > UBA1740. The sequence goes on along the minus strand of JAZQWX010000006.1, from coordinate 7,874 downwards.
TAGATAATGCCGCGCTCGGCCAGCTCTACGTTGTAATCTGCTGCCTGGATCAAACGGAGGAGGATGTTTTCCACGTCCTCGCCTACGTAACCTGCCTCGGTCAACGTTGTGGCATCCGCGATGGCAAAGGGGACTTTGAAGCTCCGCGCCAAGGTCTGGGCAAGATAGGTCTTACCAACGCCGGTAGGACCAAGGAGCAGGACGTTGCTTTTTTGGATATCGACCTCTTCGCTGTCCTCGTCATCCTCGTTCTTTTTCTCCTTGGAGAGAATGCGCTTGTAGTGATTGTACACCGCAACGGAAAGCACGCGCTTTGCCTCGTCCTGCCCGATCACGTAAGTGTCCAGCATTTCCTTGATCTCCTTCGGCTTGGGAAGGGAATCGTAGGAAAGCGCCTCCGTCTTTACCTCAACCTCTGCTTCCTCCTGACCACCGAGAAGATCGGCACACACGCTGACGCAGTCATCGCAGATATAGACGTTGCTTTGGCGCGGAGAGGGGATCAAGACAAGAACTTGATGCTCGGTGCGTCCGCAAAAGGCACAGCAACGGATATCCCCGTTTTCATGATTGGTTGGTGCCATAGTGTACCTCGTTAATTTCTCTTGTCGATCACTTTATCGACGAGACCGTAGGCAAGAGCCTCGTCCGCTGTCATAAAGTTATCACGCTCGGTGTCACGCACGATCGCTTCAAGATCCTGACCGGTACGCTCCGAAAGAATACGGTTCATTTTGTCGCGGATACGCAGGATGTGGTCAGCATGGATCTTGATATCCGAAGCCTGACCCTGCATGCCGCCAAGCGGCTGGTGGATCATGATCTCGCTGTTCGGCAGGGCAATGCGCTTACCCTTTGTGCCGGCTGCGAGCAGGAAAGCGCCCATGCTGGCTGCCATACCGATGCAGATGGTGGATACGTCACACTTGATGTAATTCATCGTGTCGTAAATGGCCATACCTGCACTGATCGATCCGCCGGGGCTGTTGATGTAAAAGTAAATGTCCTTGTCAGGATCAACCGATTCCAGATACAGCATTTGTGCCACAACCAGAGAAGCCGTTGTGTCATTTACCTCGTCAGCCAAGAAAATGATGCGGTCATTGAGCAAGCGCGAATAAATATCAAACGAACGCTCGCCGCGGTTGGTTTCTTCCAATACCATTGGTACCAGTGCCATGGGAATTCTCCTTTACTCCGAAACGATTATTTTACGATGGCTTTTTCCTTAACCAGATCGATAGCGGCCTTTACCTTCATATCCGCAGTGATGCCGTCCTTCGCGATCAGCTCCTTCACCTGCTCCAGGGGCATGTTATATGCCTCGGCGATGCGCTTGTATTCTGCCTCGATCTCCTTGGCGGAAACGGTCAGCTTCTCCTGCTTGGCGATCTTCTCAAGGGCCAGGCGAACCTTCACCTGCTTCTCGGCCTGAGGACGGAGCTGCTCCTTCAGATTTTCCAGCGTCATGCCGGTGTATTTAAAGTAGGTAGCAAGATCAAGACCCTGCATTCTCATGCGGTTCTCGTAGTCACGAACGAAGTTGTCGGTCTCCTCCTCGAACATAACGGCGGGGATGTCGGCCTCCATCTTCTCGATCAGCGCGTTGATGAGCTTTTCTTCAAACTCATTGTCTGCGGCCTTTGCGGCTCTCTCTTCGAGTTTCGCCCGAACGTCGGCGCGATATTCAGCAAAGGTATCGAATTCCGAAACGTCCTTTGCAAACTCATCGTCTGCCTCGGGAAGCTCATTTTCCTTAATACCGTTCAGCTTTACCTTGAATACGGCAGCCTTGCCGGCAAGGTTCTCTGCATGATAATCGGTGGGGAAGGTAACGTTTACGTCAAACTCTTCGCCGATCTCGTGGCCGGCAACCTGATCCTCAAAGCCGGGGATGAACTGGCCGGAGCCAAGCTTCAGGTCGAACTTCTCGGCCTTGCCGCCGTCAAAGGGAACACCGTCAACCGAACCGTCAAAGTCCATGTTCACGCTGTCGCCGATCTTGGCTGCGCGGTCGGTTACGTCCTTTACGCGAGCGTTGCGCTCACGTGCACGGGTGATCTCGGCATCAACTGCTTCATCGGTCACCTCTTCGACCTTCTTCTCGATCTCCATGCCGAGGTAGTTTTCGATCTTCACGTCAGGCTTTACAAATACAACAGCCTTCAGAACCAGACCGTCATCGCCAACGGAAACAATGTCAAACTGCGGCTGGCCAACAACGTCCAGCTTGGACTCCTTCACAGCACCCTCGTAAGCCTCGGGAATGCAAGCGTTTACGGCATCCTCATAGAAGACACCCTTGCCGTACATCTTCTCAACCAATGCGCGGGGGGCCTTGCCCTTTCTGAAGCCGGGAATGCTGATGTTGGCGGCCTGCTTGCGGTAGGCAGCGTCAACAGCTGCGGCAAAGGTTTCTTTCTCTACGGAAATCTCCAGCTCGTAGCAGTTCTTTTCTGCCTTGGATTTTGTTTTTTTGGACAGACTCATGTTTTTTTTCCTCCGAAAGTATATAGTAATATTAGTTTAAACAAACATTGTTATTGTACCGCATAAGAACGGTTTTGTCAAGCATATTCGGGATTTTTCTTCCATTTTATTAGGAAAAATCGGGCAAAATCGGACGCGGACTGAAATTCAGAAAATCAGCCGAGATCAAGGAGAAGCAAATTCCGTCAAAGTCAAAGGAGGCAGGCACGGTGTAATTGCTGTGAATATGACCGAAATAACAGCGACGAATGCCAAATTTCTTCAGCACGGTCACGATCGGCTCGCATACCAGCCCGTTCCACACGGGCGGAAAATGCAAAAAAGCAAGCATTTCTTTACTGGGATTGGCTTCTGCCAGCTTTTTTCCTTCGGAAAGACTGATTTCAAGGCGTATGGCCTCGCGCGCAACCAGCTTCTCAAAGTCGGTATCCTTTGGAATGTTTTCGCAGGACTCATCCTGATACCAGCCGCGTGTGCCGCACAGGATAAAGTCCTCACAAAGCCAAGCATTGTTGTTCAAGAGGGAAATGCTGGTAATGCTTTGCTCTGCAAAAAACTTATCCATTTTGGAGGCGGTAGACCACCAAAAATCGTGGTTTCCCTTGCTGATGTATTTATGGCCGGGCAATGCATCGATGAAAAGAAGATCGCTCTTTGCCTCGGGGAGGGAAAGAGCCCAGGAAATGTCCCCGGGGATGACCACGCTGTCCTCGGGCTCGACAATTGCGCGCCAGTTCTTTTCAATTTTTTCGGTGTAACCGTTCCATCGGCGGCCGAAGATGTCCATGGATTTGTTCATTCCCTCGGCTGTGGAAAGATGGAGGTCGGCAATAACGTAAAGCATGGCGTTCTCCGTCAAAGAATAAAGTGAAGAGGCTTGGGCATACTAAAGGTATCACAGGAAGGAGGTAACGAAATGGATACCTGTAATCAGGAAAAGTGCAAGCCGATCAAGGGGATCAAGTGCGACGTTAAAAACTGCGTGTATCACGATAAAGGAAACAGCTGTACCGCGGGGGAGATCGCGGTAGGTCCCAGCTACGCGGTTTCAAGCAGCGAAACGATCTGCGCTACCTTTAAGCCCAAGGACGAATAAAAGAGTTGGCAGGTGGCAGAAATGCCATCTGCCTTGTTTTATTACAGAATATTTTTATCTATAAACCGTTTCGCGTTTTCGTAGAAGAGCTTGTTGATCTGCTCGTCGGAATATCCGACACGCGCCATTTCCGCAGCAAGACGCGGCAGGCGGTCAACCGATTCCAGCCCCGCAGGAGCAGCATCGATACCATCATAGTCACAGCCAAGGCACAGGCAATCCTCGCCACCGAGCGAGAAATAATGCTCGATATGCGCCAGTACGTCTGCCAATCCGCAGCGTTCTTCCTTGGCTGTCAGGTGTCGGGGCGCCATGCTGATACCGACAACACCGCCGGATTCCTTGATCAGATTGAAATGGAAATCCGTCAGATTGCGGCGATGGGGGGTTACGGCATAGGAATTGGAATGCGTAGCCACAAACGGCTTTTCGTATTCTTTGGCAATCTCCGCCACCTCCTCGATCACGCGGCGAGAGGCGTGGGAAACGTCCGGCACAACACCGATCTCAAAGCAGCGACGCACGACCTGTCTGCCAAAGGGCATCAAGGGATCGTCATTATCACACGCGCCGCCGATGAGGGTCGAGCCGTGCCATACAAGGGTCAGAAACCGTACTCCTGCACCGTGCAGCAGCTCAAGGCGCTCAATATCACCGCACAAAAGACGCGCGTCCTCTACGGAGAAAACGTAGGAAAACTGGGAAGGGAGCACAGCGCGGTCAAGCGCCTCCAAAAAGGAACGGCGCATGTTCCAGAATGCGGCGTAGCATTCTTGATCGGATAGATTTTTGTCACTCCAAAAAGCGCACACCTGCGTCACGCTGTCAAAGGCGTGCAGGCGGCGGGAGGAGATCTGAAGGCGGTCATCCTCAAACGTCAGTTTTTCGTTATGGATGCGATATGGGGTATCGCAATGCAGGTCAATGAGATTCATGGGTTGCTCCTTTCAAGGGCGAAATGCATCGGGCATATGATGAATTTCAAGTACGCTCGCGGGGTCATCCTTGGCTACGTAAACCTCGATCACGTCAAATCGCACGCGTCTTTGTTTCTTGTAATTCGAAAGATAATTTCTGGCAGCAAGCACAAGGTTGGCTTGCTTTCTGTGATCGACTGCCGCACTCGCACCGCCGAAGCGTGCAATGCTCCGTTCATCATAGGTGCGTGTTTTGACTTCTACAAACACGAGGAATTCACGGTTTTCGGCAATGATATCCACCTCTTGGCGGCCGCAAACGAAATTGCGCGCCAGAATGCGGTAATGCTGCTTTCGAAGATAGCGGCATGCTGCTGTTTCTCCGAAATCGCCAAGCAACCTTCGTTCAGTCTTCATTCGCTTTCTCCAAAAAACCTAAAAAGCTGCGGCGGTGCAAAGGACACGGGCCGTATGTACGAAGGGCATCCATATGTTGCTTGGTACCGTATCCCTTGTGCTTGGCAAAGCCGTACATTGGGAATTTTTGGTCATCCTCCAGACACGCGCGGTCACGCGCTACCTTTGCTAAAATGCTTGCCGCGGCGATCGAGCAGGAAAGTGCATCTCCCTTGATGACAGGGTATGCGGGAATAGGAAGATCGCGTGCGATGTTGCCGTCCACGATGGCAAGATCGGCCGCGGGGGAGAGCATGGAGATCGCGCGGTTCATGGCTAACATATCGGCATTCAGAATGTTGATCTCATCAATTTCTTCGGGAGTCGCATAGGCGATGGCGTAAGCGACAGCCTTTTCGCAGATCAAGTCAAAAAGTGCCTCGCGCTTTTTGGGGGTCAATTTTTTGGAGTCGTTAAGGCTGGGTATCTCTGTATCGATCGGCAGAATGCAGGCCGCAGCATATACACAGCCGGAAAGCGGACCACGCCCGGCTTCGTCAACACCGCAAACGAGAGAATAGCCATCTGCCATGTATTTTTTCTCGATTTCATAATTCGGCATAGCAAGGCTCTCCTCCTTTTATGGCATTTCCAGGGTAATACGGCCGATCGTTGCGTGGCGGAATTCGTCAAGCAGCATCGTGGATGCACGACGGAAATCGGTTTCACCGCCCGCAATCAGCATACCGCGCTTGCGACCGATCAAGGCGAGCAGATCATACCCGTCAAGCGAGGCTATTTCATCAGATGATAGCTTATAGCGCGCGCAAAGAAGCTCGGGACAAATATTGGAAAGTCGCGCGCAGAGAAGCATCGCAAGCTCCTCGGTGTCGAGAATGTTATCCTTGATCGCACCGGTAAAGGCAAGGTTCTCGCCTGTTGTTTTGTCATCAAACTTCGGCCAAAGCACGCCGGGCATATCCATGAGGTCAATGCCAAGCTCGGTGCTGACCCATTGCTTCGATAGGGTAACGCCGGGGCGGTTTTCCACCTTGGTCTTGCCCGAGCCGCACATGCGGTTGATCAGGGAGGATTTGCCCACGTTCGGCACACCGGCAATCATGGCGCGCAAGCGGCGGCCCTCCATGCCCTTTTCGCGGTAGCGCTCCAGCTTTTCGGACAGAATTTCACGGATAGCGTCGGGAATGCGACGAATGCCGTCGCCGTCCACACAGTCGGTCAGAATGGCATGCTCGCCCTGGCGACGAAACTCTGCAAGCCAAGCCTCGTTTGCCTCGGGGGAGGCAAGATTGGCTTTGTTGAGAAGTGTCAGCATAGGTTTGCCGGCGGCGATCCGGTGAATTTCGGGATTACGGGAGCTTTTCGGAATACGGGCATCAAGCACCTCAATGAGAATATCCACCTTCGGTAGATTTTCCTGCATCAGGCGTCTGGTTTTGGCCATATGTCCCGGAAACCATTGAATTGTTGAGGATGGCATAAGAACTCCTTATTCGACCGAACCGAATTTTGTAAAGAGGGAAGAAAGATCGTCACCGCACAGACGGAAGACCACGCGACCGAGCACCTTATCTTCGTCCACAAAGCCAAAGGAACCGCGGCTGTCGTCCGAGATATAGGTGTTGTCGCCCATCACAAACAAATGCCCCTCGGGGACGGTATAGGTATACTCACCCGCGTGTGCCTGCGGCTTGAAGTGGAGCGGATCGTAGTAGCGATACGGCTCGTCGATCGCCGCGCCGTCTACCAAAACTGTCAGCGTATTCAGGTTGCCGCTCGGCGTATATTTCAGGGTGACAGTTTGACCGCCAACGGCAATCACGCGCTTAACGATCGCGCTCTTGTGATATTGGTTGTCTACGTCCTGAAATACGATGATATCGCCTTGCTCCGGTTCGTAAAACAGGTTGGATACGACCAGCTTGTCGCCGTCGTCAAGCGTACCCACCATCGAGGTTCCTTCGACCGAGGAAAGGCGGGCAACAAAGGAGAAAAGAAGAATGATGGCACAGGCGGCTACCGCCAGCATTTCAAGAAAATCAAAAATATCGGCGGACAGCTTGGATTTTGTCCGTACCTCACCATCTCCGACATTCTCGTCGCTCAAAATGGCGGTGGTATCAAATTCTTCGGTTACATCGTTTTTTTCTTCACGGTTTTTCGGTGTCATAAGATGCTCCTTTTCAGCGCTCAGTAGGGAATATATTAACAAATAATATTATAGCATGCCGAAATGAAATATACAAGAAGATTTTTTTGAAAAAAGACTTGATTTTTTGGAAAAGGGGTGTTATAATACCATAGGTATGCTATGGCATGACTAAAAACAGAACAGTCCTCTGCGTTGCTCCGCACGAATGTTCGAAGGTAAAGGAGGAATCATCACATGGATATGATTCAGGCTTTTGTGAATGAGCAGATGAAGACCGAGCTTCCGAAGTTCAATATTGGTGACACCGTTCGCGTGCACAATAAGATCAAGGAAGGCGAGAAGGAGAGAATTCAGATGTTCGAGGGTACCGTGATTGCTAAGCGCAATGGCGGCATTTCCGAAACCTTCACGGTAAGACGTGTTGCTTACGGTGTAGGCGTAGAGAAGACCTTCCCCCTCCACTCTCCCAACGTTGCAAAGGTTGACCTCATTCGTGTAGCGAAGGTTCGCCGCGCGAAGCTGTTCTACCTGCGTGACAGAGTTGGTAAGGCAGCCAAGACCAAGGAATTGATCTAACTGACCCAACAAAAGAAAAAACGCCGTTACTCCTGTAACGGCTGTTTTTTTCAGAAAATTACGCCATTTTCTCGGAAAGCTGTGCGCCGCCGAGGATGTGGAAATGCAAATGCGGAACCGATTGGCAGGCATCCTTTCCCGCGTTGGTGATGATGCGGTATCCGTTTGAAAGGCCTGCTTTTTTGGCGATGGCGGGAATCGTCTTGAAAATATAGGCAACGATCTC
>JAZQWX010000005.1:0-4580 GCA_045632565.1 Eubacteriales bacterium | reverse complement strand
ATAGGTTTCGCACACGAAGTAATCGTGGCGGGCTTTGCGGTTGTCGGTGATGATTTTTTGAGGCTTTTTTGTTTCTGCCATGGTTTATTTCCTTATTTTTCGTCTTTCACAAGGGCTTCCTCGATCTCGCAGACGTAGACTGTATGGTAGTCCTTTTCGGGGTAATAGTGCTCGCGCGGCTCGGTTTCCAGAAAACCATCCGGCTTGATAACGTCCGTATAGATCTTACGGCAAAGCAGGACAAGGCGCGCCTCCTCATAGTAGACGTGACCGTTTTTCCTCACGGGTGTGAGGCCGCATTCCTTGACCTTATCCACATCCCTGCCGCTCGTGCGTCCGCAATAAGCGAGGGTATCCTTTCGTTTCGGGGAGAAGAAGGAAAGCGAGAGTCGATTCCCTTCCTCGCTGAATTCATGGGTATAGCGTTGGGGGCGAATATACACGGTGCAGACGTTCTTTTTCCAAAGCACGCCCATGCCGCCCCAAGAGGCCGTCATGGGATTAAAGCTGCCGCCCGGCTTAACGGCGGTAATGAGCATCCAATCCTCACCAATCAAGGAAAAAGGGTTATCCCGAAGCTCCTCGGGCTTTATCGAACGAAACATACGTGCTCCTTTATTTCAATCGAAAATATAGGGGATTTTTTTGAGCAGCGGAATGAGGAACATCGCAATGACGATACCAAGCACGGCCTGAATCAAGTTGGCGGGTATGCCAACGGCAGCCCCCATGCCGAAGCCAAGGAAGAAGGCGTCATACGCGAAATATCCGAAAACCATCACGCTTTCCGCTGCTACCGCTCCGACAAGAGCAGCAAGAAGACGCGGGCGGCGGATAACGAGAAGAAGCAGACAAAAGACAAGCGCCATGAGAGCTTTGATGATGAGAGTAGCCGGCGCATACACGGCATAACCGCTGAGGATATCCGCAAGACACGAACCGATGCCTGCGGCTGCAGTACCGTACAAAGGGCCAAGCAAAACGGCGGAGGTCAATACAAGTGCGTCACCAAGATTCATAAAGCCGGAAAGAGGGGACGGTATTTGTATCACAAGCGTAGCAAGGCAAGTAAGGGCCGCAAAAACGGCACATAGAACAAGTTTTTGCAAGTGTTTTCGGGTTTTCATCGGGACACCTCCTACAGGATATGCAGTGAATTGGTATTTTTACACAGTATAGCATATTTTTTTATAAAAATCAAGGGCGGGTGCATAAAAATTGACGCGTTGTTCCATAATAGAAACATCCAAAACAGAACGAGGTGGGAAGATGAACGAACTGGATTTTTACCGCAATCTATATAAGAATACCGACACGGGATACGACGCTGTTACCCTTCTGCTCCCCAAGGTGCAGGACGAGAAGCTGCATCACGACATGGTGCTGCATATGGACGGCTACCGCCACTTTTCCCGCGTGGCGCGCGAGCAGCTGAAAAAGGCAAATCAGACTGTGAAAAAGGTTCCTTCCGTACAGCATATTCCCGCGCGGGTAGGAATGATCATGCATACGATGTTTGATTCCTCGCGTGAGCACATTGCCGAGCTGATGATCAACGGCTCTAACATGAGCATTCTGGACATGCGGAAGCAGCTGAACCGTCTGCGCGAGCAACGCGGGACGGAGGAGGCAGCCGACATCTGTCAGAAGATGATCGACTTTGAGCAGAACAACGTCAAGCGCATGCAAAATTATATATAATTATATATAAAGGAGATAAAATCATGGCACAGATCACCTCAAAGGAACTTTCTTCCCTGTCCGACCTTCTGGGTGCAGAGCAGCTTCTTGTCAGCAAATACGAAAGCTATGCGGCAGAAAGCAGCGATCCCGTTCTGAAAACGAAGTACGAGCGCATGGCGGCACAGCATCAGCAGCATTTTGATATGCTGTATTCGAATTTGAAATAAGGAGGGCAAGAAATGAGCTGCAAAATGGGAGATAAGGAGCGCATGCAGGATGCGCTGACGAGCCAGAAATTTATCACGGGGGAATATAACAACTACGTGAACGAGGCGGCCACGCCGGAGGTCAAAAACACCCTGCTCAACATTCTCGCAGAGGAGCACAGAATGCAGGGCGAGGTATGGACGGAGATGAACAGCCGCGGCTGGTACAAGACCGAGCAGGCGGAGGATACGAAGCTGCAGCAGGAGAAGACGAAGTACGCTTCCTTCTGCGAGAGCTGTAAGGGATAAAAAGAAGCCCCCTCGGGGGCTTCTTTTTATGTCAAACCGCCGAAAAATTCGGCAAGCTTCCTGTTTACCGTATTTTCATCGGAGAAATTCATGGAGAGCCGTCCGAAGCTTTCGGTGTCCCTTGTGCAGACGAAATAGACCGCACCGTCACAGACTGCCGTGGCAAAATAACTGCCGCAATCCTTCAAGGTCGCCATGATCTCCACGGGGCTCTGGTCGTTAAAGACGCTGTGCGGCGTTTCCATTACGCGGATACGCGAGAGGTTGGTATAACGGCGGTGATACTCCTCCACCGTATTGAGGAGATAAAGCTCATCCCGACAAACGAAGAACCACGGGCGCACGTTCCCGTCGGGCAGCTTGTAATGCTGTTTCCATTCCAGCGTTTTCAGGTCAAGGTAGGAGAGATACAGATACGGAAGTCCATAATCCTGTCGGCAGGCGACGTACAGTCTGTTGCGGAACACGCAGGAGGCGATCTCCGCGCTGCCCATATCGTTGAACGGAACGGCATCCACCAGCTTCATCGTACAAAAATCAGAGGTTTTGACCACAATACCGTTGTTTGGAGCTTCGATCGTAACACCTGTTGCGTAATATTCCCCCTCGTACTCGCTCCACGCGGACACCAGCTCAATAAGCCCCAGTGCGCGCTCCTCAAGCCCCTTATCGCGATACACGAGGTTGATGGTTTTGTCGGAAAAATCATACATTTTTCCTTGATATTCGAGGCGAGCCACAACCTCCTCCTTCCACGCCTTTTCCCGAACATCAAATATCTTTCTGAAAACACGGGCAACGCCGTCCTCCGCCACAAAGCTGAAGCAAACGTACAAATTATCCCCGACAAGGCACATGGAATTGTCCTTGAAAATCGAGGCGGCGCGATATCCTGCGCAGGTATCTCCCTTGCGGCCAACGGGATAGATCGTCACGTCGGTTTTCGCATCAAACGAGTCGGAGGTCACCGCATCAAGCGAAAACACAGCCAGAACGACCTCGCTCGTTTTGCTGTCGTGTTCTTCTCCGTCGTTTCCCGGATTTTGAAGAAAGGTTGCGTAGCAGATCCCATCCGAAATAACCAGCTGTCCCATATGCGCGTATACGATATTCCGCCTCGTGATCCGACGGAAGCTCTTCTTCGTTTCCTCGGTGCATACCGCAGAATTGATGCATTTCGGCAGTGCTGTATAATAGTTTTCGGCAGCCAAGTGCTTAAAGATTCCGTACATATCCGTTCTCCCCTTGTCGTTAACCCGAAATCGCTTACGTGTATCCATCATAGCATAACAGCCGGGCATTGTCAAGCAGAAATTTGATGATGACAAAAAGAGCGGCAAGGCGCAAGCCTTGCCGCTTCTTTATTTGGATTTTTTGTAAAACACAAGGGATAACATCGAGCAGATCAAGATCGGGATCAAAAACGGAATGACATAGACAAAGGCGGTATAGGCGGGAAAGCTGGTCCACACGCTGGCTGTAAGGTAGCCGAACTCATAGGCAACGACAGCGAACATCGCGTGCGACAAAAGCAGGGCCAAAACGCCAAAAAGGCAGGACAGTTTCTTCATAACGTGCTCCTTTTTATTTTTTGTGGGGCTTCAAAAGGAGAAAAACGCCGAGGGCAAGAGCTGCCGCACAGATAAGCATCAGAATACCGTTTCCGTCCAGAATAACGGTTGAGGATTGTGCGATTCCCTCAGAGGCATCGGGAGCAACAAATCGAAAAATGCACAATAACACAAGGCAGACTACACTGATCACCGAAAGCATGATCCCCGAAAGGCGGATGCGGCCACCCATTCGGATCGGGGGATTTGCAGCTTCGGCCCGAGAATTTTCAGGCAGCTCGTTCCCCACCAATACATCGAGTGAAACGGCAAAATAGCGGGAAAGAGCGATAAGCGTTTCGGCTTCGGGCATGGCAGTGCCGTTTTCCCATTTGGAGATAGCTTGACGGGATACGTCAAGTGCCTCGGCGAGCTGCTCCTGAGAAAGCCCTTTTTTCTTACGAAGGGCATAAAGTTCTTCGGAAAATGCCATAAGCGCCTCCTTTCGCATTCTATCATAGCAAAATGACGTCAAGAATACCATACATCTTACGCGACAATTCGGCAACCGTAGGTTGCAGGGGTCAAAAAAAAGCGACCTGCTGAAAACGCAAATCGCCATCGTTTTTGACTTATTCCAAATGCCCATAAAAAACCGAACAAAGAAACGAAACAGCTCAGAGAGAACTGCTAGGAAGCAGTTCAAGCCCTCGGTCAATTAGTATCGCTCAGCTACACGCATTACTGCGCTTCCACATGCGACCTATCAAACTTGTAGTCTACAAGTGACCTTACTCCCTTAAAGGGATGGGATATCTGATCTTGAGGTGTG
>JAZQWX010000004.1:0-10436 GCA_045632565.1 Eubacteriales bacterium | reverse complement strand
GGCATCGTCACGGCTGAAACCGTATGGTCTGCCAAAAAGAAATGCCCCCATCTGGTGATCGCGCCCCCGCATCACGACGCATATCTTGAATTTTCGCGTCGCATCAACCGGATCTATGATCGCTATACCGATCTTGTCGAGCCGTTTTCGGTGGATGAATCCTGGCTGGACGTGACCGGCTCGCGCGCCCTTTTCGGGGACGGTCTTGCCATCGCGGAGGATATCCGCCGCGCGGTGAAAGAGGAGATCGGCGTGACCGTTTCCATCGGCGTTTCCTTTAACAAAATGTTCGCAAAAATGGGAAGTGACTACAAAAAGCCCGATGCCATAACCGTAATTTCAAGAGATAATTTTGAGCAGATCATCTATCCGCTCCCCGTTGACAGTATGATGTATATTGGTCCGCATACAGCCGACGCCTTGCATTCCTGCAACATCCACACGCTCGGTGAGCTTGCCGCCGCCTCGCGCAGTTTTTTGGTTTCGCGCTTTGGCAAGCAGGGGGAAATGGTCTGGACCTACGTCCACGGCGAGGACGATGCGCCGGTTCTGTCCCGTGCCGAGCGCGCCGAGCCGAAAAGCGTGGGTAACGGCATGACCTTCCGCCGTGATCTCGTTTTGGCGGAGGAGATCCGCGTTGGCCTGTTTGCTCTGGCGGAGGAGATCGCCGCACGCTTGCGCGCCCTCTCCAAAAAGGCCACTACCGTTTCAGTCACGGTCAAAGATACCATGCTGGAAAGCGTGTCCCGTCAACGTCCCCTTTCCAAGCCGAGTGCGTTAGCGCGTGAAATTTCGGATCTTGCTTTTGCTATCCTTTCGGATACGTGGCGCATCGGTCGCCCCATTCGTGCCCTGACCGTGACCGCCATGAATCTTGTTGCGGAGGACGAGGGCGGGGAACAGCTTTCGCTCTTCGGTGAGGAGGAGGATTGTCGCCGTGAAAAGACCGAGCGGTTGGAGGGCGCGGTGGATGACATCCGCCGCCGCTTCGGCCGTGCGTCGATCTCATCGGGCGCGATCCTTTCCAGCGATTTCGGACTTGCGCCGCGCAAGAAAAGTTCCGAGGGGCAGGATAACGAAAAAACGCAAAAAAAGAATTGATTTTTGCACGAATATTCGTAAAAAATATTGCAAAGCGAAAAAAGGTATGATATACTAAAATAAATAAGTATATTCTATACGCAAACCACATCAAGAAAATTCGTGTGAACGGTGATCGATACATGAACATTTTTGCCAGCTTTGAAGAATTTTATCAGTTCCTTCGCGTGCAGTTCAGCATGATACGGCTGACCGACGTGATCGATATTTTGTTGCTTGCCGTTGTGCTGTATGCCACATATCGTTTTATCAGCGAGCGTCGCGCGGGCAAGCTTTCCATCGGTATTTTGTTCGTTGCCGCCATTATGGTCGTCAGCGAGCTGGTCAATTTCCATGCCCTGCGCTTTTTGCTCGGCAACATTTTCCAGGTTGGTATGATCGCCCTGATCATCCTCTTCCAGCCGGAGCTTCGTGGCGCTCTGGAAAAGGTGGGTGAAGAGCCGCTGCGCGGCTTCAAGGGACTTGGTGAGCAACGCTCGCTTGCCAGCCGCACCGAAATGATCGAGTCGCTTTGTGAGGCCGTGTCCGATATGGCACGTACCAAAACGGGCGCGCTCATCGTTATGGAACGCTCGACCAAGCTCGGCGACATCATTCGCTCGGGCGTAGAGCTGGACGCCAAGGTGTCTGCCTACCTCATCCGCAACATCTTCTACAATAAAGCGCCGCTGCACGACGGTGCCATGATCATCCGTAACGGCCGCGTTTGTGCCGCCAGCTGCTTCTTGCCCCTGACCGAACGTCCGATCAACCAGGATCTCGGTACGCGTCACCGCGCCGCTCTCGGTATGAGTGAGATCAGCGACGCCTTGGTCATCGTTGTGTCGGAGGAAACGGGCACCATCTCCATCGCCTATAACGGAGAACTTAAACGCAATCAGAATTACCAGACGCTCAAGCAAACCTTGACCGAGCTTTGCGTCCGTAAGTAAGGGGGAAGTCGCATGAAAAGTAAAGAATTTTCCACGCGCCGTCCCCGGCATATCGTGGCCAAGATCGTTTGTCTTCTGCTTGCCGTGGTGCTTTGGCTCTACGTGATGTATGCGGAAGCACCGATCTACAGCGAGGTTTACGAGGGCGTGACCGTTACCGTCAGCGGTGATACGGCTGTATGGCATATCGATGATCCGACCATCTCCGTCCGCGTTTACGGCACGAAGATGGAGCTTGCCTCCTATTCCGCACAAGACATCGTGGCCTACGTTCTCCCGTCCGATCTGCCGGATGCCACGCCGATCGAGGGCGGTGACCATCAGTATTCCTTCCACGTTCGCATCAAGCTTCCGGGAGCACTTTCCGTAAAGGATGAGTATTCCGTCGTGGTGAAGCAGCTTAACGGTGAAACCGCATGAGCCGCCGAACCGTTCTCGTTCCCTCCATCACCCTGCCGCTTGAGGCAGGGGAGGGAGAGGCGTTTTCCGCCGCAGCGGCACAGCTTCGCCGCCACGGCATTCGCCACCCCTCTCTTTCATACCGCATGTATCGCCGTTCAGTGGATGCACGGAAGCGTGAGGATATCCGCTTTGTGTACTCCGTTGCCGTAAGCGGCGATTTTTCTGTTACGGAGCTTGAGCGCCTTGCCGCGCGCGGCATTTCATCCCTGCCGGATGGCGAGCTTCAGGTTCTGCGAGGACGTGAGGCGCTTGCCGCCCGCCCCATTGTGGTCGGCACAGGTCCTGCGGGCCTCTTTGCCGCCATGCTTCTCTCGGAAAACGGCTACCGCCCTCTCGTGCTCGAGCGTGGCGGCACGGTGGAGGAGCGCGTGCATGCCACTACGGCCTTTGTTAAAACGCGCATCCTGGATCCAAACGTCAATATCCAGTTCGGTGCGGGCGGTGCCGGCACGTTCTCGGACGGCAAGCTCGTCACCCGCGTCAACGATCCCCTTTGCAGCTACGTGCTGTCCCGCTTGGCGGATTTTGGCGCGCCCGCCGATATCACCGTACAGGCAAAGCCGCATATCGGTACGGATTATTTGCGTACCGTTGTGTCCCGCATGCTTGCCTATATCGAGGAAAAGGGCGGTGAGGTGCGCTATCACGCAACCCTCTCTGATTTGCGTCTTGGCGCGGGTGGCGTAGAAGCCGCCGTTGTCAACGGAAACGAACTCATCCCCTGTGGGGCTCTTATCCTTGCCATTGGCCACAGCGCCCGCGATACCTACGCCATGCTCCTCTCGCGCGGACTTGATATTCAGCCAAAGCCCTTTTCGGTCGGCCTGCGTATTGAGCACCTGCAAGAGGATATCGACCGTGCGATGTACGGCAATTTTGCCGGGCATCCTGCCCTTGGTCATGCCGAATACACCCTCTCTGACCGCACGGGCGGCCGCGGTGTCTATACCTTCTGTATGTGCCCGGGCGGCGAGGTGGTTGCCGCCGCCAGTGAAACAGGCGGCGTCGTTGTCAACGGTATGAGCGCGCGTGCGCGCGACGGCAAAAATGCCAACGCCGCCGTGGCGGTTTCGGTTGACGTTTCGGATTACGACAATACCCCCGAAGGGGCGATCGCCTTCCAGCGCAAGATCGAGCAGGCTGCCTTTGCCGTCGGCGGCTCGGATTACTCCGCCCCCGCCTGCCTGCTTGGTGATTTTCTTGCCGGTAAGGAGGGATCAGCCCCCTCCCGCATTCTGCCCTCCTACATGGATGGCGGTGTGCGTCTTGCCTCCCCTGATCGCTATCTGCCGCAATTTATCACGGATTCTTTGCGGTATTCCTTGCCGATCTTTGATCGGCGCATCCGTGGCTATGCCACCCCGGACGCCGTACTGACAGGTCCGGAAACCCGTACCTCCGCCCCCGTTCGCATTTTGCGTAACGAGGCGCGTGTAGCCCCCCGTGTGCCCAATCTGTACCCCTGCGGGGAAGGCGCCGGATACGCAGGCGGTATCACCTCTGCCGCGCTGGACGGCATCCACACCGCGCTCGCCCTGTGCGCGCGCTACGCATCTATCGACTGAATTGGGAGAGAGCCATGAAGCAGATCGGCACCGTACTGAAAACCGAAAACGGCACAGCTACCGTGTCCGTTGTTCGCGCGTCTGCCTGCGAGGGCTGCCATCAGCATGCCGAGGGCTGCGCTGCCTGCTCTCTTCTCGGCGGGGATAACCGCCACACCGCCAAGGCCGCCAACCCCATCGGGGCGGCGGCAGGCGATCGCGTAGAGCTGGAAGCGGATGATCGCCGCATTCTGGCCTATGCCGCCCTTGTCTTTTTGTTTCCTCTCGTCGCGGCTCTTGCGGCGTATCTGATCGGCTCTGCATTTTTAGAGCAAGCCATCCCCCTTGCGCTCTGCGCTGCGGGCGGCTTTCTCTTTGCCTTTGCCGTCGTCTTTTTGGTGTCGGTGCTTCTTTCGGGTAAAGCACCGTCCGTGACCATCGTAAACGTGATTAAACATAGGGAAGAGGAGGATGCTGCGTCATCCGCCTCGAACGAGTAAATATATGCAAAAACAAGTAACAGAAAAGAAGTGGATCCTCCACGAAACAGATGACCCCGGAATTCGCGCCGATGCGGCGCGACTTTCTGCCGAGCTTGGGATCAGCCCCATTCTCGCCCGCCTGCTTTGCTGTCGCGACTATCGTGATCCCGAAGCCGCGCGCTCCTTTATCCGTATGGAAAGCGAGTTGCTCCACAACCCCTTTCTTTTGAAGGATGCGGAAAAGGCCATCAATCGCATCCGTCGCGCGATCCGTCTGAAGGAAAAGATCACCATTTACGGTGACTATGACGTGGACGGCGTGACCGCCGTCTGTACCCTCTATCTGTACCTGAAACGCCGTGGTGCAGACGTGGATTACTATATCCCCAACCGTATCGGAGAAGGCTACGGCGTGTCCCACGCCGCCATTGAAGCACTCGCTGCGCGCGATACGACTCTGATCGTGACCGTGGATACGGGCATTACCGCCGCAGAGGAGATCGCCTTTGCCAAAACGCTTGGCGTGGACGTGGTGGTCACCGATCACCATGAATGTCAAAGCGAGCTTCCGCCCGCCGTCGCCGTGGTCAATCCCCATCGTCCGGATTGCCCCTATCCGTTCAAGGAGCTGGCGGGGGTCGGCGTGGTCTTCAAGCTCATTTGCGCGTATGAAGAGAGTGAAACGGGCGATCGCCGCGCCGTTTGCGTGCGCCGCATGTGTGACGAATACGCCGATCTTGTGGCCATCGGTACGATTGCCGACGTCATGCCGATTCGGGACGAAAACCGTCTGATCGTCAGCTTCGGCCTGCACCGTATGGAAAATACACGCCGTCCGGGGCTCTCTGCCTTGATGGAAGCGGGTGCTACCCGCGCGGACGGAAAAAGCGATAAGCGTGGCGATAAGCGTCCGCAAAAGATCACCTCCGGCTATATTGGCTATACCCTCGCTCCCCGCATCAATGCGGCAGGCCGTATTCGCTCGGCTGAACGGGCCGTCGAGCTCTTCCTTGCGCGTGACCATCGGGAAGCCATGCCCATCGCGCATGAGCTGTGCGACGCAAACCGCGAACGGCAGGAGGAGGAAAACCGCATTGCGGAGGAGGCCTACCGCCGTATTGAAAGCGATCCTGCTTTGGCAGGCAACCCCGTTCTCGTGATCGAAAACGATCATTGGCATCACGGTGTCATCGGTATCGTTTCCTCCCGTATCACCGAACGGTACGGGCTGCCCTCTATCCTCGTATCCTTTGAGGGGGGCGACCCGGACATGCACCTTGACAGCGACGTGGGCAAGGGATCGGGCCGCAGCGTCAAGGGGATGAATCTGGTGGATGCCCTGGTGCATTGCAGCGATCATCTGGTCAAATTCGGTGGCCACGAGCTGGCTGCGGGACTGAGCGTGACGCGCGGCGAGCTTGCCGCCTTCCGCGAAAAGATCAACGAATACGCAAGAGAGCATCTCTCAAGCGAGGCACTCATTCCCACCGTAGAGGCGGACTGTACCCTGCGGTGTGAGGATATTTCCATGGCGCTTGCCGAGGAGCTGCGGATGCTGGAGCCCTACGGCACGGGCAATCCCGTTCCCACCTTCGTCTTGCGGGATGCGCGCATTTTTGAGGTGATCCCGATCAGCGGCGGTAAGCATACCCGTCTTGTCATTGGCGACGGACAGCATACCTTCACCGCCATGTGCTTCTCGCGCAGTCAGGCGCAGATGAACCTGTTCGTGGGTGACTCGGCAGACGTGCTGTTTAACCTCGATATCAACGAATACAACGGCAGAAGAAGCGTTCAGCTGATCGTGCGGGATATCCGCCTGTGCGAGAATGCGCGTCGAACCGACCGAGAGGAGCGTGCGCGCTTTGCCGAGATCTGGGCGGGCGCACCCTTCTCGCCAGAAGAAAATATCCTGCCCACGCGGGAGGATTTTGCCGCCGTTTATAACCTCGTGTGCCGTCAGGTGCGCGCGGGCTGCGATACGCTCTCTCACCGTGCTCTGCTTGTCAAGCTGCAGGCGGCAGGGAAGGGCGATATCGGCTACATCAAGCTAAAGGTCATCATCCGCGTTCTGCAGGAGCTCAATCTGATGGGCATTGAAGAAGTCGGAGATGAAAACTATTTCTTCTGCATCCGTTTCTCGGATAAAAAGACCGATCTTGAAAAATCAACGTGGCTCCACCGTCTGCGTTCCCAGATGCAAAAGGGCTCTTGAGGCGAATAGGCTACCGTGGGGCGGCAATCGTTGCCCCGGAAGGAGAAAACCGTGTCCCTTGATGAAAAGATCCCTGTCACCGAACAGGACTGTAAAATCACCCTCGCGCAAAAAATGTCGGAAATGGATGACCGCATGCGCGATTTTATTGCCCGCCTGCAAGCAAGCGGACGAACCTATCAAACCGAAAAAATAGAGGAAGCATACGCCTATGCGCGCGATCTGCATGCCGGTCAGCTGCGCCAAAGCGGTGATCCTTACATCTCGCACCCCCTTGCCGTGGCCGAGATCGTGGCAGAGCTGGAGTTGGATACCGACTCTATCTGCGCGGCGCTCTTGCATGACACCGTAGAGGACTGTTCCGACCGCACCAACCTCGGGGAGATCCGTTCCCGTTTCGGGGAGAACGTGGCCCTGATCGTGGACGGCCTGACCAAGATCGTGCAAATGCAGATCGAGGATAAGGAAGAAGCGCATATTGAAAACATCCGCAAGATGCTGCTTGCCATGAGCAAGGACATCCGCGTGATCTTTATCAAGCTCTGCGACCGTCTGCATAATATGCGTACGTTGGGGGCAAAATCCCCCGAAAAGCAGCGTACCATCGCGCTTGAAACCATGTATATCTACGCGCCGCTGGCTCACCGCCTCGGTATGCAGCGTATCAAGCTGGAGCTGGAGAATATCAGCCTTTCCTACCTCGACCCCGTCGGGTATGCCGAGGTGCATGAGGCTATTGACAGCCGCTACGGCCAGAACCGCGACCTGCTTGTGCAGGCACGCGAAAAGATCGAAGAAAAATTAGCCGAAAACCATATCCACTTCACCGTAGAAGGGCGCATCAAATCGGTCTACAGCCTGTACCGTAAAATGTACGGCAGCAACAAAAGCATTGATGAGATCTATGACTTTTATGCCCTGCGCGTGATCGTGAAAACCGAGCTGGAATGCTATACCGTCCTTGGCCTTGTGCATGAGCTGTTCAAGTCCGTGCCCGGCCGCTTTAAGGACTATATCTCCACGCCCAAGCCCAACCTCTACCGCTCCCTGCACACCTCGGTCATCAGCCGCGGCGGCATCCCCTTTGAAATCCAGATCCGCACCGAGGACATGCACCGCGTGGCCGAGTTCGGTATCGCCGCGCATTGGAAATACAAATCGGGTGCGACCGCCAGCTCGGAAGCGGATGAAAAGCTTTCCTGGATCGCCAAGCTTATTGAAACCGAGGACAGCACCCGCGATCCGGACGAGTTTTTACACGCCTTTAAAACCGATATTTTCCACGACGAAACCTTCGTCTTTACCCCGAAAGGCGACTGTATCTCCTTGCCCCTCGGCTCTACCGTTATCGACTTTGCCTACGCCATCCATACGGCTGTCGGCAATAAAATGGTTGGCGCGAAGATCAACGGCATGATCGTGCCGATCACCAGTGTCCCCGAGAACGGACAGATCGTCGAGATCCTCACCTCCTCGTCCACCAAGGGCCCCAGCCGTGACTGGATCAAGATCGTTAAAACAAGCGAGGCGCGCAATAAGATCCGCCAGTGGTTCAAAAAGGAGCGCCGCGCCGAAAATATCGAAGTCGGCTTTGCCGAGGTAGACCGTGAGCTCTCTCGCGTCGGCCGCCCGTTCACCGAGGCGGATCGGCTGGAGATTGTGACCAACGTTGCCCGCCGCCTTGGTATTCAGGAGGCAAACGACCTCTATAACACCATCGGATACGGCGGTCTGCACATGACCAAGATCGCAGGCCGACTGCGGGATGAATTTGACCGCGTGGTCAAGGCGCCCGATCCCGAGCCGCTTCAGGCCTCGCAGGTCAAGATCGTCGAAAAGCCCAAGAATCTAAAGAGCAACAGCGGCATTGTGGTGGACGGAGAGCGCGGCTGCATGGTCAAATGCGCGAGATGTTGCAACCCCCTGCCGGGTGACGATATCATTGGCTTTATTACCAAGGGGTTTGGTATTTCCATCCATAAAAAGGACTGCCCCAACGCGATAGCGGGGCAGGCAAATGAAGAGCAAAGAGAACGCTGGGTCAGTGCCTCCTGGGAGGTCGACCCTGTGGTATCTGCCGCACTTTATGAAGCCACTATTCAGATCATTGCCGATAACAGTATCACGCTGATTGCGGACGTAACGGGCGCCCTTGCGGATATGAAGGTCGCCATTATGCAGATCAATGCGCAAAAACGCCCCGATGACAGCCAGACCATCCAGCTGACCGTTGGCTGTAAGAACGTGGCACACTTCCGTTCCATCGTGTCGCGCCTGCAGGCGATCTCTGCCGTTCGTGCCGTCAACAGAGGCTTAACGAGGTAACTATGACAGCAGTATTACAACGCGTATCCCACGCCACCGTGTATGCGGATGGGGAATTTTCCGGCGAATGCGGCAAGGGGCTCTTTATCCTGCTCGGCATCCATACCGAGGATACGGAGGAGGACGCCCGCCTGCTTGCCGATAAGATCGCGCGCTTGCGTATTTTTTGCGATGAACAGGACAAAATGAACCTCTCGGTTACCGACGTGGGCGGTGGCGTGCTGGTGGTGTCCAATTTCACCCTGCAAGCCAATTACGCGCACGGCAACCGCCCCGATTACCTTGCCGCCGCACGCCCCGAAAAAGCCGAGCCGCTGTACGAGCATTTCATCCGCCTCATGGAAGAGCGTGTTGGGCTGGTAGGGCACGGCAAATTCGGCGCAGATATGCGAATCGAGGCAAGCTGTGACGGACCTGTGACTATCGTCATGGATTCTGCCGTGCTGAAAAAGGGGAAGAAGACATGATCCTCAACGTAAAAGGAGATATCAGCGTTTTTTACGTCCAAACGCTTTGCCTGTTATTCTTTCCCGGCTCCAAATTCGGAACGGCCGAGCAGCCCTCACCCGACAATCCCGAAGCGGACGTTGCCCTGCAATCGGATGAAGCGGGCTTCTTTGCGACCGCCGAGCTGCGGTATAAAGGAAAATGCAAACGCGGAGAGGGAAGAATCCTGCGCGCCGATATTCCCGGTGCGAGTGACGAGCGCCTTTCGAAAATTGCCGTCGGCCGCGCCGTCTTTGCCGCAGGCAAGGATCTGTGCGGCTATACGCCCCCGTGGGGCATTTTGACCGGCGTGCGCCCCTCCAAGGTCGCCTCCGAGCTGATCATGTCGGACAACGGTATTCTGCGCTCCAAGCGTATTTTGCGGGACGAATATTTTGTCAATCCGAAAAAAGCGGCCCTTGCCGTGGCGGTGGCATCGGGTGAATACCGTCTGATGAAATCCTACCCCCTGCGGGATACCTGCAGCATCTACATCTCCATTCCGTTCTGTCCCTCGCGGTGTGCGTATTGCTCCTTCGTGTCGGGCAGCTCGGGAAAGCTGCTTTCTCTCATCCCCGACTATCTCAAAACCCTGTACCTCGATATCGACCATATGTTTGCCACCGTGCGGCGGCTTGGACTGCGGATCGCTACCGTCTACATCGGCGGAGGCACGCCCACCGTTCTCTCGAACACCCAGCTTCGTCAGCTGCTGGCGCGTGTCGGCAAAAACGTGGACGTATCCTCGCTTGACGAGTTTACCTTGGAAGCAGGTCGCCCGGACACCATCACCGCCGAAAAGCTGGCGATCGCCCGCGAGGGCGGTGTTACGCGCATCAGTGTCAACCCCCAGACCCTCTCGGACGAGCTGCTTGCCTCTATCGGTCGC
>JAZQWX010000003.1:0-2498 GCA_045632565.1 Eubacteriales bacterium | reverse complement strand
TCGCCTTTATGAAGAAATTTGCCGAAGAAAATCCGAAGGAGAACGGTTGATCTTATGAAAAAGCAGATTAAAATGATGAACAAGATCGCCGCCTGCGGCACGGACGCCTTTGCCCGTGGCGCATACGACGTAGATACCGATCTTGAGAACCCCGACGGCATTCTGGTTCGCTCCGCTTCCCTGCATGAAATGGAATTCAACCCCAACCTGCGTGCCATCGCACGTGCGGGCGCGGGTGTCAACAATATTCCCCTTGACCGTTGCTCCGAGAACGGCGTGGTGGTGTTCAACACCCCCGGTGCGAACGCCAACGGTGTAAAGGAGCTGGCGATCGCCGCTCTGATCCTTTCCTCCCGTAACGTGGTGGGCGGCATCGAGTGGGTCAACACCCTCAAGGGCACGCCCGACATCGCCAAGGCGGTGGAAAAGGGCAAGGCTGCCTTCGTTGGTCACGAGCTGACCGGCAAGACGCTGGGTGTGATCGGTCTGGGTGCGATCGGCGGTCTGGTTGCCAATGCGGCAGACGCACTTGGTATGTCGGTCATCGGTTGCGACCCCTTTATCACCGTTAAGGCCGCGTGGGCTTTGTCGGTTGCCGTCAAGAAGGCCGCTTCCTACGAGGAGATTTACCGGCAGGCAGACTACATCACCCTGCACGTTCCCGCTACCGCAGAAACCAAGGGCATGATCTGCAAAAAGACGCTGGACATGATGAAGGACGGCGTGCGCATCATCAACCTCGCGCGTGCCGACCTCGTCAACGCCGAGGATATGAAGGAAGCCCTTGCCTCCGGCAAGGTTGCCGCCTACATCACCGACTTCCCGACCGAGGCCACCGTGGGTGCACCCGGCATCGTCAACATCCCGCACCTTGGTGCTTCGACCTACGAGTCCGAGGATCACTGCGCGGTGATGGCCTGCCGTCAGCTTGCCGATTTCCTCGAAAACGGTAACATCGTCAACTCGGTCAACTTCCCCGCTGTTTCCATGCCGCGCGGCGGCGTACAGCGCCTGTGCCTCGCGCACAAGAACATCCCGAACGTCATCGCCTCCATCACCTCCGCCATCTCAGCCGAGGGCATCAACATCGAGAACCTTGCAAACGGCTCTCGCGGTGAATACGCCTACACGCTGGTAGACGTTGGCACCGAGGTTGGCGCGCACACGGTAGAGGCTCTTAACAAGGTTGAGGGCATGATCCGCGTAACGGTGCTGTAATCGTCAAAACTCAAATCCCCCTGCTTCGGCAGGGGGATTTTTCTCTGCCTTCCCCCTTGGAGGAAGGTGGCGGTGAAGCCGACGGATGGGTAAGCGAGCAAAAAGGCCAAAGGCGTTTTTGTGAAGCGTGTAACGACGAAAAGGAGTGGACGGAGCCGAGCATGCGCAGGCGACAGACCACGACTATGGAGGAGGAAGGGCAGGTAGTCGCCCGCAGGCGGCGTTATTCCCAAAAATCAGAAGAGCAACGAAACGGTCGTTTCGCTCCCTCAGGGGAAGCCTAAAAAGCCCCCCTCCCGAGGGGGGTGGCACGCGGAGCGTGACGAGGGGAGTAAACTTTCTCGTAGCAAACTCCCCCCGCCTCACTTTCGTTCGGCCCCCCCCTCGAGAGGGGGGCTTTTTTGCTTGCACAAAATTGCTATTTGTGCAAAATATTGCAATTTCTATTGACAGAACTGCCGCAGTTATGCTATTATACAATCAAGAGAGATGCCGTTTTTCTTACAAATCAAACAAAAAAGGAGAAGGAATATGAAAAAAGCAAAATGTATATGTACATTGCTGCTAATATGTTGCTGTTTTCTTTTTTCTTGTACACCTGCTAATAATACAAAACCGATCAGCGAACCAAAAAGGCGGATACCTTGGGAACGGTGCTGTTCTTTGCCGACTTATGTGAGTTTTGAAGAATTTGATCAAATGTATGATGCCATAATTGCAAAAGAGATATTCCCCAAATCCCACAGTTCTGATCACGCACAGCTTCAAGCAGCATGTGATTTTACGTATGATGCGATTTGGAATGCAGGAACAGTTCCATATTTAAGTGCATATCGAAATGGCGACGAATGGATAGGCTATTATCGAAAGAATGAGTATTACATAAAGCCAATGACAGAGGATGAACCCGTCACCATTTATACAGCATTCGACGATCCTATGAATGAAGATCGACAATTCAGGCTATCTTTCCAAGTAAAAGATAGTATTTTGGTGGAGCAGTACAACACCATGGATAAGCGTTGCCGGTTTGAAATCCGGATAGAGGGAAAACAGTATGCCGGTCTGTATTGGAAAACAGAAGAAGAAATAGATTATCCCCCTATCTCTCATGTTGCCGTTGACTACGGCAATTATGTTCTTCTTTTAGAAGGAGGACACTTGAGTTTGAGTGGTGAAACGATAACTGTCCAAGAAATGTGTGAAGTTTTACACAGATTGGTCATACGTGAAGAAAATTTGTGGGAACCTCAACCCGTGTGCTAATTTCCGCCCCCGCC
>JAZQWX010000002.1:0-3128 GCA_045632565.1 Eubacteriales bacterium | reverse complement strand
CGCCTTTACCCCCGTTATACGGACGGCGACCGTGAAAAGTATCTTGAAATGTTCCGCATCCTGAAGCGAGAGGGCTATGACGCGCTGATCTCCTTGGAGGGTCGCCGCACCCCCGAGGAGGATTATGAGGCCACCACGAAGGAGGCTCTTGACTACCTCCGCGCGTGCTACGCAGAAGCGTAAAAAATCAAACAAAAGTGAATAAAACGGCACCCGTGTGTTGCAAACTCAACACACGGGTGCTTTTTTGCGGAATTTCAGTCCTCTCTGACGGCCTCCGAAAGGAAACGGCCGCGGTAGCCCTTCTCGTACAGATAGCGCACGGGATCCAGCACGCGGGCGCGGAAGTCGGGCAGGTAATTGACGTAATCGGGATAAAAATATTGCTCGTGGATCATGACCTCGATATACCCGCCGCGTGTGGGGCTTGCCGCGGCTTCGGCGATCTCGGCCAGGTTTTCTTCGTTTGTGTTGCAGTTCAGCACGCTGTCAATGCGCCCAAAGAACATATCCGTGTCGGTATCGCAGAAGAAATCGCGCTCGTAAATATGGGCGATCAGTTCTTCTGTTGCGTGGTAGGCAACGGGGTTGGGGCGGCCGGGGATAAAGTAGCCCGCCATTGCGCGGTAGCCCGCTGCGCGCATGGCGCGCACGGCCGCCTCGTTTGCCGCGCCGAAGTGCAGGGTGGTCACGTCGGACAGAGCCTCTTTGCCCGCAAAACGCAAAATTTCACGGTGCACCGCCTCACACTCGCGTGAGATCTCTTCTTCCGTGGTGTTCTCGTAGGGACGCATGGTATTGGCGCGGGAATGGAACGAGAGCTTCAGCCAATCGGCATTTGCGCGGAATTCTTCCTTGAACGCATCGGTCACCATGGACAGGTTGAAGCAGGGGCGGTCGGTCGAAAAATACTGCCGATCGCTCTCGGTGAACTCGTAAAAGAGATTTAGGTGCACCTTGGCACCGTATTTTTCGTGCGCCTCGCGGTACAGGGCAAGGTAGGGATTTTCAAACATCGATCGGTACTCATCCTTGTGCACCGTCAGATCGTAAAGAAACAGAATGTTATCGTCCGAGGAAATGCGAAATCCCCCTACGGCGTGCGGCAGACGGAAAACGCTCGCGCGGCATTCCGTGCCTGCGGAAAGATCGCGTGCGATCAGCTCGGTACGGTAGGCCGCCACGTACACGGCGGCCTCGTAAGCCCCCTCGCGGTAGACGGCCTCCCGTCCGTTGATCTCGACGCAGTGTCCCGCGGGCGCAGCCACGCGCGCCGTGACGGTCAGTCGGCCGTCCTCCTCGCGTCCGTCGCGCGAATTCAGACAGTCACCGTCGATCGGGAAAAGAAAGGAAATCGGCGCGTTCTTTTGAAAATGATTTTTCATGATGATGCTCCTGTTATCGAATGATCTCATTCAGAATTTCGGCGGCTGCGGCGGGCAGGGAAGAGGGAAGCACGCCGCGCTCGGAATAGCGCCGCGCCTCGGCCTCGCCCGCTTCCCCGTGCAGGTAAGCGGCAAGGAAGGTTGCTTCAAAAGGGGGAACTCCCTGCGCGAGCAGTCCAACCAGCATGCCCGAAAGCACGTCCCCCGTGCCGCCCTTGGCCAGCGCGGGCGAGCCGCTGGGACAAACGGCATAGCGACCGTCCTCCGCGATCACGCTGCCCGCACCCTTGAGGAGCACGGTCGCCCCTGTTTCGGCGGCAAAGCGGGCGGCACAACCCTCGCGCTCGGCCTTGATCTCGGCAAGTGGCAGTCCCGACAGGCGGGAAAATTCCATTTCGTGCGGTGTCAGGATCACGCGCCGCCGCGCTCCCTGCAGAACGGTGCGCGCATCTCCCTTGGAGAGCAGGTTCAGCGCGTCCGCATCCAACACAAGAGGCCCGCCCTCGGTGGCAAGAAACGAGGAAAGCTCGGCGCAAAACGCCGCCGCATCCCCCTCCTGCCCGATGCCGCAGCCGATCAGCGCGGCGTCCGCCGCCTGCAGATCGGGAAGATAGTCGGTAAGTGACGAGGGGGCGCTTGCCATCTCACGGCAGATCACCTCGGGCAGTCGCGCCCGCGCGGCCGAAACCGCCTCGCGCACCGAATAAAGATAGGTAAAGCCCGCGCCCATGCGAAGCGCGCCCTCGGCGGCCAGAATAGCCGCCCCCGCGTACAGGGAAGAGCCGCAGGCAAGTGCCGCGCGGCCAAAATGTCCCTTGTGGGCATTTCGCGCACGCGGCGGCAGAAGCTCACGAAGAAGTGCACGCGCCTCGGCGCGGCTTGGGTGTTCTGAAAGCGGCATGATCGGCCACCTCCCCGTTGATTTTCTGCCGCCATTGTAGCACAAATCGAAAAAAATAGCAAGCAGAGAGGATAATTTTGACAAAAACCCCTTTACTTTTCACAAAAAATATGCTATACTATGCAAAAAATTGGGCAATATCACCAAAAAGAAAGGGGGACGACCCTGTGAGTCACTTGATCGTTACCATTGCCAGACAATACGGAAGCGGCGGCCGCGAGATCGGGGAGGCGGTGGCGCGTCTGCTTTCCTGCCCCTGCTACGACCGTCAGCTCATCACCATGTCCGCCGAGCGCGGAGAGCTGAACGAGGCCGCGCTCTCTCACGCGGACGAGGTAGCGGCGGGCAGCCTACTCTACACGCTTGCCATGGGATCAAGCCACGGCGTGCGCTTTTCCGCGCATCACCATCTTCCCCTCAACGATAAGCTGTTTTACCTGCAATCTGACATCATCCGCGAGCTGGCCGAGCAAGAGGATTGCGTGTTCGTCGGCCGTTGCGCGGACTACGTTCTGCGCGACCACCCCACCACGTTGCGCGTGTTCGTGTACGCGAACGACGAATGCCGCATCAACCGCATCATGCAGCGGCAGGAGCTTTCGCGGAATAAGGCGGAGGACATGATGAACAAGATCGATCACCGCCGCGCGACCTACTACAATTTCTACACAGGCCAAAAATGGGGCAAGTACGATAACTACGCCCTTGCGGTCAATTCCTCCGTCCTCGGGATAGAGGATACCGCCAAAATGATCGCGGATTTTGCGCTCTCCATGAAATACAAGCTGGAAAAAGAATGAGAAAACCACAGCCGCCGCCGGCGGGGGGGTGTTATTTCCGTG
>JAZQWX010000001.1:0-1583 GCA_045632565.1 Eubacteriales bacterium | reverse complement strand
CCGCGCTTTGCGCGATCGAGGCCGCGTGCTTTTCCGATCCGTGGAGCGAGGGGGCGCTTGCCTCGCATCTTGACAATTCCGCCACCCTGACGCTGGTGGCGACCGCAGACGGCCGCGCGGTGGGCGCGCTGCTGCTTGGTCTTTGTCCGCCCGAGGCGGAGATCTACCGCATCGCCACCCTGCCCGACGCGCGGCGGCTGGGCATCGGCCGCGCGCTGCTCTCGCGCGGGCTGGACGCACTCCGCGAGGCGGGGGTAACCAAGATATTTCTCGACGTTCGTGAGGGAAACACGCCCGCGCGGACGCTTTATGCGACACACGGGTTCCGCGAAACGGGTGTGCGGCGTGATTATTACCGCGCGCCGCGCGAGAATGCGGTGCTGATGGAAAGAGAGGTCTAGACGTGTATTATCTCGGCATTGAAAGCTCCTGTGACGAAACCGCCGCGGCGGTGGTGTCCTTTCAAGGGGGTAAACTGACTCTTCTTTCGAATATCGTAGCGTCGCAGATCGACACCCACCGCCTGTACGGCGGTGTCGTGCCCGAGATCGCCTCCCGCGCGCACGCGGAGGTCATTTCCCGCGTGGTGAGCGAGGCGCTGGAGGCCGCTTCCCTCTCCCCCGCCGATCTTTCGGCGGTGGGCGTGACGGCGCACCCCGGGCTGATCGGGGCACTGCTGGTCGGCGTGAACTTTGCCAAGGGGCTGGCGGCGGCCTATGATCTGCCGCTTGTGCCCGTGGATCACATGCGCGCGCATATTGCGGCCGCGTGTCTAGGTGAAGAGATGCCGCCCCTGCCCTTCCTTGCGCTGGCGGTATCGGGCGGACACACCTCGCTCTACCGCGCGGACACCTACACCGCTTTTTCTCCGATCTCGGCCACGCGGGATGACGCCATTGGCGAGTCCTTTGACAAGATCGGGCGACTGATCGGCATTCCCTACCCGGCGGGGCGCGGCTTTGACAGCCTGGCCGCCGAGGGATTTTGCCGCGCCGCCGACACCGACGACGTGCGCGCGGCGTACAAGAAATTCGAAAAGACCGCCGCCTATAAGAGCGGCGCGTACACCCTGCCCTCCCCCGCGATGGACGATGGCTCGGGCGACTTCTCCTTCTCGGGGCTGAAGACCGCCGCCATCAACCTGCTCCACCGCTACGAGCAGACGGGCGAGGAATTCGATCCCGCCCTGTTTGCCGCCGCCTATACCCACCGCGCGGTAGAGGCGGTATTCAAGCAGACCGACCTTGCCCTGAAGCGCAACCCTGCCTGCCGCACGCTGGTGGTGGCGGGTGGCGTAGCCGCGAACAGCCATCTGCGCGCGCGCATCCACGAGCTGTGCGAGAAGCGCGGCGTTTCCCTGTTCATCCCGCCCCTTTCTCTTTGCGGCGACAACGGCGCGATGGTGGCGGCCGCCTGCCACTTCTCCTACGAGGAGGGCGTGCGCGCCGGGGACGATCTCAACGCCAGCGCGGCGGATGGGATATAACCGTCCTATGAGAAGACGGACCACCGATGGTCGCCCCTACAAGCAACCGCAAGATTTCGTTAAAATTACTACTTTCAACAAAGTTTCCCACAAAAAT